>JAISCS010000039.1 GCA_031265365.1 Verrucomicrobiales bacterium
CTCCCGCGCGATGCGGTTGCGCTCCGTGGCGCTGATATTCTCTTGGTCAAGCGCCCGCTCCTGCTGCCGTAGCTTTTTCTCATCGGTCAGCGCCTTGCCTAGCGCGGACAATACGTAAGCCATCGATTGTTTGGTCTTCTCACTGGCGTCGTCAAAGTGGGCTTGGAACATGGCTTGTTGCGCCATGCCGTAGAGCGCCTCCCCCAGCGCCTCGCGGTCGAGTTCCTTGAGCATTCCCCGCGCCTGCTCGCCCGCCGCGCCCAGCCGTCCGCAGTACAACTCAAAGGCGTTGCGTTGCTGGTAAAGTTGCAACCAGCGCGACACGTTGCTCTTGTCCAGCCTGACACTGAACTCCCGCTGCAACAACTTCGCCGCCTCCGCCACCGTCAGCTTTTGCGCGGTGGCGAAAAACTCCGCCTGCTGGCCCTCGGTCAGCTTGCTGGCAATCACGGAGTCTGGGCGGGCTTTTCTCACGGTCAGCGTCCTTTCCTGTAAAAACTGTCGAGCTTCGCCAACTGGCTCTCGCCCTCCACCGTCAGCCGCCAGCTGGGAATGTTCAGCCCGGTCGGATGCGGCACCATCACCGCCCAGTGCTTTTCCGCGCACACAAAGCAAAGCCGGTCGTCAAACTCCGCGCGTCCCGCCGGCGGATACAAGCCGACGTTCACGCCGTCAAACAGCGCGTCCTCGTCAATCAACGCCCCCGCCGCGCTGAGTTGCGCCAGCAACCGGTAATCAATCAACGCCGCTCGTTCAGGGTTCATATTTTTTTGTCCTTCAACAGTTGGATGATTTCGTTGCGGAACGCGTTGTTGGTCGCGTTGATTTGCTCCTGCATGTTCTGGGAAATCGCGTTGATGCGGCGGAAGATGTTCTCGTTGCGCTCGTCCCCGTCGCGCCGCACCTGCTCGCGCAGTTTCTCGATTTTTCCCTCGATGCGCCGCTCCACCTCATCCACGCGCGCATTCGTGGCAAACTCCGCCTCAATCGGCGGCTTGCGCCGCGAGTTCCATAACGTCAATGCCAGCATCAGCACGCCAACCACCGCCCCAACTATCACCAAATCAATCACCATAAAATCCTTTGCGTTCTTTGCCCCTTTGCGTCTTTGCGTTAAAGCCATCTACTCCACACCAGTTGTTCCCGGTCGCGCGTCTTGCGCGCCACCCGGTCGCCCTCGCGCGACCCCGCCGCGTTGGTGTTGCCCTCAATCGTCACCGCCTCGCGGCGGCTGACGCTCTCGCAAGCGACGACATGGCCGACGCGACGTAACGACGCAAAGTACACCCCGCCGATGTCGCCCGCCCTGACATCACCGGCGGCCACGCGCCGCTTGGAGGTTGCGAACCAAGCGGGCGACCACGCGCCGCCGCCGGTGACGGGCGGGTGCAGTTGCAAAAGCCCCCAATGCAACAACGCCGCGCACCACGGCGCCGGCTTGGTAATCCCGCACGCGGCAAGGTAAGCGCGCACCTCCGGCCCGTCGTTGCTGCCAAGCGGTTGCTCCGTCACGCCCACCTGCGAACGCAGCACAGCCACAAAGTTCGCGCGGAGACGCGGAGACGCGGAGTTTTGGGAAACCGGAATTTGTAATTTGTAATTTGAATTTTGTAATTTCGCGCTCACAGCGAGAGCGCGAGGATGCAGCCCAGCCACACCACCAAGTACACCGCCAACGTCGCCAGCGCGCGCTGCTTGTCCCACGCCGTCATGTTCTCCGGCGCGTCCACGAACGCCGTCCTGAACCACTGCCGCCGAAATTCCCGCACGCTCGGAAACAGCCAACGCACCAGCGCCATCGTCGCCCCGATGCTCACCGCCAAGCGCGCCAGGAACACGGTGAACTTGTGCAGGAAGGCCAGCCCGTACGTCGCCGTGAACGGCTCCAATGCCAGGCCGCCCAAACCCCACAACGCCAGCGCCACCACGAATACCCTTGCTTCCGGGTAATCCCGGAACCATTTTTTGAGTTTGTCTTTCATAAAAACTAAAAACAAAATCTGCGTTAATCGGCGTCATCTGCGGATAAAAACCCGCGGCGGCGCTGGCTGTGAGCAACGCGCCGATGCACGCCAACTTCAACAACGCCTTCAGCCCGGTCTTAATCCACGGCCCACCGATAGTGCCCGCCGCCAGTCCCAGCAAAAACGCCACGCTGATTTTCAGCCCCGCCGAAATGCGGGCAAACCACCAATCCACCTTGAGCTTTTTGGTCTCGTTTTTCGCCAGCGCCAAATCGGTTTTCAGCCGCCCGTTTTCCCCCCGTAACTTTTCGTAAGCGTCGGCGGCCTCGCGCAAGGCGACCTCGCCGGCGCGGATTTTTTGGTCGAGCGCGGCCAGTTCGCCGCTGACGGTGGTCAGGATTTTGCGCGCCTCGGCGGTGTCGCCACGCGCCAGAGTCTTTTGCGCCGCGCCAATATCGGCGGTCACGCCGGCGAGTCGCGGCGCCTGCGGCGCGAGCGCACCCTTGTGCGCGCAAGCGGACGGCAAGAGCACGGCGGCGGAAAGGCAAATTAACGCCGCCGCGCCCCAGCCGGCTGCCAACGCCGCAATGCGGGTGAGCCTCCGCGCTTGCGGGGCTGGCGAAAGTTTTTGATGCGCGTTGCTCACGCCAAGTAATTTCGGCGAAGCGGCGCGTCAAGGCAAAAGATTTTGAGGGGTAAGGCGCGGACATTTTGTCCGCAACCACAAACAGCACGGACAAAATGTCCGCACTGAAACATATTTTTGCATCGACTTGTGATTAGTTTTTTTTGCGTTTTCTTTCACAGCTCGCAATTCTGACGCTGCCATTGGCCGCTATTGCACGACTGCCGATAGCCGTGATGGTGAGAGGCCCGCCGCTCATTAAGTCAGACCTTATTAATTGGTTCACGTAAGCCGAGAATGTAGAGAATCCCAAATCCGTGGCGCGGCGTTTTGCCATTCCCTCAAATTCCGGCGTCATTGACACGCCCGCTGATTTTCTTTTAGCCATATTAAAATGTCTAAACATTTTCGACACAAAGGCAAGAATTTTTATGGTGTCGAAAAAATTCCAAAATTAATGTTGACGGTCGGAATTTTTTGGAATATTTTCGACACATGATTAAATCAAACAAGCGAACACTGGTTGCGGGCGTTAGCATTGACCGCAGCCTCTATCGTGAAGTTTTAGCAAAAAGAATAGTTGGGCGAGACACGAATTTCAGCCGTTATATCCGGGATTTAATTCGGCGTGATTGCGGTCTCAAAGCGGAGGCTGCGAATGAACACGGAAAATAAAATCACCTTCAGCGGCGA
Source organism: Verrucomicrobiales bacterium (assembly GCA_031265365.1). GTDB lineage: Bacteria > Verrucomicrobiota > Verrucomicrobiia > Methylacidiphilales > JAAUTS01 > JAIRPN01. The sequence continues at coordinate 3,283 of JAISCS010000039.1, forward strand.
GATTAGCGCCGAGGGTTACACGCTGGAGGTGAATGGAGAGAGGTTCACCGAAGCGGTTTCACACCTTGGCCCAAGAGTGCTGCAGGGCGGGGATTTCTCCTTCGGCACCATCGAGGGAAATTTATACCGCCGCATTTTGGGCGGACTGGCGGACGCCATCTTTTTGCTGCAAGGCGGTTGCTCGGCGCGGCTCTGGCTCAACCCTGAAAAACTTTCTCCGGCCATGCTCAAAAGCGTAGCGGTGGGTGTCCTCGAAACCATTGCTAGAAAGAAAATCAATCTGGAGGATTTGCCGGGTGCCGAACGCCTCTGGGTCGAAAGCGTACTCCAAAACGCAGAGTCCCGAATGCCGTTCGTTAATTTTAACGTCCATGTGCAGCGTGGCAACACTACCTATTGTTTGAAAGGTGGCGTACAGCGCATCCTTGCCGCGATTCTCGATGACCACGTACACCGGGGCTCCCTTGAGGAGTTTGTCCGGCGGGACCTCCGGGCGGTTGAAACACAAGACATCCGGGCTGGTGTGATGCAGCCAGACGTGGGGGAGTTGGAGGGACTCAAACCGCTTATTACTCAAAAAGAACAGCGGCCCGCGCCCCAGCCGCTCCATGCGGGCGAGCCGCGCCTCGGCAAGCCGCTGACGTTCCTCGGCTTTTTGACGCTCGGCTTCCGCAAGCTCCGTGGCCTTGTCCGCCTTTTGTCCCATTTCGACATTGTGCCGATGACTGAACCAAGCAACAAGCAGCGCAAGGAGGGCCATCAACGCGGAGACGGTGGCAATGACAATGCTGGGTTGCGTCCAAGTTTCTCTCATGCCGACAACCCTAGCAAAACGGAAGGCGGACAACAATGAAAACCATTTCCCAAGTTTTGGAGTTTCATCGAGGTGCGCAACCCGCGAAAGAATTTGTGCCGAGGGCTTATCATATTAATTACGCCTATTGGCTAAAAATAATGCGCGGCAAACGCCAGTTACCATACAACCTGCTATTTAATATCACGACCTACCACCGCCGGCATCACACCCAAGAGCCGCTGACGATAGAGTTTGAGATGAACAACCGCCCGCACGTGTGGCAAATCTACACCCCGCCCGACTGGGCGCCCCCGCCAGCGCATCAACGGTGGCCCAAAAAGAAACAGGAGGTGTCCGGTGACTAACAAACCTTACCTAGTGCTGCGCGGCGAGCGCCGCAGCGCCCGCCTCACCAAACTCTGGCAAGAATTTCAACGGGAGCAAAAACCCCTAACCACGGATTAACACGAATGAACACGAAAAAAAATGAAGTTGAGCTTGCGCGGCAATTTTTTACTCCGCAACGGACGACTTCGGAGGCGTGGCGCGCATACCTGCTGCACCAGCATAATAACCCTGGGCAAACATGTCTTGCATATCGTAAATTTCGTTGTCTTGCTCCTCGCCGCCAGCCAACAACCAAATTAGCAAATCGCCGCGCGGACGGTCAGGGTCTTTTATCCCGATGCCGTTGCGTTTGGCGGCGGCTTGTAGAAATCGCACACGGTCAAGCGCGGCATGCAATCGCCATTTTAATATGGTGCGCGCCTCCCTGCTTATTACTAGCGGCCATTCTCCTGCTATGGCAAACGTCCTCACCGCCGCAGTCACCTCCGGCTCGTATCGCTCAAGAAACCAAGGAACCGGATCGCATTCGAGGCCGCCGCGCATCACTGGCGGCCAGTCAAGCATATCAAGAAAGCCAAGTGTGTCTTGTTCGTCAAACTTTCCCCACTCTAACAATATTAGCGTGCTCAATTCAGCCCATTTCATCCACCTACTCTATTCCCCAACCGGAGAACCTCAACGGTAAATAGGATGCACACCCTCGCACAAATTCTGGACTTGCACCGGGGCGCGACTTCCAAGCGGCGGTTTTTGCGCGAGGTATATAATATTGACGAAAATCTGTTTTACCAAGCCGTGCGCGGTGACCGGACTATGCCGCGAACCTTGTTGCTCGCCATCAAGCGTTATCACATTGACCATTTCCCGCAACTGCCGCTGACGCTGCGGCTGAAATACGCCGGCGAGCCGATGGCGATTAATTTTTACACCCCGCCGCCGCGCCGCCCGCTGATGGTGGCGGCGCTGACGCTGCGGATGGAAACCGCCAAGTCCAAACCCAGGGATATATAATATGAACCTCAAACTCTACTTCAAATTCCGCCCCAAATGGCGCGTAAATCCTGAAAACGCGCGGCGCGGACAACTGGCCTCGCTGATTTACGTCGCGCGCAAGGACGCGAAATTAACCCGGGCGGAAGTGGCGGCGCGTTCCCGGACCAGCATCAACGCGGTCAAAGGAATTGAAACCAATAAATTTTATTCCGCGAAAACGGTCGCGGCGATTGCCGCCGTCCTGCCCGTCGGCCAACTCGACGCCGATTGGCGGCGGTTGCTACCGGCGCCGCGCCGCGCCACCCCTTTTGTCCCTCGCGTGAGGGCGAAAAACAAAACAATAAATAATCCTGCGTAAGCGGGAAGAAAGGCAAGACATGAAAGCGAAAACAAACGGACAGGAACTCAAAACGCAAACCGCAAAACTCAAAACCATAACTGGCGAACCCACACCGGCGCGCCCGGACTGGCGGGGCAAGGCCGACCTTGAACAGAGCTTTGACAACCTGAGCAAGCGGATGGCGCGGTGCAAGGCGGAAGAAAAACGACACCTGACAGACGCAGCCAAGGCGCGGCATCTCGACCAACTGGCCGAGCTGTCGGCCAAGGTAAAAAAACTGAACGGCCTAACGCTGTCGGTGAAGTTGGAGTCGAGAATCGTGGCGGTCGGCGAACTGCTGGAAGACCCGCGCGTCAGCCAACTGCCAGAGCCAACCATCCGGCAATTGTGCGAGGCGCGCGGCAAACTAATCGCGGCTTACCCGGCCGTAAAAAACCTGGAAGCGAAAATTAACCAATAAACGAAAGGCAAGACATGAAGAAAGAATCATACCAAACCATGCGGGAGCGGGTCGCGCTGGCGATCCACGCGGTCCTCGGCATCCAAGAACACGGGGATTGGGACTGGCTGCGGAGCCGGGACCGTCACGCCGTCAAGGAGGCGCGCAGCTTGTTATGCGAGGTTAGCGAGGTGCTGTTTTTGCACACGCCCGCCTGTGACGCGCAACTGGCACGCGTGCGCGCCGACGACCCGGAGTGGTGGCGCCAGCGCGGGGCATTGGAGCGCGGTTGTTTTGACGTGCGACTCGATGAGGTCGTCGTCACGCCGGGCGTCAAGTTCGAGATCACGGACGGCTGGGAGCAGGTCGAGCACGAAACCATCGCGGCGCGCGCCAAGTGCCTGGTCACCTACAAAAAGTTGCTGACGGAAGACCAGCGGGTCAACGGCAAAGTCGTTAAGCGAGGGGTCCACACCTTTGCCCGCGTGCCGCTGACGGCGGACTTTGTCGCCCTGAAGGAAGTCAACCAATAACGCAAGGAACAAACTCTAATAAAAAACAGAAAGGCAAGACATGAAAATCAGAAAACCGCAAATCGACTACCGCGCGCGGGACAAGCAATTCCTGCGCGACGGGCAACCCGTCAGCGAAGACGTGGCGTGGAATCACTGGCAGCTGTGTAACGCGGACTGGAGCGAGACCGCGTACCGCGAGTTGGCGCGTCGCGCGCTGGGAGGTGCGACATGAACCGGATTAACGGGGATGACAAGGCGCGGGCCGCCAAAAAGCCGGGCCAGATTGAATCCGTCGCCGCGCTGGTCGCGGGCGCCGAGGCGCTGCGGAGGGAGTTGGCGGAGAATTGGACGTCCATGCGTCAAGCGTGGCGTTGCGCGCCCGCAAGTCTGTCATCCTGGCGCGGACACGTGCGCCGGAAGGCGGGCTACCTGCGCGTCCTCGAAACGCTACGGTGGGGGTGCCTGTGAACGCGGAACAAATCAACGTGACCTTTGACACCTGGCTAACCACTAAGTTGGTGGAAGCACAAAACGCCCTGACCAAGGCTGCGAGCGAGGTGGCGCGGCAAGTCGGCGATTATTCGTCGGTCAAACTGGAGGTAACCAAGCTCGAAGGGGGATGGCCCACGCGACCAAACTGGACTATCTATGTTAACGGCCTCGGCCACTGCGAGGGCGCGACGATCGCCGCCGCCCTAGCCAAACTCAACACCCACAACCCGGTTACGTTGAAAAAACAACGCCTAGCCGAGGCGCGCGCGACGGTCGCCGCGTTGGAACAAGAACTGAAAGGCGAATCGCAAAAAAACCGCGAGGAAAGATATGAGCACCATGAAAAAGCAACCGACTAACAAACCGCGCAGCAAAATCGGCGCCGCGCTGACCATCAAAAACAACGACCTGCCGCCGCTGGACGCGGATGCATTCGCCGAACTCCAATATGAATTTGAGCAGCGGCCGGAATGCGCGCCCGGCCACGGGAATCAGTCATGGGGCTTGTATGGGACGGAAAAAGGGCGGGTGCTGATCGTTGCCGTGGACGGCGCGCTGATTGAAAAGTACGCCGCGTTAATTGCGCTGATGGCGGCCCACGACGAACACCACTCGCCGGCCCAGCGCCGCGCCGAGGCCGCGTTTGCGGTCTCCTCCGGCATTAAGGAGGTCGCGTGAGCACGCCGGCCATACTGCACGGTCGGCGCCAGCCCAAGCTGCTGCGCTGCGCGCATTGCGACCGCACCGTCAGCGTCGGCCATGAGGCGACGCGGTGCGTGTGCGCGGCGTGCGTGGCCGGCGGGCGGCTGCTACCGAAAACAAAACAAACGCACTTCAACTTAACCGTGGAGCGACACTGAT
>JAISCS010000053.1 GCA_031265365.1 Verrucomicrobiales bacterium
TCAGCCATCAGCCATCAGCCATCAGCCATCAGCCATCAGCCATCAGCCATCAGCCATCAGCCATCAGCCATCAGCCATCAGCCATCAGCCATCAGCCATCAGCCATCAGCCATCAGCCGGCGGGAGGCGTGGCGTGGCGTGAAAGTTGTCATCATCGGCGCCGGGCCGGCGGGGTTGACGGCGGCGGCGGCTTGCGCCGCTGACGGTGACCAGGTGACGGTGCTGGAACAAGACCCCGCGTATGTCGGCGGCATCTCGCGCACGGTCAAATATCAAGGCTTTCGTTTCGACCTCGGTGGGCACCGCTTTTTCAGCAAGAGCCGGGAAATCACCGACTGGTGGGCGCGCCGTTTGCCGGACGACTTCATCAAAGTGCGCCGCCTCTCGCGCATTTATTATCGCGGCAAATTCTTCGACTACCCGCTGAAGGCGTTCAACGCGTTGTTCAATCTCGGCGTGTGGACGAGTTATTTGTGCGTGTTGAGTTATCTGAATATCAGGTTGCGCCCGCTGCCGGTGGAAAAATCCTTCCAGGACTGGGTGACCAACCGTTTCGGCCGCAAATTATTCGCCATCTTTTTCAAAACCTACACCGAAAAAGTCTGGGGCCGCCCGTGCGACACCATCAGCGCCGACTGGGCCGCGCAACGCATCAAGGGCTTGTCGCTGGTCAGCGCGGTGCGGCACGCCTTGTTCCCGCCCAAGCCGAAAAACGGCGACGTGGTGAAAACGCTTATCGAGGAATTCCAATACCCGCGCCTCGGCCCTGGCATGATGTGGGAACGGACGCGCGACGATTTGCTCGCTGACGGTCAGCGAGTGGAAATGGGTGTCACCGTCAGCGGTATCGAGCACGACGGCGCGCGCGTGACGGCGCTGGTCTCCGCCGACGGTCGCCGCTGGGTGGGCGACGCCTTCATCGTCTCCATGCCGTTGCGCGACACCGTGCGCGCGCTCACCCCGCCACCGCCGGCGGACGTGCTGGCGGCGGCGGCGCGGCTCGAATACCGCGACTTCCTCACCGTGGCGCTGATGGTGCGGCATGAAAATTTGTTCCCCGACAACTGGATTTACATCCACGACCCCGGCGTGAAGTTGGGCCGCGTTCAGAATTTCAACAACTGGAGCCGCGCCCTGTCACCGTCAGCGGGCGTGACCTGCCTCGGGCTGGAATACTTTTGTTTCGAGGGCGACGAGTTGTGGAACGCCGCTGACAGTGACCTCATTGAACTTGGCAAACGCGAACTGCGCCAGCTCGGCCTGGTCACCGCTGACGATGACATTTTCGACGGCTGCGTGGTGCGGATGCCGAAGGCGTATCCCGTTTATGGCGAACACTACGCCGCTGACGTTGACCTCATTCGGCGCGAGTTGGAACAATTGACCAACCTGCAAGTGGTCGGCCGCAACGGCATGCACCGTTACAACAACATGGACCACTCGATGATGACCGCGCTGCTGGCGGCGAAAAACCTGCATGGCGGCAAGTTCGACCTCTGGCGCGTCAACACCGATGCGGAGTATCATGAGGAGGGCGGAGAACAATGATTATGGACACCGTGTTGCTCACCGGCGGCGCCGGATTCTTCGGCGGCATCCTGAAACGCCAACTGCTCGCACGCGGTTTCCGCGTCGTCTCCATTGACTTGGAGGCTGACGATGACACGCACCCGAACCTGCGCGCCGTGCGCGGTGACATCCGCGACGAAAAGCTCATGGGCGCGCTCTTCGCCGGCGAACAATTCCGCGCCGTGTTTCACTGCGCCGCGATTTTGGCGCACGCGGTGAAGGACAAAAAATTTCTCTGGTCGTCCAATGTGGACGGCACGCTGACGGTGGCGCGACTGGCCGCCAGGCACGGGGTCGGCAAAATCATTTTCACCTCGTCGAACTGTCTGTGGGCACAAAATTTTCACCGCCCCGTGCGCGAAACCGACGCGCCGGCACCGGTGGAAATTTACGGACGCTCGAAGTTGGAGGGCGAAAAAATCCTGCTCGCGGAACAGCGCGTTGCCAGCGTCATCTTCCGCTGCCCGACCATCATTGACAGCGGGCGGCTCGGATTGCTCGGCATCCTATTTGAGTTCATTGACGAGGGTCGCAAAGTGTGGGTGGTCGGCGGCGGGCGCAACCGCTACCAGTTCATCTACGCGCAAGACCTCGCCGACGCCTGTCTGCGCGCGCTAGATTATCCGCGGACGGAAATTTTCAACATCGGCTCCGACCACGTGAAAAGTTTCCGCGAGGTTTATCAATATGTAATCAACCGGGCCGGCACCGGCGCGCGCGTGGCGACGCTGCCGAGAGGGCCGGCGATTCTGGCGATGAAAATCGCCTACGCGCTGGGATTGTCCCCGCTGGGGCCGTATCAATACAAGATGATTGCCGAGGATTTCGAGTTCGACACCGAAAAAATCAAGCGTGAACTCGGCTGGACACCGACGCTGACCAACGAGGAAATATTATATAAGTCCTACCAATACTATCACGAACACCGCGATGAAATCCGCCGCCGCGTCAACGTCAGCGCCCACCGGCAATCCGCCGGGATGGGCGTTATCCGGCTGCTCAAATGGCTGTCATGAGGTACCGCTGACCGTGGCATCGTTTATTGAATTATGAACATTGACAAGCGGGAAATCTGGGCGCTGACGGTGATTGCATTGTTGGCGCTGTTGTTTTTAGGTGATTTATTTGTTAGCGGAAGAACCTTCATGTTTCGCGACCCGGAGTTCGGGTTGTACAGCGCAATTTGCCTACCCGCGCACGGCATTATGCAGGGCGAAGTGCCGATGTGGAATTTGTTTGAGGCCGGCGGCAAGCCGTTTATCGGCGACCCGGAGTGCCGGTTGTTTTACCTGCCATATGTGTTGTTTTGGGTTCTGCCGGTTTATCTGGCGTTGAAATTGTTTTTGCTGCTGCATTTGTGGGTGGCGGGCGCCGGTGTGTATTTGTTGGCGAAGGAATTGCTGCCGTCGTCGGCTCAGCGTGAACAATTCACCAGTCGCACGGCGCCCGCGTTGGTGGCGGCTTTGGGATTCATGCTCGGCACCTGGCTGGTGAGTCGGTTTGAACTGCCGCACGACTTTGCCACGTCGGCTTGGTGGCCGTGGCTGTTTTGGGTGATTGTGAAATTCACGCGACAACTGCCCGCTGATGGTGGTTTTGGCGTATTTGACGAATTGTGGCGGCAACGACGCTGGGCGGCTCTATTTGCCTTGTTGTGCGCCGCGCAATATTTGGCCTGTTACGCGCAAATGCTGCTTTATCCGTTCGTTGCCTACGGGGTGTTTGTCATCGTTAGCGGCCTGTGGCGGCGCAGTTGCAAAGTGGCGCTGACGGTCGCGTTGTTCATTGGCTTATCCGGGGTGCTGGCGATGTTACTGGTGATGCCGCACATTGGGCCAGTGACCGAGTTCATCCCGTTGTCGGAGCGTGGCGTGCAGGATTTTGACGCGCGTTTCAATATGGCTTCGCTGCAGTGGACCCACTTGCTGACCGCCGTGTTCCCGTACCTGGCGGGCGGGGTGGGTTATCCCGACGCCTACTGGGGCAGGGGGGTGTATGAGTTTTGGCTCGGCGCGTTTTATCCGGGCGCGCTGGCGCTGCTGGTGATGCCGTTCGCGTTGTGGTTCCTGGTCAACCGGCAGACCCGGCGCGGGTTCGCGGCGCTGATGGTGACCGTGGCGCTGACGGTGACGCTGGTCGGCTGGCTGCTGAGCATGGGCGAAAACACGCCGCTGTATCCGTGGGTGCATCACCATGTGCCGTTGATGAACCGTTTCCGTTTTCCGTCTAAATTTCTGGTGCTGGTGACCATCGGCGGCACGCTGCTGACGGCGCTGGGTCTGCGCGCCGTGACGGAATTGCGCGGACGGTGGAGCCGGTTCACGGTCGCCGTGCTGACGGCGGAAGGAATGCTCGTGCTGCTGGCGGGCATGGTGGCGCTGTTGGTGTGGCTGAACCCGCTGACGGTGACCGAATGGTTTGGCTGGAAGTCCGCGGTCAGTGAAGCGCGGCTGGCCAAACTGGGCACGGGTGCGTTGGCGGCCTTCGGCTTTCTCGCGGCGGCCTATGCGTTGGTGTGGATTTTGTTGCGGGCGAAAAAACATTCAGTGCGCTGGTCGGCGCTGGCGGTGGTGTTCGCGTTTGTCAATTTGTGGGTGTTCGCGCGGTTGATGTACACCACCGGCAGAGTTGCCGCGCTGAACAAAACGCCGGACATTACCCGCGTCGCCACCGACCGCCAATATCGGGCGTGGCCGGTTTATTATAATGCGATGCAGTGGTTTTACGGGGCTTCCGAGGCGGATATTTTGTGGGGACGCGAGGCCGGCGCGGGACACTGGTCGCGCTGGGGTGTCAACGAGTGGGCGCAGGGCCACAAGCTGATGAAATTCCGCGAGTTGGACGCGTTGCTTTGGCAGAGCGATGGCAATACGCGCGAGCGGTTGCTGGACGTGCTGGGCATTCGCTGGGCGCTGGTTGGCCAGCCGTGGCAACAGGTATTGTGGGGCGGCGCCGACCGCGACTTGCGGTTGTTGACACGCCCCACCGCCAGGCCGCGCGCGTGGCTAGCCGCCCAGTGGCATGCCGCTGACCGTGACCGTGCGGTGCTGGAGGCGCTGGCGCGCGGCACGCTTGACCCGCGGGTGCCGTGGGTGGAACGCGCCGTGTTGTGGCACCGCCGCGTCGCCGACCACGCGGTGCCCGCGCCCGTCGCGCGCGCCGCTGACGGTGAGGTGACGGTGGTCAGGGACGCCAACAATACGCTGACGGTGAGAGTCCGCGCCGCGCAACCGTCGTTGTTACTGAACAGCGACACTTGGTATCCCGGCTGGCGGGCGACGGTGGACGGGGTCGAGACGCCGATTTATCGCGCCAACTATGCCTTTCGCGGTGTATTTGTGCCGGCGGGCGAGCACACCGTCAGCTTCGACTACTGGCCGACGCGGTTCGGTTGGTATCTCGCCGCCGCCGCGCTGGGTTGGCTCATCGTCAGCGGCTTGTTATGGCGCGAGCGGCGCAGTCATGCGGCCGCGCAAATTCCCGTTGGTAAACCTTCCCGCCGCGCGAGATAATTCCCCTCTATGAGAGGGGAATTGGTGGCTAGGGCTTGGTCGGTATGGGTTGTGCCGGCGTTTGCGCGTTCATTGATAATGGCGGGAAACCCAAACAAACGTCGTATTTGACGGGAAACAGTCATATTGCTAGGGTGGCTTGCATGATTGTTCCCGCTGAACGTGCCGTTGGGAAGCAAGTGCAGTTGATGGCGACTTGCTTGTACGATGCTTTTTTCGATGATGTGGCTAGGGCGACGGTGCAGGTGTTGGAATATCTCGGTTGCGAGGTGGTGTTTCCCGAAGGACAAACTTGTTGCGGGCAGCCGGCGTTTAACGCGGGGGATTGGGTGGTGGCGCGAAAGGTGGTGCGTCACGCGGCGGCGACGTTCAGCGGCAGCGGGCCGATTGTTGTGCCGTCGGGGTCTTGCGCGGCGATGTTGTTTCACGGGGCGGCGCTGGCATTCGAGCACGAGCCGGACTGGCCCGCGGTGCGTGAGCTTGGGGCGCGGACTTGGGAGGTGTTGGACTTCATCGTCAGCGGGCTGGGTGTGAGAAAATGGGAAGGGGAGTGCCGCAAAAAAATCGCGTTTCACAGCTCGTGCCATTTGCGCGGCACGGGCACACCGGCGGCGGCGCGATTGTTGCTGGGCAGTTTGCGCGGGTTGGAGATTGTCGAGCACGCGGAGCCGGAGCAATGTTGCGGGTTTGGCGGGACGTTTTCGGTGAGTTTTCCGCATATCTCGGCGAACATGGGGCGGTTGAAGTTGGAGAATATTCGCGCAGCGGAACCGGATTTGTTGGTGGCGGCGGACATGAGTTGCCTGATGCACTTGCGCGGGCTGGCGGAGAAGCTGGGGAACCCGCTGCCGGTGAAACATGCGATTCAGGTGTTGCGCGACGCATTGTCGGCGGAGGGGAAAATCAAGTGATTGAAAATCTCGCGCAAAGACGCCAAGCCGCAAAGTTTTTGGTTAAAATTCTTCGCGGCTTGGCGGCTTTGCGCGAACAAAAGTTGGTAAAATTATGAACAAAGTGCCATGTTTCGGTCAGCCGGTGGACAAGTTCGTCGCCACGGTCAGCGACGAGGTTTATCACTCGGTGCACTCGGCGTCGGCGATTAAATCGGACAAGCGGCGGGAGTTGCTGGCGCGGGATTTTCCCGACCCTCGGCGGTTGCGGGAAATCGCGGGGCAAATCAAGCGGCACACGCTGGATTCGTTGGACAAATATTTGCCGCTGGCGGTGGCGAGCTTGGAGCGCAACGGGGCGAAGGTGCATTTCGCCGCCGACGGTGACGAGGCGCGGCGCGTTATTCATCAGATTTTGCAAGAACGCGGGGCGAGGAAAATCGTCAAGTCGAAGAGCATGGTGACGGAGGAGATTCACTTGAACGATTATCTCGCCGAGCGCGGCATCGAGGCCATCGAGACGGATTTGGGGGAATTTATCGTGCAAATTGACGGCGACCAGCCGAGCCACATCGTGACGCCCATCGTGCATAAGAACCGGCGGCAAATCGCGGAGAGTTTTGAGCGGCACGGGCTGGGCGCTTACAATGACGACCCGGAGACCATCACGCGGCGCGCCAGAAAGTTCATGCGCGACAAATATCTGGCCGCTGACGCCGGCATCACGGGCGCAAATTTTGTCGTGGCGGAGACGGGCCGGCTGGTGTTGGTGACGAACGAGGGGAACTCGCGGTTTTCACTGGCGGCGCCGCGGTTGCACATCGCGCTGGTGGGGATTGAAAAAATCGTGCCCGCTGACCGTGACCTCGCGGTGTTTTTGAATTTGCTGGTGCGGTCGGCGACGGGGCAGCAGTTCACGGCGTACACGGAATTTATCACGGGGCCGCGCGCTGACGGTCAGCGGAGCGGGCCGAGTGAGACGCACGTCGTGTTTTTGGACAACGGGCGCTCGGAGATTTTGGCGACGGAGTACCGCGATATTTTGCGTTGTATTCGTTGCGGCGCGTGTTTGAACATTTGTCCCGTGTATCGCCAGGCGTCGGGGCACGCGTACCGCAGTGTGTATCCGGGGCCGATTGGCGCGGTGTTGTCGCCGCTGCTGGCGGGCGGGGATTTCGCGAGGCTGGCGGATTTGCCGAAGGCGTGCAGCGTGTGCGGCGCGTGCGGCGGCGACGCTTGCCCGGTGTGTATTCCGCTGTCCGACTTATTGCTGCGGCTGCGCGACAAGGCGAAGCGGGAACATGCGTCATTGTCAGCGCGCGGGGTGCCGCCGATGGGCGGGTTCGCGGAACTGGCGGCGCGGCCTGTGTTGTGGCGGGGCGCGTTGTCAGCGGGTCGCGCGCTGAATTATTTTCCGCTGGACTTGGCGCCGGTGCCGCCGTTGAGCCGTTGGACGGCGGCGCGGACGCTGCCGGAGTTTCGCGGTGGGGAGTTTCGGCGGTGGTGGAAGAAACGTCACCACGAATGAATATGAATTTTTTAGGCAACCACGAATGAACACGAATAGACACGAATTTTTGACGCAATCACAAACCAACCATGAATTGTTTACGCAACCACGAACGGACGCGAATTTTTTATGAGCACGCAAGAGGCGATTTTTGAGAAAGTAAAACGGGCGCTGGCGATGACGCGGGAGCGCACGGCGTATCCCGTGTATGACTCGGCGGATTTTGTCTCCAAGCCGCACACGACGGGGGGGACGGTGGAGGAAATTTTTAGGAAAAATTTCGCGGCGGTGAAGGGCGTCATCGTCAGCGACGCGGAGGAATTGCGCGCGGTGTTGGCCGGGCACGGGGTGAAAAAGGGTTGTTGCGACGCGGCGCTGACGGTCATGTTGCAAGGGTTGGGCGTGGAGTGGGAGACGAGTTTTGACCGCGCGCGGCTGGACGAATATGACCTCGGCGCGACCATCGCCAGCGGCGCGATCGCGGAGACCGGCTCGCTGATATTGAGGGACCGCGCGACTCCTGACCGGCTGGCCGCGCTGGCGCCGTGGGTGCACGTGGCGGTGTTGCGGCGCGCGGATATTGTGCTGACGCTGCCGGAGGCGCTGGCGCGGCTCGGCGACGACCCGTACACGCTGTTCGTCACCGGCCCGTCGAAGACCGCTGACGTTGAGGGCATCCTCATCGAGGGCGTGCACGGGCCTGGGGTGCAAATCGCGTGGCTGGTGGATTGATATGCGTGTGCCGATTGAAATAGTGCGGGCGCGGCGGGAGCGGGTGGCGCGGTTGTTGCGGGAGAACCGGTATCTCGGCGTGCGGGATTTGTGCGCGCGGCTGGATATTTCCGAAGCGACGGCGCGGCGGGATTTGGCGGCGCTGGCGGAGGCGAAGCGCATCACGCGCACGCACGGCGGGGCGCTGGCGGATTTTAATTTGCGCTTCCCGTCGTTCCAGCAGCGGCTGACGCTGGCCGCCGCCGGCAAGCGGTGGATTGCGGAGGAGGCGGTCGTTCAGGTCAGGGCGGGGATGACGGTTTATCTGGACGCGGGGACGACGATTTATATGCTGGCGCGGCTGTTGTTGGAACGGGACATCCGGCCGCTGACGGTGGTCACGGCCAGTCTGCCGGTGGCGGATTTGCTCGCTGACGGTGACGGCATCAAGGTGATTCTGGTGGGCGGCGAATTTTTGCGGCGGCAGTCGGTGCTGGTCGGCAAGACCACGTGGCGGACGCTCGGCGGGTTCGCGTACGATTTGGCGGCGATGAGCGTGGAGGGGGTGAACGCGGCGGGTTTGTGGAACACGCAGGCGGAAATCACGCGGGCGCAGCGGACGGTGTTGCGGCGGGCGCGGCGGGTGCTGGTGTGCGTGGACGCCGCGAAGTTGGGCAGGAGCGCGCCGATATTTTTGGCGAAGTGGTCGGACCGGTTGACGTTGATAACTGACGCGGCGGACCGGAGTTTGGTTAAATCATCGTGAGAAATATTTAACGCAAGGACGCAAAGGGGCAAAGGCGCGGAGATTTTTTTATTAAAGATGTTCGCGCGGAGACGCGGAGTTTTTTTGTTGGGAAACTCGCGCCAAGCCGCCAAGCCGCAAAGTTTTTTTGGTTCCTCATCGTGAGCAGTGGAAGCGCTCGGAATACTTCCCACCGCCCTCGGTTCTCGCGCACGCCAATTCCCATTCACGGAAGGGGAATTGTTCCGCGCCGACCACGCGCCACGGCAATGCCACGGTTCATGGGATAGAACCACTTTACACTTGGCGATACTGGGTGATTAACGTTTGAACTGAAGGCCGAAAGGTTTAGGCCGGGGGCCGAAGGGTGAAGGAACGGTTAAGTACGGACTAACGGGTTGGCGGCAACTAATCCGCTGACCTTGGTCCAACTGCGGACATCCTGTCCGCCGGCGGATGGGACGTCCGCGTTCCATGTTTTACTTGGCGGCTTGGCGCGAGGTTGGTTGGTTGGTTCTTGCCCGTTGACGGCGGGGTGGCTAGGCTTGGGAGATGTCTTACCACCAATGGTCGTCTTACTCAAGTTTCGCGGGGCCGATAGCTTTTTGGCGTGGGGTTCCGGTTTATTTGACGACGCTGTTGGTGACGGCGCATGTGTTGGTCACGCTGGCGACCGCGGGGGTGGCCGGTTTTGGCACGCGGGTGGATGAGGCGACGTGGTTTCATGCGGTGGCGTGTGTGTCGAATTTTTTTGAGACGGGGCAGTGGTGGACAGCGCTGACGTATCCGTTTTATCATAACATCGTCAGCGACCATATTTTCCTCGTGCTGGAGTTGGTGTTTTTTTATTGGTTCGGGGTGGAGGTCGAGCGCGCCACCGGTCGCGGGCGGTTTTTGTTCATGTATGCGCTGATGGTGATATTGCCGCCGCTGGTGCTGACGCTCACTAACCGCTGGTTCGGCATCGGCGTCCTGCATGGCTCGACGTTGCTGCATTTCGGCGTGTTCATCGCGTTCGTGGCGGCTTGTCCGTGGGCGCAAATTTTCTCGGTGCCGGTGAAATGGCTGGCGTGGATTTTGTTGTTCGTCTGCGTGGTGTACATGGTGGCGGTGCATAATTGGGTGCAGTTGACGCAACTCGCCGTGGTGGTCGCGCTGGGCTGGCGGCTGGGGGTCGGGAGCGGGCTGGGTTGGTGGGCGCGGCTGGCGTGGCGGTGGCGGGTGGTCTCGGAGCGGCGGGCGCGCCTGCGCGCGGACGCCAAGCGTCAGCGGGAGCGGTGCGAGGCGGCGAACGTGGACGCGGTGTTGGAAAAAATTTCCCGCGACGGGCTGGACGCGCTGAGCGTCGGCGAGCGTGAGATTTTGCAACGGGAGCGGAAGAAATTGCTGGCCAGGGAGCGCCGCTGACCATGACGCCCGATTGGTCAACCTGGGTGCCCAAGGAGCACGGCGCGCTGTGTTTCATTGTCAGCGGCGGGCAAATTTTGTTGATTCACAAAAAGCGCGGGCTGGGCGCGGGCAAGGTGAACGGGCCGGGGGGCCGGCTGGAGCCGGGCGAGTCACCGTCAGCGGCGGCGGTGCGAGAGACCCAGGAGGAGGTCGGGGTGACGCCGACGGGGGTGCGCGAGGCGGGGGTGTTGCGGTTTCATTTTTGCGACGGGTACGCGCTGTTGTGCACGGTGTTTCGCGCGGACGGCATGACGGGCGGGCTGATTGAGACGGACGAGGCGCTGCCGTTCTGGTCGCCGCTGACGCTGATTCCCTACGACCAAATGTGGGAGGATGACGCGCTGTGGTTGCCGCTGTTGCTGGCCGGACAGTGGTTTGACGGGCGGTTTGTGTTCGACGGGGAGAAGCTGTTGCATCACGAAATAACGCCGCGCCGCTGACTAATTCCCCTTCCGTGAAGGGGTGGCCGCGCCAGCGGACGGGGTAGTCCAGCGTTCCGGACGCAAAAACAAACCGTAGACCATCGCGTTAGCTGCGTAGCGCCACGTCGCGGCGGTTGATTTTTTCGCGTTGTGTTTTGGTATTTTGGCGTTAGTTTGGATGTTCATGTCCGATGCTCATTCCAAACGCAACGCCCCCGCTTGGCTCGGCATCATCGGCGCGCTGGGGGTCGTGTACGGCGACATCGGCACCAGTCCGCTGTACGCTTTCCGCCAGTGCTTTTACGGCAATCAGTTGCCCGTGAACACGGAGAATGTCCTCGGCCTGTTGTCGCTGGTGTTTTGGGCGCTGTTCTTCATCGTCACGGTCAAGTACTTGTGCTTCATCCTGCGCGCGGACAATCACGGCGAGGGCGGCACTTTCGCGTTGCTGGCGTTGTTGAAGGAACATCTGCCGGAGAAGGGCCGGCTGACGGTGACGTTTATCTTCCTCGGCATCTGCGGGGCTTGCTTGCTGTACGCCGACGCGCTCATCACGCCGGCGATTTCCATCCTCAGCGCCGTGGAAGGCTTGCGGGTGGTGAGTCCCGGCTTGCAACATTGGGTGGTGCCGCTGGCGGTGGTGATTATCTTCGCGCTGTTTTATTTTCAACGGTTCGGCACCGGCAGACTCGGCGTGTGTTTCGGGCCGGTGATGCTGGTGTGGTTCGTCACGCTGGCGCTGCTCGGCTTGTACCATATCTGGCGCTGCCCGCAGGTGTTGCAGGCGCTTAATCCATGGTTCGGCGTGAGATTTTTGCTCACCCACGGGGTCGGTGGGTTTGGCGTGCTGGGGTCGCTGTTCCTCGTGATGACCGGCGCGGAGACGTTGTACGCGGACATGGGGCATTTCAACGCGCGGCTGATTCGCCGGGGCTGGATGTATCTCGTGCTGCCGGCGCTGGCGCTGAATTATTACGGGCAAGGGGCCATGTTGTTGCTCAAGGGCCGCGGCGCGCCCGGCGAGATGTTTTACGGACTCGCGCCGGCGTGGGGGGTCATTCCGCTGCTGGTGATTACCACCGCCGCCACCGTCATCGCCTCGCAAGCCGTCATTAGCGGCGCGTATTCCATCACCGCGCAGGCCATGCACCTCGGTTACTGCCCGCGCCTGACTGTGCGGCAAACCTCCGACGCCATCGGCCAGATTTACCTGCCGCTGGTTAACGGACTGTTGATGGCGGGGTGCCTCGCGCTGGTGCTGTTGTTCGGCGAATCCGCGCGGCTGGCGAACGCCTACGGCCTCGCCGTCAGCGGCACGATGCTCATCACCGGCCTGATGTTTTTCACGCTGGCGCGCGTGATGTGGCGGTGGCCGCGCTGGGTGGTGTGGCCGGCGGGTCTGGTGTTTACGCTGGTGGATTTGACGTTCTTCGCCTCGAACACCCTGAAACTCGCGCATGGCGCGGCGCTGTCGCTGGGCCTCGGCGCCGCGCTGTTCCTCATCATCGTCACCTGGCGGCGCGGGCGGCATCTACTACGGCGGCTGCTGGGGTACAACATAATTGAGCAGGAGGTGTTCGTCGCGGACATGGCCCGCCACCGCCCGGCGCGCGTGGCGGGGACGGCGGTGTTTCTGACCGCCAGCACCGGCATCACGCCGCGCTCGCTGCTGCACAATTACAAGCATAACAAGGTGATTCACCAGACCAACGTGTTCCTCACCGTGCAGACCCGGCCCGTGCCGTATGTGCGCCACAATCGCGCCGAGGTGCGGCCGTTGGGCGGGAGCTTTTATCAAATCGTCCTGCACTACGGTTTCCGCGAGGAGCCGAATGTGCCGTGGGATTTGCAAAAGCTGGCCGAGCGGGAGCCGGCGCTGAACTTTGCGACGATGACGACGAGTTATTTCCTGTCGCGGCAAACGCTGGTGGCGGCGACGGCGGGCAAGTCGCTGATGCCGCTGTGGCGGCGGACGTTGTTCACGTTCATGTTCCGCAACGCCCTCGACCCCGCGCGCTATTTCCAAATCCCCGCCAATCGCGTGGTGGAGTTGGGCGAGCAGTTGACGATTTGAAACCACGAATGAACACGAATAACTGCCGCTGACGGTGAGCATATTATTCGTGTCCATTCGTGGTTAAAAAGGATTGCAATTCCCCGCTGACGCTGGTTTCATACTCAACTTGTGAAAACGGTTGGCATTGGACTTATCGGGTGCGGCGTCGTGGGTGGCGGCGTGGTCAAACATTTGTTGCGGAATCATGATTTGATTGCCGAGCGCACGGGGTTGGATTTGCAAATCAAACGCGTCGCTGAGCCGCAGGTGTCGCGCGTGCCGGCGGCTTTGTCGGCGGTGGTGACGGATGATTGGCGGCAACTCGTCGCGGATGATGAGGTGCGGGTGGTCATTGAGTTGATGGGCGGGAGGACGCTGGCGTTGGAGGTGGCGCGGGCGGCGCTGGCGGCGGGCAAGCCGTTGGTCACGGCGAACAAGGCGCTGCTGGCTCACGCGGGGGAGGAGTTGTTCGCGCTGGCTGACCGTCAGCGGACGGGCATTTATTTCGAGGCCAGCGTCGGCGGTGGCATTCCCATTATCAAGGCGTTGCGCGAGGGGTTGGTCGCCAATCACATCGCCAGCATCCACGGCATCATCAACGGGACGTGCAATTACATTCTCACGCGCATGGCGGATGAGGGCAAGGCTTACGCGGAAATTCTCGCCGAGGCGAAGCGGCTCGGTTACGCGGAGGCGGATGAGAGTCTGGATGTGGACGGTATTGACACGGCGCATAAGGCGGCGATTTTGGCGTCGCTGGCGTATGGCTTTTGGGTGAAGATGGATGACATTCACGTCGAGGGCATCCGCACCATCAGCGCGCTGGACATTTCCTACGCGCGCAAGCTCGGCTACGCCATCAAGTTGCTCGCCATCATCAAGCCCGACGAAAATAACGCCGCGCAAGTCCGCGTGCATCCGGCGTTGATACCCGCCGGCAGTGTGCTGGCCAGCGTCAGCGGCGTGTATAACGCGGTCGCGGTGGACGGCGACGTGGTCGGCCAGACATTGTACTATGGTCGCGGCGCGGGCGCGGACGCCACGGCCAGCGCGGTGTTGGGCGATGTGGTCGAGGCCGCCGCCGGGCTGGGCGTCAACCACAGCTCGCGCTTCACCGGCCACGACCTCTACGGCAAGGTCGCCAAGATTGACCAGGTCGTGACGCGTTACTACGTGCGCCTCAGCGTGCTGGACCAGCCGGGCGTGCTCGCGCAAGTGGCGGCGATTTTCGGCCGGCACGACATCGGCATCTCGTCGGTGTATCAACCGGAAGAGCACGCGGGGGAGACGGTGCCGCTGTTGATGGTACTGGACCAAGCGCGGGAGGCGAATTTCCAAGACGCTTACCGTGAGATACAGCGACTGGCGGTGGTGAGGGAGCCGTGCCAGGCGATTCGGGTTGAGGATATTTCTTAGAAATTGCAGATAAACAACACATACGCTGGTAGTCACCAGTAACCGCTGACAGTGCGGTTTCACCGCCAGTGGAGTTGGTTAGAAATGAAGACTGACACCTTTTAACAAACAATGATTATGGAACAACAACCAAATAAGGAAATCGTCAGGTTTTTACAAGACAATATTGAACCATTGGAAAATAGTGCGTATGGACTTGGCTACCGAGCCTCTGTTTTTTTAATTGACGGGACATTTTTACCTTGTGTGATTTTTCGTAATCCTAGAAATATTGTAAATTTAGCAATACGACGTTTCAAAGAAGAATTGTCAGAGAAAAGTATTTCCAGTCGTTCTTCAGGATTTGGTTATTATGACATTGTCAAAATTTTGTAACAAATGGAAATTGTATAAATGGCTATGACATAAAGAGTGTCGAGAAAAGTAAATTTGCGTTTCCTTTGTCAATACAAAAACAAATTCGAGGGGAAACGGCAATGGGTTGGACAGGTTTTGCCGCAAAAATGAAAGATGGAAAATACTTTGGTTTCGGAACGACTTTTCGTTGGGAGTTTTTTCAAATACCAGACGGTTATTCAGTTGACGATATTGAAGAAATAATTAATCACAGTTACGTTTCCCCAAATGGAGAATTACGTTCTCACAGAGAAGGAAATCAAACAAAACTCGAAGAGTATAAAAATGCCGCAGTTTATAGAGAACGACCTTTTTTTGAATGTTTTTTGGACAATCTTTAGTAAAATAAAATGTGTCAGTCTTCATTTCTGACCAACTCTGCTGACGGTGAAGCCGCACTGTCAGCGGAGTTTATTAAAAGATGAAGACGGATACCTTTTACACGCCCTATGCACCTACTCAAACATTTTTTCAATTCGTTCCTGCTGACCATTGCGGTTATCTCGGCAGCTCAGGCACAAACACCTAGTCAGATTCTGCGTGACGCTGGAGTTATGTTTACGCCTCCCGGAGCTTGGGCGGTCGAAGACTTGGCTAAACTGAATGGGGTTCTGATGTTGGCGCCCAGCGTGGAGGCTAATTGGCAGGCAAACATATTCCTTGAGTTACGCGAAGACAAAGAGAACCGAACGCTTGAACGTTCCCTGGCCGATGTTTCCGGCAATCTCAAGAGTAGGAAGAATCAATACCGGGAATTAAGCCGTTCAGTTAAGAGAACAGCGCGTGGTGTTCCATATGCATTACTCGAATACTCGCAGCACCCAAACAGTGGTCCTGAGCTTCTTGAGTGGGAGGTCATCGTTCCCTTGCAAGGAACTACGCGGCTCTTTGTCTATGCGTCAACAGCTAAGTCTGTCTCACCAAAATACCTTCCAGTTTTTCAAGCATTTCTAGATTCGCTGGCAGTAGCAAAATGAGGTTCCCTGCCATTCCAGAGGAGTTACGGTCAAGACCAACCACCTAGGCCCCGCTATTCCCCCGCGTCAGCGATTCCCCTTCCGTGAAGGGGTGTCCGCGAATGCAGACGGGGTAGTTCAGTGTTCAGTGCTATTCCCCCAAAACGCTAAACTACCCCGGCGCTCCGCGCCACCCCTTCACGGAAGGGGAATTTTAATGCAGCCACGACACGCCGTTTCAATGGTCCTTCCACGCGGAAGAACCATTTGCTGACGTCCATTGATAATAGCGAAGAACCTATAAAATCATCTATAATATGGTCAAGCCGCGCATTGAACCATACAGGTGAGCGGGTCTTGGTCAGCCCAAGTGAAACTCTCAAAGCTGATGTCTTCGTCGAGTTGCGCCCAGTGCAAACCGAAGGGGGACGGTTGCCAAGCGGCGCGCTGTTCATCAGTGGCGCGTTGCAGGCGCGGGTAAAAGCGCAAAGGCTGGCTGCGCACAACGCCCGCGCCGGTTTCGATGAAGATGCGGGTATCGGAGAACCAGAGCTGTTTGATGGTGGTCATGATTGCGGTGGATGGTTGAAGAAGAGCCGCCAATGTTCAAACCAGCAACGCATACCGAATAAAGTCAAGACTGTGGGCATGAGAAAAGTTTTGCCGGAGCGTTGGATGGTGTCAAGGGAGAGTATGGGAAAATTTTCGCGCGGCACCGTGATTTATTCTTCAATCCTTGCTTCGCGCGGGGAATTGTCTTAGATTTTTTCGCGTGTTGGCGCGATTAACAGGAAAATTTTTATGAATTGGCAAGGTGTTATTGAACAGTATCGGCGTTATCTGCCGGTGAACGAACAAACCAAAGTCGTCACGCTGCTGGAGGGGAACACGCCGCTGATTCCCGTGCCGCGTTTCGTGGACGCGATTGGCGGGCGGTTTGAACTTTACCTCAAACTGGAGGCGCTGAACCCGACCGGCTCGTTCAAGGACCGCGGGATGACGCTGGCGCTGACCGCCGCCAAGACGCGCGGCGCGGAGGTCGTCGTCTGCGCGAGCACGGGGAACACCTCGGCGTCAGCGGCGGCGTACGCGGCGCGCGCGGGGCTGCGGGCGGCGGTGGTGCTGCCGCACGGGAAGATTGCGCTGGGCAAACTCGCGCAGGCGCTCATCTACGGCGCGCGCATCGTGCCGATAGATGGCAACTTCGACGACGCGCTGAACTTGGTGCGCGCGCTCGGCGACGAACCGGGCGTCGAGATTGTCAACTCCATCAACCCGTTTCGCATCGAGGGGCAAAAGACGGCGGCGTTCGAGATTTGCGACGCACTGGGGCGCGCGCCGGATTTTCATTTCATCCCCGTCGGCAACGCGGGCAACATCACCGCGTATTGGAAGGGTTACAAGGAATACCACGCCGCTGGGCGTGTCGGGACACTGCCGCGCATGTTTGGCTGGCAAGCGGCCGGCGCCGCGCCCATCGTGGAGAACCGCGTCATCGCGCAACCGGAGACCGTCGCCACCGCCATCCGCATCGGTAACCCCGCGAGCTGGCAAGCCGCCGTCGCCGCGCGCGACGAATCCGGCGGCGTCATCGGCAGCGTGACCGACGGGGAAATTCTCCACGCCTACCAACTCATCGCCGCGCGGGATGGCATCTTCGTCGAACCGGCGAGCGCCGCGTCATTGGCGGGCGTCATCAAGGCGCATGCCGCCGGTGACCTCCCCGCCGGCAGCGTGCTCACCGCGACGTTGACCGGTCACGGCCTGAAAGACCCCGACACGGCCATCAGCGTCAGCGACAAGTTGCGGCCACCGGTGAAGCCGACACTGTCAGCGGTGCTGGAGGTGATTCGGGGGTGAGTTTATTTGATGCAGAATTAACGCAAAGGCGCAAAGAAACCAAGACGCAAAGAATCTTGGAAACAGGTTGGGTATGATAGTTTTTGGCTTTTTAGTTTTCTGGTTTTCTAGCCCGACATGTCACCGCGTAATCAGAAAACTAATAAACCGGTTAGTTATGAATGATTTAACCAATCTTTGCGCTCTTTGCGTTCTTGGTGCCTTTGCGTTAAAAAATCAAACTGACGCGCTACCCAACTTGGTAAACTGTGCGGCGCGAGGGAATCGAACCCTCGCTTCTAGCTTGGAAGGCTAGAGTCCTGCCATTAAACGAGCGCCGCTGACGGTGAGCTTGCATATTAGCGTGGATTTTTCGCCGGAATCAATTAAAAAGGTTGCCATGTCACGTCATGCTTTGGTGGTGGTCGGAAGTTCTAACACGGATTTGGTCATTGGCAGCGCGCGGTTGCCGCGGCCGGGGGAGACGGTGGCGGGCGGTGAATTTCAGCGCTCGCCGGGCGGGAAGGGGGCCAATCAGGCGGTGGCGGCGGCGCGGGCGGGGGCGCGGGTGGTGTTTGTCGGGGCGCGGGGGGATGATGAGTTCGGGACGACGGCGGCGCGGTTGTTGCGCGCGGAGGGAATTGACACGCGGTATTTTTTCCAGAAAAAACACAGGGTCAGCGGCGTGGCGTTGATTTTGCTCGGCGGGGCGGAGAAGCAGAACATGATTGCCGTGGCGAAATCGGCCAATGACGCGCTGACGGTCAGCGATGTGCGGCGCGCGGAGGCGGCGGTGCGCGGGGCCGGCGCGGTGGTAACGCAACTGGAGATTCCGCCCGCCACCGTTGACGAGGCGGCGCGGCTGGCGGGCCGGCACGGGGTGCCGCTGATTTTGAACCCGGCGCCGGCACGGGCGCTGACGGCGCGGTTGTTGCGGCAGACGACGTTGATTACGCCAAACGAGAGCGAGGCGGAATTGTTGACGGGCCGGCGGGAGCCACTGTCAGCGGCGCGGGAATTGCTCAAAATGGGTTGCCAAAACGTGCTGGTCACGCTGGGCGTGAAGGGAGCGCTGTTGGTGACGGGCGGCGGACGGGATTTTATCAAGGCACCGCGCGCGCGGGCGGTGGACACAGTCGGCGCGGGGGATTGTCTGACGGGCTGGCTGGCGGCGCTGTTGGTGCGGGGCGTGTCGTTGCGCGAGGCAGCGGCGCTGGCGGTGCGCGCGGCGAGCATCAGCGTGACGCGGCGCGGGGCGCAGACATCCATGCCGTACTGGGGCGAGGTCAGCGGCAGTGGCAGGGAACCCGCATCTTAACCACTGCCGGTCGGCCCACGCTGGCGGTGAGGTTGGCGATCAGCGTCTTGGTCTTGCCGCCAATGGTCAGCACCAATTTGTCCACCGGCAGCATGTCTTCCAGCATGGTCACGGTCAGCGCGTTTTTGGTCAGCGTTAGCGTGCCATAACCGTTCGCCGCGCAGAAGAACACTTTTTTTGAAAAAACAAAAAAAGCGAAAAGAAGCCGTGCCTTAAATATTGACAAAATCCTAAGAATGTTAAACCGTTGGAAGGTTACGACAAAATAATTATGAGGAGTCAATATTATTGGGCTAATTTTGGTGGAATCAATGATGAGTATTATATTATGATAGGAAGAAAACTAACAACAATCAGTTTTGAGGATGAAACTTCTTTTTTTATGGATTTTGACAAATTAAAAATGATTGATGAGGATGTTAAACTCAAACTTAGAAACGCCCAAATTGAAACTTCTCCAAAATTGATTATGCGACTACTATATGAATAGTCATAGAGCGCCTGATAAACTCACCGCCGCGCCGCCCAACCGGGTTCCCAGTAGTCTTACCACAGAGACATGGAGTTAAATTCAATATTTAACCACCGCCGGCATTTCGACGCTGGCGGTGAGGTTGACGGTCAGCGTCTTGGTCTTGCCGCCGATGGTCAGCACCAATTTGTCCACCGGCAGCGTGCCTTCCAGCATGGTCATGGTCAGCGCGTTCTTGGTCAGCGTTAGCGTGCCGTAACCGTTCGCCGCGCTGAAGAACACTTTGAACGGTAGCTTGCCTGTGCGCGGCCCGAACCACAGCGTCTTGCTTACCGCCGAGTAACGGTAGCCGCTCAGCGCCGCCAGCAGCGCGTAGGACGCCATCGCCCGCGCATAGTAACTGCCGCATTCGTACTCGTCATACGGGTTGCGCGCGCGCCCGTCGTAGCGACTCCGCGCGGCCTGGACGAGGTTCAGCCCCTCCTTGACCTTGCCTTCCAAAATCAGGTGCGCGGCCACTTGGTACTCGATGCCCGTCCACACCTCGTCGCTATACACGAACGGCAGGGTCGGCTTCCCGCCGCGCGGCCATGAGCAGAGCAACAGCCCCGCCTCATGTCCGAGCGCGTAGCCGGGGCGTTGCAGGTTGACATGTTCACTGAGGTCGCGGCGGAAGTTGTGCCGGTAAATCGCGGCGAGTGCCCGGCGGACATTGGCGCGGTTGAGCGGTGTCTTGATGCCGTACAATGCGGCCATCCATGCGCCAATCACGCCGTCGGACAAACAGCCGGTGCCGTACTGGTATTTCGGCCCCTCCTTTTTCAGCAACGCCAGCGCCTCGTCATCGTCGGCGTCCTTGGCGATGAGTTGGGCGAAGGACCGGTCGCGCAACTCGCGGTACCGCACTTTTTGATAATAATACTCGCCGTTGAACAACTCCGTGTCGAGGAACCGCGCGCCCGCCGCTGACAGTCGCCGGTACTCCGCCGCGTCAGCGTCAGCGCTCAATGCCGCCGCCATCTCCGCCGCCGCTGACAGCGCGCCGAGGTAAATCGTGTTGCACATTCCGTCCGGCCCCCAGAACTCGATATCATACGTGTTATGGTGCGGCTCGACGAGGACGCCCTTGCGGTCAGGGTCCCACTGGCCGATGCAAAACTCCAAGCTCAACCGCGCCTGCGGCCACATCTTGCGGAGCCATGCTTCGTCGCCGGAAATTTGCCACTCGCGCCATACTTTCATGATGCCGCCGAGCTGACCGTCAGCGGCGGCGTGGAAATTATGCAAGCGCGGTCCGTCGGGTAGCGCGGCGCGGAAGTTGACGTGACCGTCAGCGGCCATCGAGCGGAGCAGCTCCTGCTCGCGGATGCCGCGCTCCAGTCGCGGAAACAAATGCGGCATGGCTTGCGCGTAATTCCACACGTGCGTGCACGTGCCGGCGCACGAACCCCAGCCGACGCCGCAGCCTTCCCAAGCCCATAAGTTGCCGTTCTTTTGGCGGAGGACGGTGGGGGATTTCAAGATGCCGAGGTTGGCGCTGACGGCGTCCAGCACCGCCGGCGGCAGCGTCGAGCCGAACAGCGCGTCCTTGAACGCCAGCGTCCGCGCGCGGAGGGAGGCGTAATGCGCGCGCACGTACTCCGCCACGTCGCCCGCGTCGCGCCACTGGCCGGCGTAGTACGGCTGCCAGAACGGCGCGGCCTCCGGTGGCGCGGTGAGTTCTTGGTCGGTGCGCTGCCAGTAAACATTCGGCACATACCACGTGAACACCAGCGGGTACGTCACCGCTTGGCCGGGCTTGAGTTTGCCCTTGAACAAAATCGAGCCGCCGGGCCGCCCCTCGGCGGAGCCGCCGCCGTCATTGGCGGCGAAACGTTCCTCGTCCACTTCGCGCCACAACGCGGAGAGCGCGTCAAACCACCCGCCGCGAAACCACGCGCTCTTGATGACCGGCGTCGGGCCGAGCGAGTACAGCGCGGCGCTGCCGAAGGTCTCACTGTCAGCGGTCTCGTCATTGGTGAATAACACGCCGCGCCCGGCCACCGCGCGTCCGCTGGCGCCGCGCCAGCCGCTCTTCTTGCCGACGGCGAGGTGCGAGAGGCTGTACACGAAATCGAACGTCACCGTCTGTCGGGAGCGATTGGTGAACGTGTATTCGAGAATGGCGCACGGGATGCCGGAATTTTTGTCGTCGAGCGGGATGTAAGGGTTGAACGCCGTCAGCGTCACCGCCAGCGGCACCTTCGGGTCGCTGAGATGGACATGGCCGAAGGGAAACTCTCCGACGAACTTTGATTTGGCGAAGCGCGGCATCCCCTCCTGCCCGCCGTGGCGGAACCCCTGCGCCTTCAGCCCGAAACAATAAATCTTCTCCGGCGGCAGCGGCCCTTCGAGCAGCCGCGTCACCGGCTTTTTCCCGCGCACGTGCAACAAGCCGAACGCCGCTTCCCGTGCCTCGTGCCCGTCCGGCATGGCCGTTTTCAGCGGCTGATGATAAAGCGAAAAGTCCTCGATTGCGCCATTGCCAGCGAGACTGACATTGCCCGTGCCGATGCCGCCGACCGGCATGGCGACTTGTAACGCCCGCTGACCGTCATAAACAAACATGATAATCCCCCGCTTTCAGCTTTCCAATTTCAGCTTTCAGCTTTGGCCCTGCGTTAGTCCACAAAACTCCGCTCTCGCAACCACGCCAGGCAGTCGCCCGCCCACCGGTGCTTGTCGCCCAACCCCATGCCGTGCCCGCCGCGCTCGTACACGTGCAACTCAAAGCGCACGCCCTTCTCCCGCAGCGCGGCGGCGAAGAACATCGCGTTTTCCACCGGCACCCCACCGTCCTCCCACGTGTGCCATACGAAACACGGCGGCGTCTCGACGGTGACGTGCTTCTCGGCGGAAAGTTGCTCCACCAGCGTCAGCGATGGATTTTGTCCCAGCAAATTGTCCCGCGTCCCGTCGTGCCCCAGCGCGCCGAAGGTGATGACCGGATAACACAAAACGCCGAGGTCGGGCCGCGAGCTTTCGCGCTCCACCGGGTCGTCACTGTCAGCGGTGCCCGCGTCGAACTGCGTCAGCAACGTCGCCGCCAAATGTCCGCCCGCGCTCGACCCCATCACGCCAATTCGCTGACGGTCAAGCCCGTGCTCCGCCGCGTGATACCGCGCCAGCCGCACCGCCCGCGCCGCGTCCTGCAACATCGCCGGATGCCGGTGGCCCCTGGTGCCGAGCCGGTAGTTGACCACGATGCCGGTGACGCCGTGCGCCGCGAGCCATTCCGCGTAGCCCGGCCCCTCGTGCCCCGCCAGTTCCCCGTAACCGCCGCCGGGGAAAATCACCATGACCGCGCCGGTGGCGCGTTCCGCTGACGGTGAATACACCTGCCAAGTCGGGATATTCCCAATTTCCGCCGCGTAATCCACCGTTCCCTCGCGCGGCCACAAGGTCCTGATTTTTGATATTTGCATAATAAATCCTTTCAACCCCGCCGCTGACTGTCAGCGAACGCCTGCGCCTTGAGCGACAACTCCGCCGCCTTGAATGCGTGCGCCTGCGTCATCGCCATCTCGGTGCGGTTGAGGCAGTCCAAAATCAATTGCCCGAAGAACGGAAAGCCGACTTTGCCTTTGCAATCAATAATTTGCTCACCGTCAGCGTTCGCCAGCAAAATCAAATCGCCCCCCGTGTCGCGCCCCAGGTCAATATACTTCCTGATTTCGATGAATCCCCGCGTGCCGACCAGCAGCGTGCGCCCGTCGCCCCACGTCCGCAAGCCGTCCGGCGTGAACCAATCCACACGGCTGTGACAGGACACGCCGTTGTCCAGCTTAAACACCGCCTCGCCGAAATCCTCCAACTCCGGCGTGCCGTCGTTGGCGAAATTCTCCACCCGCGCGTGCAACACCTCACCATCGGTGGCGCGCGCGTAGTGTAAAAATTGGTCGCACTGATGCGAGGCAATGTCAGCGAGGATGCCGCCGTACTTTTCCTTCTCAAAGAACCACGCAGGGCGCTGCGCCTTGCTGAGCCGGTGCGGGCCGCTGATGCTCGCGTGGATGAGTTGCCCGATGGCGCCCTCGCGCACCAGACTGTCAGCGTGCCACGCCGACTCGACATGCACGCGCTCGCTGTAGTACACCATGTACTTCCGCCCCGTCGCCGCTGACACTGACCGCGCCTCGGCCAGTTGCGCGAGCGTGGTGAACGGGCACTTGTCGGTAAAATAATCCTTCCCCGCCGCCATCACGCGACAGCCCAGCGGCCCGCGCGCGCACGGCACCGCCGCCGAGGCCACCAGCCGAACGTCAGCGTCAGCGAGGAGGTGCTCCAGCGACGGCGCGATTTTCACGCCGGAATTTTCGTATTGTTTCGCGAACGCGGCGGCGCGGTCGGCGTCAGGGTCATAAACATATTTGAGCGTGCCGCCGGCCTCAAGCAGCCCGTTGACTTGCCCGTAAATATGCCCGTGGTCGAGATGCGCGGCGGCAAACACAAATTCGCCGGCCCGCACCACCTTGGCGGGCCGGCTGCCGGTCGGGGCGTAATTAAATCCATCGTTCATAGGTAAGCGGCAATGCTGTTGGCTTTTTGGCAAATGACAAGTTTTATAATTAAAAAAATATTGCGCCTTTGTTCCTTTGCGTCTTGGCGTTAAAAAATCAAACCGCGACACTGCCGTGAAATGCTATAGATTGACAGCGGGCGGCTGTTCCGTAATATCGGTTCATGGCATCGAATAAATCGACCCCCTTACTCAAAACTCCGCTCGCCGCCGCGCATGAGGCGTTGGGCGCGAAAATGGTGGAATTCGGCGGCTGGTTGATGCCGGTACAATATGCCGGCATTTTGCAGGAACATCAGGCCGTGCGCGCCGCCGCCGGTCTCTTTGACATTTCCCACATGGGCGAGTTCATTATCAGCGGCCCGAGCGCGGAGGCGTGGCTCAATTCTGTCATGACCAATGACATCCGCGCCATCTCGCCGGGACACGGCCAATACACGCTGATGCTCAACGAGGCCGGCGGCGTGGTGGATGACTTGTTTATTTACCGGCTCAAGGACCAAACCTATCTCGCGGTGGTCAACGCTTCGGAAATTGACCAGGATTTCGACTGGCTGCACAAGCGATTGATGGCGAACGTGACGCTGGAGAATGTCAGCGAAGATTACGCCGCGCTGGCGTTGCAAGGGCCGAAGGCGGACGCGATTTTGTACAAAGTCTTCGTGAAAGAAATCCGCCACATCCGCCGCAACCAGCTCATGACCTCGCGCTTCATGGGCGAAAGCGTGCTCATCACCCGCACGGGATACACCGGCGAGGACGGGTATGAATTTTTCTGCCCGCCAGCGGTGGCGGCGGGATTGTGGGAGCGTGTTTTGGCGGAGGGCGTGTCGCTCGGTTGCGTGCCGGTGGGGCTTGGCGCGCGCGACACGCTGCGGCTGGAGGCGTGTTATCCGTTGTACGGCCATGAGTTGTCGCCGACGATTTCGCCGTTGGAAGCGGGCGTCGGGTGCTTCGTCAGCTTTGACAAGCCGGAGCGTTTTGTCGGCAGGGAAAAATTGCGCGAGCAGAAGAAGGCCGGGCCGCCGCGCCGTTCCGTGGCGTTTGAAATGAGCGCGCCATCGGCGCCGCCGCGCGCCGGTTACGCGGTGCACGCCGATGGCCGGTCTGCCGGCGTGGTCACCAGCGGCGGCGTCTCGCCCACGCTGGGGAAGAACATCGGGCTGGCGCTCATTGACAGCGGCCATGCCAGCGTCGGCGTCCGGCTTGAAATCGAAATCCGCGAGAAACGTCATCCGGCGCTGACGGTGAAGAAACCTTTTTGCTGCAATATTCAGAAATAAACTTATGAACGATAATATTCCGGATAACTTGAAATACACGGAGAGCCACGAATGGCTCGCCGAGCGTAACGGCCTCGCCACCGTCGGCATCACCGACCACGCGCAGACGGAACTCAGCGACGTGGTTTACGTCGAACTCCCCGCCATCGGCAAAAAGCTGGCGGCGAAAGCGCCCGCCGCCGTTGTCGAGAGCGTCAAGGCCGCGTCGGACATTTACGCCCCCGTCAGCGGCGAGGTCGTCGAGGTCAACACCGCTCTCACGGACCAACCCGCGCTGGTCAACCAATCGCCCTACGAGCAAGGTTGGATTTTCAAACTAAAGGTCGCTGACCGTGACGAACCCGGCGCGTTGCTGGACGCCGCCGCTTATCGTGCCAAGCTGGGTTAAAACCGGATGAAGCCCAGCCTGATTATTGTCGCGCTGCTGCTGACGGTTTCCCTGTGGGCGCAAAACGCCCGCCTTACCCCAGCCACCGGCGTCAGCGACGCGCCGCGGCAAATCACCCGCCAAATCGGCCTGTTCTACACCAATCTCCAGAACGACAACATCCGCCATGCCTATAACGAATTGTTCAAAGGTACTCGCCAGGCCACCGACGCCGCGCTTATCAACGACTTGTTCCGCATGACCGAGGAGACCATCGCCCGCCACGGCAACCTCGACACCTACGAACTCATTGAGGCCCGCGCCTACGGCACCCGCATTCTCGACCTCGCCTGCCTGACGCGCCACAAGGACAAATTCTACCGCTGGCAATTCATCTACCAGTCCGCTGACGGTGACGACTGGCGGTTGAACAACATGGCCGTGGACGACCTGCGCGCCTTCCTGCCCGCCTATCCCATCGCCCAGCCGCCGCCCGCTGACCTGCAAATCAAGATGGAAAAATTTTTCCTCGCCGTGCAAAACCGCGCCACCGCGGCGGCGTTTCAAAACATCACCAAGGGCAGCCCGCTGGAATTCTCCACCGAGCAAATCGCCGCCTTCGTCGCCAAGACCAACCTCGCCCTCGGCAACTACGGCGGCCTGAAACACTACGAACTGTTCGACAACCGTCCGCTGGGGAAGGGGATGCGCCTGTTGACCTATCTCAGCGCCCTTGAACAACAATCCCTGCGCTGGCAATTCGTCTTCACCGTCAGCGAGGCCGGCCAATGGACACTACTCACCATCCGCGTTGACGACCAAATAGTCGCGGGAATTATCAACAGCAATTAACTGGCCGCCTGGCTAGGGCGAATCGACCTTCAAAAGTCTGTACAATGAGCTGATTTGCGATGAAGTAGTGGGATGAAGAGACGCTACGAATTGACTGATGCACAATGGGAACGCATCAAAGACCTACTAAGTGTGGGAGCGGATGTTTGCCGAACTGACCAAAGACCGACGCAACGAATATCTGATAATCGACGCAACCATCGTCAAAGCCCACCAGCAGGCCTTGTGCGGAAAAGGGGGGGGCAGACCAAGCGTTGGGGTGTAGCCGCGGAGGATTAACCACCAAGATGCACCTGCTGGCCGATCAATGGGGATGGCCCTTGCGGTTCATCCTGACTGGCGGGGAACGCAACGACTGCACGCAAGCCAGCGCCTTGCTCGCCGGGACGGAGGCCACAAGCGTGATTGCCGACCGTGATTACGACACCGATGATCTGCGCGCTGAATTGGCCGCACGCAACCTATAGGTAGTGATTCCCGCCGATCCAGTCTTCTGTCGCAAAGAACGCTTACCTGCTGGCCGAGCAGCCGGCAGTCATTGATGATGACCCGGACAACGATGACGAGCCGCTGTATTTGGTCACCGAAGACAGTAATGATGAGTTTGGTGAAATGCTGGTACCAGAAAATTCCGATTAATACCCCTCTCGTCGGGAAGCATCGGTTCACCACAGGCGCCGGCGGCGGGGTCGGTTACCGACTCTTCGCCGCTGCCGCCGCCGCCGACCCGGCGCTGTTGCTGTTATTATTGCTGTTGTCAATGTTTTGAACATTGACGGAATCGGGGCTGCCGGTGCGGTAATAACTTTTCAACTCACCGCGCTCAGCCGTCGCTTTTCGCAACGCCAGTTCGGTGTCAACAAACTCGGCGGCGGCGCGGGTCTCCGCCTGGTTTTTATTGACCAGTTTTTGTTGTGAATAATAACGCATCTGCCGTTGTTGTTCCTGCGCCTCCAGCACCGCCGCGCGTTCCGCCGAACCCGCCTGACTATTCCAGCTTGATTGGTCAAAACCGCTGTAATGCTGCTGCTGCGGCGGGGTGGCACACGCGACCACCAGCAAGAGGCCGGTCGTGCCAATAAACGTGGTGATAATTCGTTTCATGATACTCCTTGATTTTTAATAAACCGGCGTGCGCGCGTCCCGCTGCCAGTTGCTGTTGAGCGCGGCATTGTGCTGGGCGGCGACCCGCGTGATGCGGTCCATGAGCAACCGCTGGGTGTTTTTAAACCGCCCGTGAATGTTACTGGCATTGCCCAGCGATTCCGAACAGGCGTAAAAATCCAGTTGGAAGTTTTCAGGATTGTAGCGGATGGCAATTTCCAGCCACCAACCGCCGCCATCCTGCCGCGCGATGATCAACCCAGGCTCGACCACGCGGCCAATGATTTTGGCGCTGTCCCTGGTGTTGTACTCGCTAATGCCGAGCAGAATCAGCGACTTGGCCGTGTCCAGGGTGCCGACGGATTGCACAAAGGAACCGCCCACCGTCTGCGCCGGATTGGTGGCGCATGACGTTAACCCCGCCGTCATCGCCAGCGCCGCGACGATTGACAACAGGCCGCCGACAGGAGCGGACCACTTTTTGACCAATATGTTTTTGTTCATACTTTTGTTTCCTGAAAAGAAATTAAATAGGCCACTTTGAACCCCGCGTCAACCTATTTATTTATATTTTTCGGTAGCGTATGCATACCCAGGCTGTTTTAAGGATTTCTGACGTTGGAACAGCCGAAAGCGGGAATTATTGCTGGTTTCAGCGTTCGGCTTTTCCATTTCCGGTAACGCTGAACTACCCCGTCCGCATTCGCGGCCACCCCTTCACGGAAGGGGAATTTACTCACGCAAGGGTCAGGGGTAGTAGGGTTGGTTTCCGCGTCAGCGATTCCCCTTCCGTGAAGGGGTGGCGGCGCGAGCCGACGGGGTAGTTCAGCGTTCGCATAATTTCCGCCAACTGAGGTGCCATGATTTTTTTATTGCCCTCGTTGGCGAATCTGGTATTATTACGCAAGTCACGTCAAAAAACTTCGGCGACCTCGTGGCGCGCCGGCGGGCAGCATCCCGTTCACTGCGAGCCGTAAGGCGGCCCGGCTCCCGCGAAAGACCAGTTTTTTTGCCGGAGTTTTTTATGCCTGTACCGATAACCATTACCGCTTCCACGTGGCCGGAGGGGGATTGTCCGTCGAGCTACCAGGAGATGCTCAACACCATCGCCAACAGCTTGATGGCGGAGTTTCCGCAAAATTTCACCAAACTCAACTTCGGCCCGGACACCCCGGGTGTCAATGACCAAGCCTACCCGTGGTTCCGGCAGGGCGGCGCCGACCCGGGCAAGCCGGACGGCCTCTATTATTATGTCGGCGGCAAGTGGGTCATGCAGCATCCCGTGCCCGCCGGTGCCGGCGAGCGCCGGTTTTGGTTCGGCGAGAGCGGGGCCTTGCAAACTTACGACGGCGGCGCCGCCGGCACCGTCACCGCCACCACCGGCCCGATGTGGGAGATTGACGCCAACATGCAAGGCCGTTTTCCCATCGGTCGGGAGAGCGGCAAGGCGTGGGACCTCAACGGCGAGAAAGGCGGCGCGGAGACGGTCACGCTGACCGTGGCGCAGTTGCCGGCGCACACGCACACTTATCAGGATACAATTTGGCGCGAGTCCCAAAGCTGCCGTATTGGGGATTATGTACTTGATACTGACCCGGCGGGCGATGGCAACCAAGGAATCGACGGCAACAACAGCACGTGGGTCAAGGACCGCGCCACCAAAAGCACCGGCAGCGGCAGCGCGGTCAGCATCATGCCGCCGTGGATTGCCGGCTACTGGATTAAACGCACCGCGCGGAAGTATTACGTGGCGTCGTGAATAAAAAATTTTGCCTTTATAATTTGAATTTTGGATTTTGAACCATGAACTACCGCCACACGTGGGGACAACTAAAGGGAACCGTCGGCGTGCCAATCGGCCTGGACGCGGGGCACGCCAACCTGTTGCCCCGCGTCAACGAGGCGTGCGAGGTACTGTGGAACGCGGGCGACTGGGTGGGCAAGTTCCAACGTTACAAACTCAAAATCAACGGCACGCCGGGCCGCGCGTGCTTCATCACTTGGCCGCGCTTCGTTGAGACCATCGAGGCCGCGCGGTTGTGCGATGCCCCGCTGGGTGTCCGCAACGCGCAGTTTGAGTTTGTCGAGCACGCCACCGGCGACCTCGACCGCGCCTTCAGCGTGCTGCTCGGCGACCGGCAGGAGGTGTGCAGCTTTGATGATATGGACGAGGACGGGCGGTTGCACCGGATTCAGGTGGAAACCCACCTGAGCGCCGACAATGACGGGCGCGTGTTGTTGCTTGGCCTCGACCCAAACGGCCACCGCGTCCGCACCGTGCAAAACGGGGTGATGGCCGACGGCGAGGTGGTCGTCTTCAACGCCGCCGCCGCGCCGCTGACGGTGAGCAATTTCGCCAAACTGACCGGCGTCCAGTTCCTGACCAACCCGCGCGCGGGCCGTGTCACCCTTTACCAAGTCAACGAGAACGGCGGCGAAAAACCGCTCGCGGTTTACGACCCCGACGAGGAAGTGCCGGTGTACCGCCGCTCCGTGTTAAGCGGGGCGCGCGGCGGCGGCGCGCAGACGCTGTTGGTATTGGCACGAATGCGGTTCCAGCCGGTGAAACGCGACACGGACTACGTGCAAATCAGCAGCGTCACCGCGATTAAAAACATGCTGGTGGCGTTGCAAAAGCGCGACAACGGCAAGCTGCAAGAGGCGGCGGCTTACCAGCAACTCGCCATCAACGCTTTGGACGACGAGTTGAAACAATATCGGGGCGCCGGCCCGGGCCGCGTGATGCGGTTCGCGGATGCCGGCGCGCCGAGCGGAGTGAACGTCATGTGAGTTGACCCGACCGCCGGACCCTTGCGACGAAACAGGAGTTTGGGCATATGGGCATGTTTGACAGTTTGTTTGAGAAGAGCCAGGCGCCGGAGATGCCGACGCTGGACATTGACGCCTCGTTGCAAAAAACGGCGGACTGGAACAACAAGCAGACCACCGAGTGGATGAAGTCGTCGCCGGAGTTGAACACGTACATGCAGAACGAGTTCAACCGGTTAAGTCCGACCGTGCAGTCGTCGATGGACACCAACCGGCAAATGGGCACCCAGTTGGCGACGCAGGGCTATACCGATGCGATGGGGGACTTCATGAAGTTCTTGCAAAGCGAGTCGCTGGCGGCGGGGGCGGCGTCCGGGATGCCGGTGGGCAGCGCGTTCACCGCCAACCTCGGCGCCGGCATCGGGGCGCAGCAGTTGTTATCCAACCAGTTGCAGGGGTCGAATTTGTTGAACCAGGACGCGCAGCAGCAAAGCGCCCTCGCGCAGTATTTCATGCAGCCGTCGCTGGGTCTGTTGAGCCAGAACAGCATCGACCAGGGCACCATGCTGGAAGCCTACAAATACAACAACCAGATTGAGCAGCAGAACACCATGATTCAGGCGCAGAACGCCAGCCAGCAGTCATGGTTTGATAATATGATTGCCCAAACCGTGGGCAGTTCCATTTCCGTCCCCTTCAGCTTGCATCAAAACGCCAACGCGGTAACCAGCAACGCCCCGGCCATGGCCGCCGGGATGTTTGGCTCCATGTTCGGTAGCATGGGGGGCATTTGATTTACCGCGGAGACACGGAGAAAATTTTGAATTTTTAATTTTGCTTTTTGAACTTGAGTGACTGAAAGGAACGAACTATGGACGCAGTAAACTTCGCCATGTGGCATAACCGGGATAAAATGGCCGATCATTTGAAAGAGGAGGACGACCGGATGTTCAAGGGCGTCGCCGCTGGCACCGCGATGGTAAAGGGCGGCGGCGGTGGCGGCCCAATGAGCGACACCGAGGCGATGTCGCTGGCCAAGATGATGGATAGAAACCAGAACGCCGGCAGCGGCTACCCGACCTACAACTTTTCCAAAATGAGCGCGACCCCGGCGCCAACCAAGATGAGTAGTGTGGACGCCGCCAACATGAACACCTCGCTGGGCGGCGGACTAGGCGGCTTGGGCGGCCTCGGCAACACCGGCTTCAGGATGACGGCTTGAGAAAGGATTGACTATGGCGGAAGCAAGCATCAGCGATTCGCTGGGGATTGACGAAATCCCGCGCAATGGCAGCGGGGCCGGCGATAATTTTTCCACCGCGGCGCGGAGCGACGGCGCTGACCAACTGGCGGCGGGGCGAATGCTGCTGGCGGAGAACGAGGAAGACAAACACCAACAGCGGGTAAATTTTTACTATCAAGTCATCAAGCGCCAGGGCATGTCCGGGATGCGCAATCTTTTGCAATTGCAGCAAATCAACACGGCGGTAGCGCGGGAACAGATGGCGTACAAGGCGCAGGAGCTTCAGTTCGTGCGGGAGGAGCGGATGGCTAAATTTCAGGAAAGGCAAATGCAACGGCAGGAGCAAATTGACGGCGGGACGATTGTCGCCAATGAAATCCTCGGCAACATGAACCCGGACGCCTCATATAAGGAAGTCATCCAAACTTTGAGCGCCGACCCGCGCACCAGGATTTTGCCAAACTTAACCGCGCTAGCGTACCAGTTTAAAAATAATTCCATTGACCAGCAGTTGGTGGCGCAGCGTCAGCGGGATGAGCTTGAGACTAAAAGTGTGATTTTATCCGCGATGCAAAACGGCATAAACGTCAATGATTTTATCAAAGCGCGAGAGAATTCTGACACGCCGGTAACATGGCAGGATTATAACGTGGAAAATTTACGCGAGGCAGTGGCGGCTAAAAATGAAGAAACGCGGATTGAGCAACTTAATCTTGATGCCGCCAAGGCCGGCGCGGCTGGCGCGGGCGATTTCAAAACTCCACGGGAAGCTGCGGCAGGTATTTCCGCTGCCGTGCGTGGCAAGGCGCAAGCCAAGGCGGTTGACGAAGTGCGGTTGCGGCAGATGCAAAACGAGTTGAACATTAACGGCGTAGTTACCGGCGGCGCGACGCCGGAGCAAATTGAAGTTGCTTATGTGAATTTACAGAACCAGTTGACGCCGGAAGAACGGAAGGCGATTGACACCTACACCAAGGGGGAAAGCAAGGCGATTGCGGATGAAAACAATACCGCCGCCGAATCATTTCGCGCGAAAATTTCCGCGGTGTATGCCAATGCCGACAAACGCCGCAAAGCGAACGCGGCGAAGACAAAAAGCAGCGCGACGGGTTCATCGTCAGCGCCGACAGTGAAAATCACCTCGCAAGCCGAATATGACAAGCTGCCGAGGGGCGCGAAATTCATGAGCGGTGGCAAAACCTACATCAAGCAATGAGCGATTTCGACCCCATCAAAGCGGGCGCCATCCTCGTGGAGGACGAGCCGTTCGACCCGATTAAGGTTGGTGCCGTGCTGATTGATGACGAGCCGTTTGACCCAATCAAAGTGGGAGCGATTGAGGTTGACGGCGCGCTGTCCGAGTTGGAAACCAAGGCGGGCATGGCATTGAAGTGGGCGCAAGAGCAATCAAACGGGCTGCTGGACAACCGCCTGACGCCCTATCATCACCTGCAAAAAAACCGGTCGCCCTACGGCGCTGACGCTGACGCGGTGGCCACGCGGCTGATGCGCGACAACCTGCGCGCGGAGGTGAGGAAGTTGAATCCTGAAATGACCGAGGCCGGGATTGACACCGAGCTTGCGCGCGGCACCGGTCTCATGGACTGGGTGGGTGGCGCGTTCAAAACGCTCGGCAAGACCGGCGCGCAATCCCTGGCTTATGGCGCGGAACTGGGCGGCTTCATGCTTGAGAGCGGCGCGGAATACATGCGGAAACTCATGCGGGGGCTGGCCGGCATCCCCGCCACGGACTATGCCGCGCGCGCCCAAAAACGCGAGACCTACCGGCGGGAGACACGTGATTACTACGTCAACAAACTTGGCCGGAGTGAGGAAGAGGCGGGCCGCCTAACCAATCAACTCGTGGATAAATTTTTCCCCGAACAACGCGCTAACGTCAAGGAAGCGTATGATTTGGCGTACCGCTACCGCCGGCAGACGGAGCAACAGCCGTGGGCGACCGACGACCCGCACACGCCCAATGTGGTCAAAACCGTCTCCTCGGCCATCGCGCAGGGCATCCCGCAGTTGTTGTCGCTGGTCTCTTACAAAATTCCCGGACTCGGTCCAATGGTGGCGCTGAAGGATGTGCTTTCCGAAAGCTACAACCAACTGCGGACGGACAGCGAGCAAAGCGGGAAAAATTTGTCCGAGGATGAGTTGATTGACGCGGCCATGTCCTCGGCGGCGTTCAAGGCATTGTTTGAGGTGGGGATGGACAAGTTCGCGTTAAAGGGCATCAGCGGCTTGTTCGGCAAAAAGGCGTCGGGCGCGGTGACGGCGGAACTGGCGAAGGAAACGGCGAAGAAAGAGGCCCAAAAAGGCTTTGTGCGCCGCGCCGCCGAGGCCTATTTGAAACAGCAAGCCGTCGAGCAACCGACGGAATTGATTCAGGATTATTCCGACAAATTTTTCGGCGCGCGGCTGGGTTTGGAGCAGGATTGGTATTCGTGGGCTGAACTGCGCGACCGCACCCTGTCGGTGGCCTTCATGCCGCAAGGCGCGGTGGCGGCGGTCGGCGAGGCCAGAGCCAGACAGAACAACCTGCCGCTGACCGCCGAGGCGCTTAAACAACAGCACCAGCAATTCCAGGAAAAAATCCGCGCGGCGACCAATGGTTTTTATCGCGGCGAGGACACGGTTGACCAAGCCGCCAAAAAAATGCGGCAGGCCGGCTTTTCTGACACGGACATCCAAATTTGGCGCAACCGGTTGACGACGCCGGCGCTGGCGGTGAATTCTGACGGCGGCATGAGGCAACAAGACAGCCAGCCGCTGTACGGAGCGGACGGCAAGATTAACAGCGACGCGGCATTGACCATCGCCGGCATTGATTTCAGTAACGGCCTCATCACCCTGGACGAGGCGACGGCGGTCAATGAGCGTTTTCAAGGCAAGGAACTCGCCGAAGAGTTTCGCAAAATCATGTTGCCCTACGTCAACGAACAGGGCTATTACGACCAGAAGGGGCGGGAGCGCGCGGCGGCGGACGCGGTCGGCGCAGAGATTGAGGGGGAAAATAATCCCGGCGCCCCAACCGTCACCGCTGACGGTGAGCAGCCGTCAGCCCCCGACAACCCCGTGCCGGAGAGCGACGCGACGGTGGCGGTGCAGATGGACTGGCTGAACAAGGGCAAGCGCGACGCGGTGTTTTTCACGCCGGGCACGACCATCCCCGCGACGCCCGAAGGCTTGGCGCGGCTGGACACGGCGCGCGGGACGTTCATCTACAACCCGCTCGTGCACTCCGAGGAATCGCTGAACAACGCGGTGAAGAACGACACGCTGGGCGACGTGCTCGGCTACGGCATCCCGCGCAAGCCGAGCGACGCGAACATCGCCGGCGTGATTGTTCTACGTGGAACGGACGGCACGGAGAAGCTGAGCGTCGTCACCGATGACGCGCACCGCCAGCAAGTCGAGGACAACCTGAACGCGCTGGCCGAGGAAGGCGACACGGTGACGTTGGAGCCGACGGAGGACAAGGTGCTGGCGGAGCGGCGCGAGCAACTTAGCCGACAGTTCCCCGGTGTGGACTGGCGGAACAAGCCCGTGCCGGCGACACCGCAAAAATCATCGCCAGCGTCCGGCAATTTCCAAACCGCCTGGGAGAAGACCGCGCGGCTGCTGACGCCCATCGGCGGGACGGTGCGGCGGGTGAACGCCCCGGCGAAATCGTCCGGCTTTGAGGCGTGGTTCACGCTGGATGAGCACGGCCATCCGCAGGTTTATGTCGGCGTGGACGAGGCGATGGTGAACAGTCATCGGCAGAAATTCCAAAACGAAGAAGAGTTCAACGAGTGGGTCAACCGCGCGTTCAACGAGGAGTATCTCCACGCCGCCGACCTTGAGAGCTTGCGGCGCAAATGGGAAGCGGGCGGCAGCGCAGGCGGCTTTCATGAATTTCTTAACCACGAACGCGCTAAACTATGGCGCGGCCTGAGCGAGGCCGACCGGCGTATGATTGAGGCCATCTACGGCGACTTTGACCCAAAGGCCACCGACGCGCAAAAGGCGCAGGAACTATTGCGGATACTGCTGCAACTGCAACGCGACGGGAAGCTGACGGAGTTTGCGGGCAGAC
Source organism: Verrucomicrobiales bacterium (assembly GCA_031265365.1). Taxonomy (GTDB): domain Bacteria; phylum Verrucomicrobiota; class Verrucomicrobiia; order Methylacidiphilales; family JAAUTS01; genus JAIRPN01. Next base: position 35,522 of record JAISCS010000053.1, read on the forward strand.
TGAGCGCGCCGGGCCGGAGCGCGTTGCGGGCGTGGTTGCAACAGCTTGCCGACTTCATTAAAAACACCTTGCGGGCGGCGAACAACACGGAACTACAGACGGCGCTGGATGAAATCAACGCGGTGCTGGCCGAGGTGGATGCGGCATTGAAAGAACAATCCCCAACGACAAATTCCGAATCCAATATCACCGTCAGCGGTGAGGAAATTAACGCCGTCGGTGACGCGCCGTTCGCCGCCGCGCCGCATGGTGGTGAAAGCGTGGCGAAACTTGAGCGGGTGCGTAACGCGGTCAGGGCGGTTGCCGAGGGCGCGGAAGAAGGCGTGGCTAGGAATTTGCGCCCCGATCTCGTGATTTACGGCGGCTCCGCTGATGTGGTGTTCCCGTGGGGCAATGACCGATTTGGGTTGAAAAAAATAGCGACGCGGCGTGGTGCGGAGGTGTTGAATCAGGTGTTGCGAACAGTCGCGCTGGGTGAGGTCGAGCGGCATGGCGACACCAAGAAAACCGTCAATCTCGCGCTGGGTGATTACCGCGCCGTGCTGTCGCTGGACGAGCATGGGAAACAAAAGACTTGGTTGCTGACCGGCTGGGAAGAGGGAAGACCCGATGCCACCGGCGAGGTTAGTGCTCAAACCGAGGCTACGCAACCGACCCCTACATTTAGTCGTGACCGATTGGGAGCGGGTCTCAACGATATAATTGACACGGAAAGGCGTTCTGTCAATTCCAAATCCACCGCCGCCGGTGACGCGCCGTTCGCCGCCGCGCCGGAACGTCGCTTGCCAAGCCGCGCCGTTGATGGCAGTATCTCCCGCATGTCCGACCCCGCACGGGTCGCCCAAGACAACCGGACTTCATTCCCCGTGGGCGAGCAGAATGAAGCCACGCGCAAAGCCGCCAACGGCCAGCCGTCCAATCTGACTGCGGCGGAATATGCCCGCGCCACCTCACCGGAGTTCAAGGCGCGATATGGGGATTGGGAGGCGTTGGCAAAAATTAACGCGGTGCGGAATAGTGAGCCATTGAAAGTTAATGCGTTGGCGACAGCACCGAGTGAGCGTGAGGTCAAAAATCTGTTTTCCACTTTCGGTGAAATTAAAAACGATAAGGACGGGCGGCAGGTTATTTTCCCCAACCGCACCGTCGGAAAAATTCTGCGGCACAGGGGTTTTAACGTCGGGAGAATTGCTAAGGATTTGCCGGTTATCTTCCGTCGCACAATTCCAGCCTGGAGTGAAAACTACCAAGCGAAGCCCGGTCATAAAGACCATAGCAGTAACATCAAAGCCTATCACAATTACGTTGGAAAATTCGCTGACGGTGAAGCCACCTATTTCATCCGCTTCACGTTGCATGAGGAAAACAAGCATCGTGGCGACGGAAAAAACAACCTCCATTCGACGTTCATTTCTGATGTTGAGATTTACCGGCAAAAACAAGGCGCGGATTTTGCTCGTGTCCACGTTAGCAACATGGGCGTAGTAAAAGGCGCGCCTTACGATGAAAAACTATCACGGTGGCTGTCGTCTGTCAACCCTCAAAATATAAAAATCCCGCTAGACGAAAACGGCGAGCCGGTGATGAGCGCCATTGACCAATCCCACCCTAATGCTACGCGTCCCAATGGGGGGACGCCGTTATTTGCCGCCGCGCCGGAAAGACGCTTGCCAAGGCGGAACGAGAACGGCAGTATTTCCCGCATGTCCGACCCGCAGCGGGCCGCCAATCAACACAACCGGACTTCACCCGCTGGCGGATTAAGTGAAGCCGCGCCGCGTCTCGCCGCCAACGGCCAGACCTCCAACCTGACTGCGGCGGAATATGCCCGCGC
>JAISCS010000067.1 GCA_031265365.1 Verrucomicrobiales bacterium
GGGCGCGGGCGGTTACGCCATCGGCAGGAAAAGCGGGGCGTCACCGGCAGCGAGCAAACCCAAGGTGCCGTTCCACCGCGCCACCGGCAACGCGGGCGATATGGCGTTGCTAATGGGAGCCCGTCATGTACCCACTCGATTTTAACCGGCGTGTCTACCAGCGCTTTAGGCTTACCTGCCAGCCGCGCCAGTAGCTCCGTGCGAAAATAATACCGCGCTTTCTCGTTTTTGAACCCTGCCGCTATCGGCCCCGTTTGCTGCGGATACAACAACAGCCACGCCTTCAAATTCGGCTGGATCTTCACCGTCCGCTGCGCGCTCTTAACTTTGACAATTTGCTCCGTTATCCGAATTTCATTCCGTTCCAAGTCAATCATCCGCCAGTCCATACGCAAACACTCGAATGGCCGCACATGCGCGAACCCGCCCAGCGTAAACTGCCATAATAACGACTTCCATCGTTGCGCCCGCTTCACATCGGTTTCAATCAGTTCCAAAATTTTGTCGAGCATCACCCGCATTTGCAGCGGCGCATACACCCTTGGCATCCCGCGTCGCGGCGTTCGCATCCGGCGATAAACGCTTTTCGCCATCGGATTCCGCACCACGTCCGCGTGCTCGAACAATGACCGCAACAATGAACGGTAATGCCGTCGTGATTTTGCCCCCACTTGCTCGGTCAGATAGCTGTCAAGCTCCTTGGTGGTAATGCTATTCACATCGCGTTTGCCGAATGCCCGGCACAGAATTTTGGTCCGGTAATAATACCCATTGTACGACACCGCCTCAACCCGCGTCTTGGCCAACGCCAAAAACCCATCCCCAACATCCTTGAAAGTGCGCGCCTTGATGTCGGCATTTTCAAAAAATTTCTTGAACACCATGTCCAGCGTGTACCCCTGCGGCAACTTTTTCAAATTTTCATGCACCACCCGCCGCACCGCCGCCGGTAACTTCGGCGTTGTCTCTAACCGTGTGAATTCATCCTGCTTGCGTCGGATAAAAAATTCGGCGGCATCTTTGGATTTGAAATAATTTTGTTCCTTTTCCTCCGGCGACCGCATGAACTTTGGAATTCGCACCCGCCACTTGAATGCTGGGCAAGACGGGTTGCGATACTGGCGGGCGGTCATTTTGAATGACTTTTGGCATCCTCAATTTATAACCGTTTATAACCGTTTTTCAAGCAATATCTACAACATCCCGCAACATCAACAACACAACCAAAAATTCAATTACTCTGCCAACACCTAGATAAATACAAGAGCCAACATCAAACCCCCAATAAAATCAGGGCAAAAAAATCCCCGCCTGTGCCGTTAGGGCGAGGTCTTTTACCCCAGTAAGACTAGGTGGGACGGCCAGCCTCCGGTCAGCCTTCCTTAAAAAAGGCGTGACATCATGAAGACGGGTTAATGCCCCATGTTTTATAACATCGGTTAAAAGCATAACGCCCGATACTCGAACACCGCAGGGATTTTTTTCAAATCTCCGCTGACTTTGCCAAAGAACTATGACCTCAGTTCGGCTCCCGCCCGCCGCGCGGCCTCGATTATCAGCCGCTCCCAGCCGTTGACGTCCTTTTCGTTCAAGGTACGTTCCCGCGAGCGATATGTCAAGGAGAAGGCCAGCGATTTTTTGCCGGCGGGTAACTTCCCGCCTTGGTCGTCGGCAAACACGTCGAAACATTCCACTTTCTCCAGCTCGCTGATGGTTACGGACTTGATGGCGCGCAGCAATTCCCCGTAGGTCACTTTGCGGTCGACGACAAACGCCAGGTCGCGCTTCACGGCGGGATAATCCGGCAGCGCGGCGAACCGCTCCGGCTCCGGTTGCCGCAGTGCCGGCAGCGCCAGCTCCGCCGCGAAGACCGGCGTCTTGATGCCGTGTTTCTTCAACTCGCCGCCGCTGACCGCGCCAAATTCTTTCGGCAATTTTAATTCGGGGAACCGCGCCGTCAGCGCCTCCAGCGCGCCCTTGAGCGAAAAATAATCCGCCGGGCGCGCCGCCGCGTCCCAGCCCGCCGCCCGGTCGAGGCCGGCGCTGATGATGAGCAACCGTCGCTGCTCCACCAGCCGCCCGCCTTTGACTGACCGGTAAACGGTGCCCAGCTCGAACGCCCGCACCGATTCCGCGCCGCGCGCGAGGTTTTGCCGCACGCACGGCAGCGCCGTCGAGAGCAAGTCGCGCCGCAACGCCGCGTGGTCCGCCGTCAGCGGGTTGATTAAATTCACCCCGTCGGCGGCCTCCGCGGACCGCGTCAGCAGGCTGTTCGTCACCATCTCGTAATAACCCCAGTCGCTGAGCGTCCGCGCCAGCTCCCGCTCGCGGTCGTAGTGTTGGTCGGCCTTCGAGCGCGGCGCCACGCCCGGCGCGATGCGGCCGGCGACGCGGTGCATACCCTCGACGCGCGCGATTTCCTCAACCAAATCCACCTCGCGCGCCAAGTCGGGGCGATAGCTTGGCACGATAAATTCGTCACGGCCGGCGACTTTCTGGCAACCGAGCGCGCCAAGGATTTCCGCGACGCGCTCCGCGCCGACGCTGTAGCTGAGCAGACGCGGCACCGCGCCCGCCGCCAGCGGCACGACGCGCGGTTGCCCGACCTCAGCGGCCGTTTGCACCGCCAGCCCCGCCTTGCGCGCGCCGGCGATTTGCACCAACAAATCCGCCGCGCGTTGCAGGGCGCGGTCCACCGCGGCGGGGTCAACGCCGCGCTCGAAGCGGTACGATGAATCGCTAAACAACGCCAGCCGCCGCGAAGTGCGCCGCACCGCCGCCGCCGGGAACCGCGCGCTCTCCAACAACACGCGCGTCGTCCTCCCCGTCACGCCGCTGTGCCCGCCGCCCATCACGCCGGCGATGGCGACTGCGCGCTCACCGTCGGCGATGACGACGTCCGCCACCGTCAGCGCGTATTCCTTGCCGTCAAGCGCGAGGATTTTCTCGCCGTCAGCGGCGCGCCGCGCGGTGACTTGGCGGCCCCGCAACACATCCGCGTCAAAAGCGTGCAACGGTTGACCCAGTTCAAACATCACGTAATTGGTCACGTCCACGACATTGTTGACGGAGCGCGCGCCCTGCGCCGCCAGCTGCTCGCGCAACCACGCCGGGCTGGCGCCGACGCTGACGTTCACCAGCAAGCGCGCCGTGTAGCGCGGGCAAACCGCCGCGTCCGCCACCGCCACCGCGAAATCGCCACTGACGGCGAACCCCTCCGGTTGAATAACCTCGCGCGCCACCGGCGTCGCGCCGAGCGCGATGAGTTCCCGCGCCAAGCCCGCGTAACTGAGCAAGTCCGCGCGGTTCGGCGTCACCTCGATTTCCAACACCGTCTCCCCCTTGAACAACTCGCGCAACGGCGTCCCCGGCGGAACATCAGCGGGCAACAACAACAGCCCCGCCGCGTCCGCGCTCAACTCCAATTCCCGCGCCGAGCACAACATGCCCCGCGACTCCACCCCGCGCAACTTGCTCTCCTTGATGATCGAGCCGGCGGGCAACCGCGCCCCCGGCAGCGCCAGCGGCACCACCGCCCCCGCCGCGAAATTCGTCGCCCCGCACACAATCTGGCGGGGGACGCCGCCGCCGTCATCCACCTGGCACACGTTGAGCTTGTCCGCGTTCGGGTGCGGGTCCCGCGTCAACACCCGCGCCGCGACAAAACCGTCCAGCGCGAAGCCCGTCCGGGCAATCCCCTCGACCTCCGTCCCGCTCATCGTCAGCCGCCCGGCCAATTCCTCATCCGTCCACGGCCACGTGCAAAACTCCCGCAACCAACTCAACACGATTTTCATAAGGGGATGAAACTAGCCGCTGACGGTGAAATTTCCAGCAGTCTTTTTGGCGCGCGCTGGCGCCGGGCGCGCACCCGTCAGGAGTCGAACCTGAAACCTTCTGATCCGTAGTCAGATGCTCTATCCAATTGAGCTACGGGTGCCGTGAAAGAGCGGTCATGTTACCGGCCCCGTCGGGGTTGGCAAGAAAAATTATCGCCCCGCCCAACGTTTTAATCCAAGGTCGTCGAGGCCGAGCAAATCCAGCGCCCGCGCGACGGTCGTGTCAATCAACTCAGCCACCGTCCGCGGCGGGTGATAAAACACCGGCAGCGGCGGATAGATAATGCCGCCCATCAACGTCACGCTTGCCATGTTGCGGAGGTGCGCGAGCGTCAGCGGCGTCTCGCGGGCCAGCAATACCAGCCGCCGGCGCTCCTTCAACGTCACATCCGCCGCGCGGGTCAGCAAATTGTACGGCGCGCCGTGGGCGACCGCCGCCAGGGTCCGCATCGAGCACGGCGCGATAATCATGCCGTCGGTCTTGAACGAGCCGCTGGCGATGGGCGCGGCGAGGTTGTCGTCGCGGTGCACGACGGCGGCGAGTTGTTCCACCTCCGGCACGGTCAGCGACGTTTCCGGCAGGGTCAGGCGCGCGCCCTGCGAAATTACCAAATGGGTCTCGACTTCCAGGCGGCGCAGTTTTTCCAACAGGCGCACGGCGTAAATCCCGCCGGTGGCGCCGCTGATGCCGATGATTAATTTCATGACGAGAGGGTAGCGGGAAAATCCCAAATGCCAAAACCCAAATTCCGGTAGTGCCTCAGTTTGCAGAATTTAACGCAAAGGCGCAAAAGAGCAAAGACGCAAAGGATATTTGAAACAGGTTGGTAATGATTTGTGCTCTTTGCGTTCTTTGCGCCTTTGCGTTAAAAACTGGTTCTATCCCGTGAACAGTGGAATTTAATTCCCCTTCCGTGAAGGGGTGGCGCGGAGCGACGGGGTAGTTCAGCGTTTGGTTTTGGCAGTTCCTTTAACGCTGAACTACCCCGTCCGCTCCGCGGCCACCCCTTCACGGAAGGGGAATTTGCTCACGCAGGGGTATGGGCGGTGGGGGGAGGGTCGGCATCAGCGCTGCCGCTGCTAACTGCGAGGAACCTAATATATCAAACTGACGCACTACTTGAGATTTGGGTTTTGTGCTTTGGGATTTTTCCCTATATATTCTTCCCGCATGAATACCACCACCATCCCGTACTTCAGTCTGGCCGAGCAAAACCGCGCCTTGCGCGCCGAGCTGGCGACGGTCATCGGCAACGTCATGGACTGCGGCGCGTTTTGCCTGGGGCCGGAGGTGGAGGCGTTTGAGCAGGAATTCGCCGCGTGGAACGGCAGCCCGCACGTCGTCGCCGTCAACAGCGGCACCTCGGCGCTGCACCTCGCCGCGCGGTTGCTCGACCTCGGCGCCGGCGATGAGGTCATCACCACCCCGTTCACTTTCGCGGCGACTAGTTGGGCGATTTCCTACGTCGGCGCGCGACCGGTGTATGTGGACGTGGACCCGGTCACGTGCAACCTCGACCCCGCGCGCCTCGCCGCCGCCATCACGCCGCGCACCAAGGCGATTATCCCCGTGCATTTGTACGGGCATCCGTGCGCGGTCGAGGCCATCGCGCGCCTCGCCGCCGCGCGGTGCCTCGGCGTTATCGAGGACGCCGCGCAGGCGCACGGCGCGACGGTCGGCGGCCGGAAGACCGGCAATTTCGCGCCGCTGGCCGCGTTCAGTTTTTACCCGACCAAAAACCTCGGCGCGCTCGGCGAGGGCGGCGCGCTGGTCATCCGCAGCGCCGCGCTGGCCCGGCGCGCCCGCGCCCTGCGCAACCACGGTTGTCACGAGCGTTACCGTTACGACGAGGTCGGCTACAACTATCGCATGGAGGGGATGCAGGGCGCGGTGTTGCGCGTCAAGCTGCGGCATTTGGATGAGTTTAACCGCCGGCGCCGCGCGCTGGCCGGGTGTTACACGGAGCGTCTGCGCGGCCTGCCGCTGACGTTGCCGGTGGAGTTGCCGAACTGCCGTAGCGCGTGGCATCTCTACGTCATCCGCGCCGCCGAGCGGGATGCTTTGGCACGGCATCTCGCCATGTATGGCATCGGCAGCGCGATACATTATCCCATCCCGTTGCACCGGCAAAAGGCCTACGCCAGGCTGGGCTACCGGGCGGGTGATTTTCCCGTGGCCGAGCAAGCCGCGCGCGAGGTGTTGGCGCTGCCGTTTTATCCGGAAATGCCGTTGGAGCACGTGGACCGCGTCAGCGCCGCGATTCGGGCGTTTTACGAGTAGGCAATAAAAGGATGTTCGCGCAGAGACGCGGAGTTTTTTTTGTTAAATATATTCTTGCGGCTTGGCGGCTTTGCGCGAGTTTCCCAATAAAAAAACTCCGCGTCTCTGCGGCTCTGCGCAAACCTTTTAATAAAAAAACTTTCGCCATTGGCCAATATTCCGCTACAGTGTCCCACCACTCATGAGTGCCCGGTTCAGCAATAACGCGCAAGTCTTGCAACGCATTGACGCTCTCGTCGTGCCGGTGTTGTGCGCGGCGGTCACGTTGTGGCGCAAGGTCATGGACTGGCTGGGGGGCCGCGCCGGGGGCTGCGAGCCGCGCAGCATTTTGTTCCTCAAGCTCGCCGAGCAAGGCTCCACCGTCCTCGCCCACGCGGCCATCAAGCGCGCCACGGAGCGGGTCGGCCGGGAGCAGGTCTATTTCTTGTTGTTCGAGGAGAACCGGTTCATCCTCGACACGCTCGACTTGGTGCCGCGGGAGAATGTGTTCACCATCCGCACCAAGTCGCCGTTGACGATGGTGGCCAGCACGCTGCGGCGGTTGTGGGAAATCCGGCGGCGCGGGATTGCGGCGGTGATTGACATGGAGTTTTTCGCGCGCTCGTCGGCGGTGTTGAGTTACTTGACCGGCGCGCGGGTGCGGGTGGGGTTTCACACGTATTTCGGCGAGGGGCCATATCGCGGGGATTTGTTCACGCATCGGGTGATGTATAACGCGCACTTGCACACGGCGCGGATGTTTGGGTGCCTGGTCGAGGCGTTGAATCATCCGGCGGGGCAATTCCCGACTTTCGGTTATGTGCCGCCGCCGCCCGCGGAGTTGCCGCGCTTCGCGCCGACGGTGGCGGAGCGGGAGGAGGCGCGGCGCATTATCGACGAGGTGGTGGGCGCGGGGCCGCGGTTGATTTTGCTCAACGCCAATGCCAGTGATTTGCTGCCGTTGCGCCGCTGGGCGCCGGAGAATTACGTCGAGTTGACCAAACGGCTGCTGGAGCAATTTCCCGACGTGAGCGTGGCCTTCACCGGCTCGCGCGGGGAGGCGGCGCGGGTGGGCGAGCTGGTCGCGCGCATTGGCGGCACGCGGGTGGCGTGCCTCGCGGGGCGGACGACGCTGCGGCAGTTGCTGGTTATCTACGGGCTGGCCGAGGTGTTGGTGACGAATGACAGCGGCCCGGCGCATTTCGCGGCGTTGACGGCCATTGACACGGTGGTGTTATTCGGCCCGGAGACGCCGCTGCTGTTCGGCGCGCTGACGCCGCGCCATCACAACCTGTGGGCCCACACCGCGTGCAGCCCGTGCGTCAACGCCTGGAACAACCGCCAGACCGCTTGCCGCGACAACGTGTGCATGCAACTGCTTTCCGTCAACCAAGTATTCGAAACCGTATGTCAAGTATATCAAAAACGCACCAACCCGTAAGCGCCGACGCTGACGCGCAACAGCACCTCGCCCTCGGCGTGGCCAAGGCGGAACGCCAGTGGCTGTACGCCGCGCTGGTCATCCTCGCCGGCCTCTTCGTCGCCGCGCCCGCCTTCCACGGCACCTGGCTGTGGGATGATGACCAGGAAATCACCGCCAACGGCGCGCTGCGAACGTGGGCCGGGCTGTCCGCCATCTGGAGCGGCAACGCGGGCGCCGATTTCCTGCCGCTGAAGTCCACGATTTTGTGGATTGAATATCATCTGTGGGAGCAGAACAACACGGGCTATCACCTCATCACGGTGTTGGCGCATATCATCAACGCGCTGCTGGTGTGGAAGCTGTTGCACAAGCTCGGCCTCCGCGCGGCGTGGCTCGGCGGGGTGTTGTTCGCGGTGCACCCGGTGCTGGTGGAATCGGTGGCATGGGTGTCGGAGCAAAAGAACACGCTCTCGCTCCTCCTGCTCATCCCGGCGATGCTGGCCTACATTAATTATGACGAGAAGTTGCACGCCAAAAACTTCACCCACGCGCTCGGCGCGTTCGGCTGGGCGCTGGGGTTGTTCCTCGCCTCGCTGTTGTGCAAGAGCAGCGGCATCATGATGCCGGTGGCCATCCTGCTGTTCGCGTGGTGGAAGCGCGGGCGGCTCGGTTGGAATGATGTGTGGAGCAGCGTGCCCTTCTTCCTGGTGGCGCTCATCATCAGCATCGTGACCATCCATTTCCAATTCAGAAACGCCATCGGCAGCGAGTGGATACCCGTCGGCGGCTATATCTCGCGCACCGCTTGCGCCGGGCTGTTGATTTGGTTTTATTTGTACTGCACCATCTTCCCGTTCGACCTGTGCCCGATTTATCCGAAGTGGAACGTCGACCCGCCGGAGTGGTACCTGTTCCTGTGCTGGCCGGCGCTGCTGGCGCTGCTCTGGTGGCTGTGGACGCACCGCAAGACGTGGGGCCGGCACGTCCTGTTCGGCCTCGGTTTTTTCCTCATCTTCCTCGTGCCGGTGCTGGGGTTCGTCACCATGTCCTACATGCGTATCACCTGGGCGGCGGACCACTTCCTGTACATCCCCGCCATCGGCCTCATCGGCCTGGCGGTGGCGACGATAAACCGGCTCTACACCGCCACGCCACTGGAGTATAAAAAATGGACCCTGACCGGCTTCATCGCCCTGTTTTGCGTGCTGACCGGCTTCGCCCACTTTTACTCCGGCGTCTTCGCCAACGAGGCCACGATGTGGACCTACACTCTCTCGAAAAACGAAAACGCCTGGCAAGCGCACAGCCGCTACGGCAAAGTCCTGCTCGACTCCGGCAACATTGACGCCGCGTGGGTGCACATTTTCCACTCCAACCGTCTGCGCCCCGACCTCGCCGAGACGAACAACAACATGGGCGTGTTGTTGATGCAAAAGAACCGCCCGCAAGAAGCCATCCCCTTCATGCAACGCGCCGCCAACATCATGCCGGAGGCGGTCCCTTTCCGCCTGAACCTCGCCAACCTGCTGGCCAACACCGGCCACCCGCGCGAGTCGCTGGCACACTACGAATACGTCCTGCAACGCGACCCGCGCAACCCGATTTTCCACACCAATTTCGGCTTCGCGCTGTATCTTGACGGCCAGCGCGACCGCGCCATCGCCGAGTTCCGCACCGCGCTGCAAATCGACCCGAACTTCCAAAGCGCGCGGAAGAACCTGGAAATGGCCTTAAACAACGAAAAACCGCCCCTCCCCGGCGGCCCCCCGCCCACCCCGCCCGCCCCGGCCCCGAAGAACTAAACCTCCCCCGCAGCGCCCCCCAACGTAGCACAGGCAATCCTGCCTGTGTTTTGCTGGCCGGACACAGGCAAGATTGCCTATAGAATCTGCTAACGCTGAGACCAACCTCGCTGACCATGCCCCCTGCGCGAGCTAATTTCCCTCTCGAAGAGGGGTGGCCGCGCCAGCGGACGGGGTGTTTCAGCGTTTTGTGCTGGATTCCCCCGAACGCCGCGCGCGCTCCCTCACGGAAGGGGAATTAAACCATTAGGGGCAGACGCAAGGTGAAGGTGGAACCCACGCCCAGTTTGCTGGCGACGCTGATGGCACCGCCGTGGGCTTGGACGATGGCTTGCACGAGGCTCAGGCCCAGGCCCAACCCGCGCTGGTTGCGGCTGTGGTCGGCGCGGAACATGCGGTCCCAGATGCGCGGCAAATCCTGCTCGGCAATGCCTTGCCCGTGGTCGCTGACGGTGAGGAGGCCGCCGCCGGCGTCGCGGCTGACGGTCAGCGCGATGTCACTGTCGGCGGGGCTGTATTTGATGGCGTTGTCGAGCAGGTTGGCGATGACTTGGTTCAGGCGCACGGCGTCAGCGCGGACTTTGACGCCGGCCGGGCCGTTGACGGTGACGCGAATGTTTTTTTCCTCGGCGACGATTTCGTACAACTCGGCGGCGCGCGCGCAGATTTCCCGCAAATCCACGGCGCTGATGGCCAGCCGCATGCTGCCGGTCCGCGCCTCGGCGACATCCATGGTGACCTCCAGCATCTTCAACACATACTCGGATTCCTCCAGGCAATCCGCCAGGCTCTCGCGCAATTCCGCCTCGGTTTTGCCGCCGCCGAGGGCGGACTCGGCGGCGTTGCGGAGGCGCGTCAGCGGCGTGCGGAGGTCGTGCGCGGCGTTGTCAATGGACTCGCGCATCAGTTGCATCAGGCGCGCGTTTTGTTCCAGCAGCCGGTTGAACAACGCGGACAATGAGCCGAGTTCGGGGTCGGACGGGCGCAGCGGCGCGCGGGCGTCGAGGTCGCCCTCTTGCAACAGTTTTTGCATCGTGGCGTTGAGGTCGCGCAACGGTCGCGTGGTGCGGTAGGTGATGACCGCGCCGCCGATGAGCGTGATGACGGTCAGCGGCAGGACTATTTTCAAAAAAATGGATTTTAATTGTTTCAGGATGAGCGCCGCCTCGTTGGAGTTTTTGCCGGCTTGCAGGGTGAGTTGGTCGCTGATCCTGACGGTGAACAAGGTCCACAGGCTGTTGTTCGGGTCGGGGCGAATGGCGATGGTGTCCACGCCGGGCCGGGCGGGGATGGAGCGCAAGGTCGCCGGGGAAAGCATGGTGAAATTATGCGGCAGATTGCTGTACAAGATGCGCTGCTCCGCCGGCGTGATGAGGCGCAGGAAAAAACCGTCGCGCTCCCGGCTTTGCAAATCCTTGAACCGGTTTTCCAGCGCGGGCAGGCCGCCCTGCGCCAGCCAGTGCTGGTATTCGACGAGGCGGTTTTTCAAATAATCCACCTCGCGGTCGCGGGTGAACTTCGCCATCGCCAGATACGTCGCGCCGCTGACGATGAGCAGCATGGCGGCGATGAACAGGCCGTACCACAGCGACAGCCGCAAACTCAGGCCGAGGCCGAGTTTATTGTGCATCTTTGAGAACATAGCCCATGCCGCGGATGGTTTGGATGGCGGTTTGCCGGTTGGGGAAGTCCTTTTCGATTTTGCTGCGGAGGCGGCAAATCAGCACGTCCACGACGTTGGTCTGCGGGTCGAAATTGTAATCGTACACGTTTTCCAAAATCGCGGTCTTGGTGACGATGCGCCCCGGGTTGCGCATGAGGTATTCGAGCAGGGCGAACTCCTTGCTTTGCAGGGGGATTTGCTGCCTGCCGCGCGTGACCTCGCGCTTGAGCAGGTCGAGTTGCAAGTCGCCCACCGTCAGCGTCTGGGAATCGGGGATGGCGGCGGCGCGGCGCAGCAGGGCTTGGATGCGGGCGAGCAGCTCGGTGAAGGAGAACGGCTTGGTCAGGTAATCGTCGCCGCCGGCTTGCAGGCCGCGCACGCGGTCGTCCACGGTGTGCCTGGCGCTGAGGATGAGGACGGGGATGGTGACGCGCCTGGCGCGCAGGGTCTCCAGCAGCGCGATGCCGTCCATGCCGGGCAGCATGATGTCGAGGATGGCGGCGTCGTATTGCGTGGTGGTGGCGAGGTGCAGACCGTCGGTGCCGGTGGCGGCGAGGTCCACGACGAAGCCGTTTTCCTTAAACCCCTTGGCGATGAAGGAGCCGATTTTGTGGTCATCCTCGACGACTAATAATTTCATAAGTTTTCAAAATACGACGCTGTCACCGATGGCGGGCAGGTGCAGCGTCCGGTTGGCTTGGCGGAAAAATTCGACGGCCTTGGCCCGGTCAATCTTGATGGGCGGGAAGGTGTCGTAATGCACGCCGACAATGCGGTCGCACTTGACGAACTCGCTCGCCGTCAGCGCGTCCGCGTAACCCATCGTGAAATTGTCGCCAATCGGCAGGACGGCGAATTTCAATTTCACCAATTCGCCGATGAGTTTCATGTCACACGTCAGCGCCGTGTCGCCGGAATAGTAGAACGTTTCGCCGCCGATGGTGACGAGAAACCCCGCCGGATTGCCGCCGTAGGCGCCGTCCGGCAGCGAGCTGCTGTGGATGGCGTTGGTGAGCTTGACCGTGCCGAAGTCGAACGCCGCCGTGCCGCCGTGGTTCATGGGCCGCGTGCTTGGCGCGCCATTGGCCGCGGCCCAGTTGGCGACCTCGAACGCGGCGATGACCGGCGCGCCGGTGCGCCTGGCGATGGCGGGCGCGTCGGCGACATGGTCGGCGTGCCCGTGCGAGAGCAGGATGTAATCGGCCTTGATGGAATTAATATCAATGCGCGCCGCCAGCGGGTTCGGCGTGATGAACGGGTCGAACAACAGCGTCCGCCCCGCCGCCTCGACGGAAAAGCACGAATGTCCGAAGTAAGTCAGTTTCATGCCGTTATCTTGCCACGGTCAGCGCGCAGGTCAAATGACAGTTTTGTAATTTAACTGGCGCAGACGGCGGCAAATTCCCCTGCCGTGAAGGGGTGGCGCGGAGCGACGGGGTAGTTCAGCGTTACAGGAACTACCAAAACCGAACGCTGAACTACCCCGTCCGCTCCGCGGCCACCCCTTCACGGAAGGGGAATTAGCTCACGCAGGGGCATGGGCGGTGGAGAGGGTTCCGGCGTCAGCGCGGCCACTGCTAACAGCGAGGAACCGCCAATGTTATGATGAATTACCGTATCGCCTGATGGCATACGGGTTGAGTTTGGGACGGCAACGTTGAAAACAAACCCCGCCGACTACTTCACCTTCGGGGTGGCGAGGATTAGCTTGCCGCCGGTGGCTTCGGCGAGGGCGCGCGCGAAGGGCAGGCCTTCCCCCCGCGCGCTGCCGGAGAAGTTGTGGGCGATGAGTTTTACTTTCCGCGCTTTGACGTCGCGCGGGATTTTTTGTTCCCAGGTTTTGTTGACTTGGTCCTCGAAGTCGGAGAACCAGTAGATTGTGTCCACGCCCTTTTTCAGCAGCAGGGCGAAGGCGAATTGCGTCGGGCCGGTGTCGCCGCCGTAGAGGTACCAGACGTTCGGGCGCGCTTTGAGGCGTTTGAGGAGTTTGGCGACGGCGGGATTTTTTTGCGCGAGGATGAGTTGGTGGTGAATGGAACGGGCGTTGGCGGCGTCGCGCTCGGGGTCGATTTTGGCCTTGGCGAAGTCGAGTATTTGCACTTGCGCCTCGGTGACGTGGTCGGCCATGCCGCAGCCGAAGACGAGCACGATGTAGGCGGTGGTGAAGTTTTTCTCAATTTCGTCGATGACGGCGGGCAGGTAGGTGTGGCCGGAGCCGGAGACGTCGATGATGACGCCGAGTTGGCCGCTTTCGATGGTGGCGCCGAAGAGGTTGCCGATGGTGATTTTTTTGGCGAGGCTGGCGTCGGCGCGGGCGCTGGTGGTGGCGGGGGCGGCGGAGTTGGTCATGGCGGCGGCGGGCAGATAGACGGCGGGCATGGCGGCGGGGTGGTTGACCGGGGCGGCGGCGATGAGGTCCGTGACGGCGCCGGTGGTGGTGGGAGCGGCGCTGTCAGCGGGGTCGGTCGCGTCAAAGGCCGCCGGCTCCGGCGCGTCGTCGGGCAAGTCGGGCGGCGGTTCGAGGGGCGTCGGCGCGCCAGTGTCAGCGGCGGCGACGGGGGTGAGTTTGGGCGCGACCGCTTGGATTAGCACCCAGCCGCCGACGGTCAGGAAAATGGCGAGGTGCAGCAGCAGCGAGATGCCGAACGCGCTGATGGATAGTTTTTTCATGCGACGGGTTCCTGGATGACGCGGTCGACGACCAGTCGCGGCGGCGTGGTGTTGCCGTAACCGGGCTGGACGTCAGCGACAGCTTTGACGAGGATGCTAATCATGACGTTGCGCGAGTTGGTTGCCGGTGTGCAAAATTTTCGGCGCGGGGCGGTCGGACGGCCAGCGCAGCACGCGCGTCCGCCCAGGCAGCAGGTCGAAGAAATTGTCCGGCGGAAACTCCGCGCCGTCGAGGTCAAGGCACACGTTCCACGCGAAGCGGTCGCTGGTGAAGCGCGCCTCACCGTCAGCGTGCTCGACGCGGATGTCCGGTCGCGGCCAGTCAATGTCCTTGAACAACTGCGGCAGCAGCCGGTCCTCGCCGACCGTGACGCCGTCCTGCTCCAGCGTGGCGAAGGGGAAGTGACGGTCCATGCCGCACTGCCGCCATTTGGCGAGGGAGTATTGCACGAGCAACGTCGCGGAGTTCGCCTTGAGCGTGACCGCGAGGTGGCGCGTCAGCGGATAATCGCCCGTCGCCAGCGCGCACAAGCCGTACTGCAACTGCCCGCGCCACTCCGCGCCGTCGTTGACGCCGTACACGGCGACGGTCTCCGCCTCGCTGACGATGACCGGAATCACCGGCGCGAACGCGCGGCGCACGGGATGATACGACGGCGTGCGGCGCAAGTAATAATCCACAATCGTCCAACTCCGCACCGACGGCCAGGCGTCGTTGTACATCCAAAACACCGCGCCCGCGCTGTCAAACATCCGGCGGCGGAAATTCTTGATGAACACCGCCAGTGCCTCGCCCTGCAACAGCCCCGCCCAGAACGTGAAATCGCTGACGCTCAACTCGTCGGCGCGCAGGCCCAGCCATTCCTCCAGCGCGCGGTCGGTGGAACGGCGGGCGTGCCAGTACGTGACCGCGTTCTCGTGATGCGTCCACGCGCGCGAGTGCAGCCGCTCCTCGCCGGCGGACAAACAGGCGCGCATGGTCGGCAACGCGGTGGGGCCGAGGTAGCCGCCCTCGTTGGGGAACCGGCAGGTCATGGTGCGGTACTTGCGAAAATCCATGTCCGCGAAGCCGATGTCCCACGCGTGCTGGTCGCCGCTGTGCCAGTCGTTCGGCGCGACGCCGGCGGGCGACAGCGGCGAGCTGGGATGATAGTACCGTGCCGGGTCTTCCTCGCGCATGAGGCGCGGCAACTCCAGGTGAAACAAGCCGTGGTCGGGATGGCGCGGCGGGCGCTGGAACGGCGGAAATTCGTAATCGCAGATTTCGATTTCGTTATTGCCGCACCACATGAACAAGCTGGCGTGCTCGGCCAGCCGGCGCACCTGGTGGCGCGCCTCGCGCAACACGTCTTGCAAAAAATCATCATCGCCGGCGGGATACTTGCCGCACGCGAACACAAATTCCTGCCACACCAGCACGCCGCGCTCATCGCAGCACCGGTAAAACTCGTCGCTCTCATACACGCCGCCGCCCCACACGCGCAGGCAATTAAAATTCGCCGCCAGCGCCAGGTCAACCAGTGCGCGGGTCTTCGCCGGCGTGACACGCGCCGGCAGCAGGTCGGCGGGCACCAGGTTGGCGCCCTTGATGAAAATGGGCCGGCGGTTGACTTCGACGACAAACCACGCGCCGCGCCGCGGGTGCGGGTCCTGGTTGACGCGGACGTGGCGGAAGCCGACTTCCCGCTCGGTCGTGTGCAACCCCGCGTTGGCGTCGCTGACGGTGACCTCGACGCGGTACAACCTTTGCGCGCCGTGCCCCGCCGGCCACCACAATTCGGGCGCGCTGACCGTGAGCGTGGCATCCAGGCACGTCTCGCCGTCCGTGGCGATGAAGCCGGCGGTGACGCGCAACCCCAGCTCGGCAATCCGCACCGTCAGCGCCAGCGGCGTCGCGCGCGGCGCGGTGACCCACGCGCGGGCGGTGACGCGGCCCTGGCGCAAATCCTCCGCCAGCACGGCGCTGACGCTGACCTGGTTGACCGCGGCCCGCCCCGTCTCCAGCCGCGCGCCGCCGGGGATGCCGACGGTGATGAGGCGCGGCGCCCAGTCCCAGCCGAAGACGAATTGCGGCTTGCGTAACCAACAGCGCTTGGTGATTTCATGGTCGAACGAGTTCGCCGTGTCGCGCGCGGGCCGGTGCGCGGCGTGAATCAACCCGCCGTCGAGTTGCACCAGCAAATCATTCTCTCCGTCGCGCAACACCTCGGTCACCTCGAGGCGGCACGGGTAAAAATAATTGCTATGCCGCCCGACTTCCCGGCCGTTCAAATAAATCACCGCCGCCAAGTCCAGACCCTCAAACACCAGCCACGCCCGCTCACCATCAGCGGGCTTGGTCGCGGTGAACGCGCGGCGGTAGAACCACAAATTTTCCTCCACCCACCGGCAGCGCAAGCTATTCAACCCAAGCGTCGGCTCCTCAATCAACCCGCCCGCCAACAACGCCTCATGCACCGTGCCGGGCACCGCCGCCGCCAGCGGCGGGCAAGAATCATGGTCAGCGGCAAGCAAGCGCTCAAGACTATCGCCCCGCTGACCGTCAAACCAATGGAGCTGCCAAGTACCGGTTAAGTCGAGTGTGTGCATAATTGGTTCAGTTTTTTGGAAAACGTAAGTTTGACTGACAAGGGGCAGGGTAAAGTATTTTGGCGCTAGGGCAAACTAATTTCCGGATTTTTTAAGGGGCGGACGGGCGGGGTGCGATGGTTTTATGTTCGCGCGGAGCCGCGGAGCCACGGAGTTTTTTTGGGTTTGGTTTTCTCCGCGTCTCTGCGGCTCCGCGCGAGGTTTCGTAAGATTTACTTCACCTCCCGCACCGGCACCAGCGCCACGCCCGCCGTGCCGCCCACCGTCGTGGTGTAGCTGATGAACTCGTCCTCCAGGCAAAACCTCGGCATCGCTTGCGTGTGAAAATTGCGCGCCGTCGTCGGCAACGGCGGCAGGTTCGTCGCAATCACCGTCACCCGCCCCGTCGCGCGATTGAGCAATCGCACGCTGTTCTCCGTCGGCGATGGCGCGCAGTTGGCCACCACTAGCCGCTCGTCGCGGCTCGCGTGGGCGAAGGACACTGTCGGCAATGACCAGACCTCGGCCACCGGCGGGTCGTCCACGCGGTCGGCGCGCGCGTTCGCCAGCGCCACGCAACACACGCCGCGATGGTAACGCACAAACCAAATCCGCCGCCCGTCCGCGCTCCACCATTCGTGCCCGTCCAGGCCGGAGCCGCTGGCCGGCAGCACGGGGAACGCCCGCGCCCCGCGCCGGATGAGCCAGAGGCGGTTCTCCGGCGCCAGCGTCCCGCCGCTCAACGGATGCACTGCCGTGTCTTGCGCGATGAGTTGCAACTCGGCGTCAGCGGGGCAAAACTGCGCGTGATTATAACAGCGGTCGAACTTCTGCCACACGCGCGGCGGGGTGCCGTCGAGCGGGAAATCGCCGACCAGCCAGTCCGTGCCGACCTCCGCGTCGAAATTCACCCGCTGGCCGTCGGCGGAAAACGTCAAGTGCGTCGCCACTCGCCACGGTCGCCGCCCGCGCGTCAAATCATCCGGCAGCCGGTTGACCAACTCCACCGTGGCGTCCGCGCCGGGGCCGCGCCGCCAGAGGTTGACCCCGCCGCACCAGAGCACCGCTCCCGTCGCCGCCTCCACCACCGGCGAGGCGTCGAGAAACTGCGTCTCAGGAAAATACCGCGTCGTGTGCGCCGCGAAATCCGCCACGCCCAGCGCCAGTCCCTCGTTATGATTCCCCGCCGGCGGGAAGCCGCAGTAGAACCAATAATAACGCCCGCCGTCGCCAAAGCCGTCGTTGACGAAATAAAGCGGCTGCTGCCACGGCGCCGCTGACGAGGTCAGCACATAACTGGTCACCCCTGACCGCGGGTCGCGCCACGGCGTGAACAACGGCGACTGGTTGATATTCGAGGCGGACAATGGAAGGTTCATGCGAGCGAAAGATAGTATGGCAAGCAACGGCAAGTTCAATTACAATTTGCCCAACGCCATGACCACCACGCCCTACCCGCTGCCATTCTTCAGCCCGGATAGTTTCTGGAACACCCCGCTCCCGCCGCGCGCCGCCGCCGACCATCACAGCGCGCGCTGGATGCAAACCCTGCGCGCCGCCCAGCCGTCGCGCCCCGGCCTGCACATTAACCTGAACGCCTGGACCATCCCCGTCTTCCACGCCGACGCCGCCACCCCGCGCCACCGCCTGTGCCCGAAGCTCCTGCGCTGCCACCTCTCCCAAGGCCATGTCAAAGCCAGCGAGCCGTATCTCAGCGCGACGCACCCCCTCGGCTTGCACGCGAGCGTGCGCGGCCACGCCATCCCCATCCCCGACCGCGCCGCGCCCGACGGCGAGGCCGATGCCCACCTGAGCATCGTCGACCTGGGTACCCGCACCGCCTACGACCTCTGGCAATGCCGCCGCGACCGCGCTGGCCACTGGCACACCAACGCCGCCATCGCCTACCCGCTGGACGGCCCCGGCCTGTTCACCGTCAGCGGCCTCCACCGCGACGAGAGCGTGCACTTCCACGGCCCCTGCCGCGCCAGCGGCGTGCCCGCGCTGGCCGGCCTCATCATGCGCGAGGAAATCCGTGCCGGGCGCATCGCCCACAAACTCGCCTGGGCCTGCCCCGTGCCCGGCCTGCAACGCTACGTCTCCCCGCCCGCCGCGTGGACCGACGGCTGGTTACCCGGCGGCGTGCCGGAGGGCTGCACCTTGCGCCTCGACCCGGCGCTCGATTTGGCGCGTTTCGACCTGCGCCCCGCCGCGCTGACCATCGCCCGCGCGCTGCAAGAATACGGTGCGGTCCTGGTGGACTACGCCGGCGCGGTCACGCTCTACGGCGAACTCCTCACCCCGCACGGCCAGAGTTGGGCTGGGCGGCTGGGCGAGGAGGACTTGGCGGCGATCGGGCTGGAACACTATCACATCCTCGCCACCGGCGCGCTGACCGAGGGCGGCTCGCATCCGGTCTATCATCAAGGCATGGCGCGATTGTTTTACGACTATATCGAACGGCACGGCACCGCCGGGTTGGAGCGGTTGGAACCGTGGCGCGGGGCGTATGTTTAGGACATTTAACGCAAAGATATCGCGCCATTTGCCCCTTTGCGTCTTTGCGTTAAAAATGGTTCCATTATTTTTTACCAAGAGCACATGGAATTATTGGAGAAAGTTGACCTTGGCTAAACCGCCCTCCTCCAATTCCTCCATGTTCTCGTTGTAAAAGATTCATATTATTTCAACGGGGCGAGCTTGTAATCGTCCTTGGCGTCTTGCATGGCCCAGCCGAGGGCGGTCAGTCGCGCGCGATATTCATCGGCGAGTTGCCAGTTCTTTGTTTGCTTCGCGGCCCAGCGTTTGGCGGCAAGTTCTTGCACCCCGGCAGGGACGCTGACAATGGCGTCATCGTCAGCGGCGGGCAAGACCAGGCCGAGTGCGTTGATGATGCGTTGAAAGCCCAGCCAGGCCGCTGTTTTGTCGGCAAAATTTCCCGCGTCTTTCAAGGCGACGAATGTTTGCCCCAGCGCCTCGCTGACGTTGAGGTCGTTTTTCAACGCCTCCCACGCGGCGTGAAACGGGTTGTCCACTGACAGTGACGCGGCTTGGCTGACCAGTTGCTCATAAGAAATTTCACCCGCGCCCGCTGACAGTGACGCCGCCGCCTTGGCGAGTTTTTTCAACGCCGCGCGCGCCGCTGACAGTGACTCCAGCGTGAAGTTCAGCGGTTGGCTGTATTTGCCGGCGAGCAGGACGTAGCGCGTTTCCATCGGCGTGCAACCTTTGTTGTTCAAATCCTCCAGCGTGAACAAATTCCCCTCGCTCTTGCTCATCTTGCGGTTCTCGACCAGCAAGTGCGCGGTGTGAAACCAGTGCGCGGCGAACTCCTTGCCCGTCGCCGCCTCGCTCTGCGCGATTTCGTTTTCGTGGTGCGGGAAAATCAAATCCACCCCGCCGCCGTGCAAGTCAAACGACTCGCCGAGATACCGCATGCTCATGCAACTGCACTCCAAGTGCCAGCCCGGCCGCCCCTCGCCCCACGGCGCGCACCACACATTCGCGCCGTCCTCCGGCTTGCGCGCTTTCCACAACGCGAAATCGGCCAGCGATTCGCGCTCGTATTCGTCGGACAAATTCTTGCCGCTGCCGGTGCCGCCGGTGCTCAACTCGCGCTCCTTCACGCGCGAGAGCCGCCCGTATCGCGGAAACGACTCGATGCGGAAATACACCGATCCGTCCTCCGTGCGATAGGCGTGTTGCTTCATCAGCAGCGCCTCGACGAGCTTGATTTGCTGCGGGATGTGCGCGACCGCGCCCGGCTCGACGTGCGGTGGCAGCAGGTTCAGCGCGGCGCAATCGGCGCGAAACAGGCCGAGCCAGTGGCCGGTGAACTCGCCCAGCGTCTGCCCTTGCGCTTGCGACTGGCGGATGGTCTTGTCGTCAACGTCGGTAATATTGCGAACGTGCTTGGTTTTCCAACCGGCGAGTTCCAGCGTGCGCCGCAACACGTCCTGCGCGACGAACGTGCGGAAATTCCCGATGTGCGCCGGCCCGTACACCGTCGGCCCGCAACAATAGAAGCGCACGGTCTCGCCGTCGGCGGCGCGGACGTTTTTCACGCTGCGGGTCATGGTGTCGTGGAGGAGAATGTCTTGCGGCATAGGGTGTTTAAGCTAGGGCATGCGCCGCCAAAGCTCAATGCCAAAAAGGAACTCGCGCCAAGACGCAAAGACGTTAAATTTTTTCGTTAAATTTCTTTGCGGCTTGGCGTCTTGGCGCGAGGGTGACTTATTTCGCTCCCTTGCCGAATTTATAGACTAGCGCGCCGATGGCGGAAAAATCGGCCTTCTGGCGATGGTCGGCGGGGGTGTTTTCGTATTGGTAACGGGCGCTCAGGCGCAGCGTGATGGTCTTGGTGACGGCGGTCTCGATGCCGCCCTCAAGCAACCCCACCCAGTCGCCGGTGTTTTGCAAGTTGTCGAGGAAGGCGAACCGCTCGAACAATTTGGCGCTGTCGGTGAACTGCCAGTCGAACTCCTGCGCCAAGCGGCCGCGCACGCTGCTGGTGTTGGCATTGCCCTCCTGCCGTTCCCAGACATAGGCGGGGCCGCCCTCGACCAGCAGCGTGACGGCGCTGTTCTTGACGAAATAATAGCCGAGGCCGGGGCTGGTGGTGTCGCGGAAGTCGAGGCCGCTGGCGCCGTCGTGCAGGAAGCTGCCGTTGACGAACCAGTAGAAGTGGTCGGCGATGTTGTGGCGGTAGTTGACCTCGGTGAACAGACGCTCGGCGTCGAGATTGCCGTCGGTCTTGCCGTACTCGCCGGCGAGCTTGAAGACGAGCTGGTCGCCGTCGGTTTCGCGCACCGCCTGGAAGCCGGCGTTGCCGCGATAGGCGTTGATGTTGCCGGTGGCGTAGTTGCCGCCGGCGGAGACTTCCAATTGCCACGGGCTTTTCAACTTGGCGGAAACGGCACTGTCAGCGGCGGCGACAGTGGCGGGTTTCGGCGCATCTTTCAAGGCGGCGAGTTCCGCGACAAGGTCGGCGTTCTCGCGGCGGGCGGCCTCGAGTTCGGCGCGCAAGCGGACGATTTCAACGTCAGCGTCTTGCGCGCGGACCAGCGGCGCGCCGAGGATGAGCAGGATGCAGGCGAGGCGTTTCATAACGGGGGGAAATTTAACCACGAATGAACCCGGATGGACACTAATAAAAAAATTCGTGTTTATTCGTGTTCATTCGTGGTTTATATTGTGCCACATGACTGACTGGCAAAATATCTTCGCCGCGCGCGGGGACAAAAAACAACTGGAAGACGGCACCCTGCTGGCGCCGAAGTTTGACCAAAACGGGTTGATACCCGCCATCGCCACGGATTATGACAGCGGCGAGGCGCTGATGTTCGCCTACATGAACCGCGAGGCGCTGGCGCTGACCATCAAGCTCGGCGAGGCGGTGTATTGGAGCCGCAGCCGCCAAGAAATCTGGCACAAGGGCGCGACCAGCGGCAACGTGCAGGTGGTCCGCGAACTCCGCATTGACTGCGACCAAGACGCCATTTGGCTGCGCGTCACGCAAAAAGGTTTCGGCAGCGCGTGCCACACCGGTTACCGTTCCTGCTTCTACCGCGCCATCCCGACCGGCGCTGCCGCTGCCGGCGGCGTGCAGCTGGTGTTCAAGGAGACGGAAAAATTGTTCGACCCTGGGACAGTGTACGGCAAAAAATGAACCTATATTTTACCATGAGAATTTTGGACAGGATTAACAAGATGGACAGGATTTTCAAAAAAACTATCCTGTGAATCCTGTAAATCCTGTCAGAAAAACTCCGTATCCCCGCGCGAATATCCCTGATAATAACCAGCGCTGGTAATACGACCGCATCCACGGGTAAAACGCTAGCACCCCGCCCATTCGCCCCTTAAAAATAGGTTCTATCCCATGAACAGTGGAATTGCCGTGGCGCGTGGTGGGCGCGTAATAATTCCCCCTCACGGAAGGGGAATGCGCTGGCGCAGAAGGCCGGGGCGGTGGGCCGGCCGCTGTCAGCGCGGCAGAGCGACGTACTCGTCCTCCCTCAGCGGCAGCGACTGCCGGCCCGCCGCCAGCCGCCACCACACTCGCGCGCTGGCGGCGACAATGAGGATGACCAGCGCGAGGAACAACGCGGTGACGGCGGCGTTGATGTAATTGTTCACCATCAGCCGGTGCCAGGTGGCGGCCTGTTCCGTCGCGCCGCTGACGGCGAGCTGTTCGCCCAACTCCCGCGCCGCGCTCAGGAAACCGAGCCGACTGTCGGCGGCGAAGATTTTCATCCACCCCGCGCTCATCGTCACCGCCAGCAACCACGTCAACGGCAGCGCCGTCACCCAGCAATAACGCGCCCGGCCCATTTTGAGCAAAACCGTCGTGCCCAGCGACAGCGCGATGACCGCCAGCAGTTGATTCGCCACGCCAAAAATCGGCCAGAACGAATTGATGCCGCCCAGCGGGTCAATCACGCCTTGGTACAAAAACCAACCCCACGCGGCCACGAACAGCGAACTCGCCAGCCAGTTCCCCGCCGCCGAGCCGGTGTGGCCCAGCGGTTTCCACACATGGCCCAGCAAATCCTGCGTCAAAAAGCGCCCCACCCGCGTCCCCGCGTCAATCGTCGTGAGGATGAACAGCGCCTCGAACATAATCGCGAAGTGATACCAAATCGCCACCGCCGTCGGATTGTTCACCAGCCGCGAGAACATTTGCGCCATGCCCACCGCGAATGTCGGCGCGCCGCCCGTGCGCCCAATCATCGTTTGCTCGCCGACGGCGGCGGCGAGGGCGCGCATCTGTTCCTCCGTCACCGGAAAACCCAGCGCCGTCACCTGCGCCACCACGTCGGCGGCGGCGCCCTTCATGTTAATCGCAAAGTATTCCCCCGGCGACATCACGCACGCGGCGATAAGCGCCATGACGCCGACCAGCATCTCCGTAATCATCGCGCCATAGCCCACCAGCCGCAGGTCGCATTTGCGCGCCAGCAGCTTCGGCGTCGTCCCCGACGCGATAATCGCGTGGAAACCGGAAATCGCCCCGCACGCGATGGTGATAAAACAAAACGGAAACACCGGCCCCGCGAACACCGGCCCGCTGCCGTCGATGAATTTCGTCACCGCCGGCATTTGCAGCGTCGGCGCAATCAGCACAATCGCCACCGCGAGAAACCCCACCGCGCCAATCTTCAAAAACGAGCTTAAATAATCCCGTGGCGCCAGCAACAACCACACCGGCAGCACCGACGCCAGCAAGCCGTAGCCCATGATGAGCCACGCCAGCGTCGTCCCTGACAAATGAAACCACGCCTCCGCGCCCGTCCCTTGCAGCCACTTGCCGCCGACCACCGACAGCGCCAGCCCCGCGACCCCGGCGACGCTGATGGTCACCATGTTCGCCCAGCGGAACTTCATCGCCACGCCCATCACCAGCGCCAGCGGCACCGTCGCCGCGATGGTGAACAGACCCCACGAACTCTCCGCCAGCGCCTTGACCACGACCAGCCCCAGCACCGCGAGAATTATCACCATAATCGCCAGCACACTGACCAGCGTCACCGCCCCCGCGAAGGTCCCGACCTCCGCGCGCACCATCTCCCCCAGCGACCGCCCGCCGCGCCGAATGGAACAAAACAACACGATGGTATCATGCACCGCGCCGCCCAGCGTCGCCCCGATTAAAATCCACAACATCCCCGGCAAAAACCCGAACTGCGCCGCCAGCACCGGCCCCACCAGCGGCCCCGGCCCCGCGATGGCCGCGAAATGATGACCGAACACCACCCATTTGTTAGTCGGCACGAAGTCCCGGCCATCCTCGCGCGTCACCGCCGGCGTCGCCCGCCGCTCGTCAACGGTCAGCACTTTCGCCAGCAACCACGCCGAATGAAATCGATACGCCAGCGCGAACACGCACCCCGACGCCACGACCATCCACAGCGCGTTGACCTGTTCCCCGCGATTAAACGCCAACGTCGCCAGACACCCCAGCCCGACTAATCCCACCAACAGCCACGCTGCCAGTGACCAACCTTTGTGTTTGCGCGTTCTTCCACCGTCATTCATGAAACCAAACCATAGCGTGTCAACGTCAAAAGACAATCCCGTCCGTATTTTGTTGTTCGCGCGGAGCCGCTGAGACGCGGAGTTTTTAACCACGAATGAACACGAATGGACACCAATGAAAAGGGGTTCATTTTTTCTGACAGGATTCACAGGATGATTTTTTTGAGAGGGAAAGCATTTTTTTGAAAATCCTGTTCATCTTGTTAATGCCTCCGCTGGATTTTCCTCCACGCTATCCCCCTGCAAGTAAATCAGCGAAAGCGCCAACTGCGCGGGCACCATGTTTCTGTTCAGCAGCAGCGGCGTACCACTTTACCGACTCGGCCATGTCTTGTTTCACACCCTGACCGTTGCGATACAAATACCCCAAATACAATTGCGCCGGCGCAAATCCCGCCCCAGCCACCGGACGAAATTCCTTTGCCGCCAGTTGATAATCCTGTGGCACGCCCTTCTCGCTGAAATACTGATATCCCTTATTATGATAATTTATCATAACATTGGCCGAGTACTCCGTCATCCTGAGCGCAGCCCTGAAGGGGCGCAGTCGAAGGAGCGGCCCAGCACGGACCAACAGGCTGATGACGACCAATCCGCTGACGTTCACCTAACCGCTCCTGCGACTACGCACCTACGGCGCTACGCTCAGGATGACGGGGTACTCTGCCATTGTCATAATGAAATGCTATAAATTGCGCGACGAGTTTTTCCTGCTTGACCCGTTGCTGATAGTGCGCGACCGCCTCCGTAAATCCGCCAATCAATTCCACGCCGCGTTCCCGCATGGTTTGAAGCAGCGAAGGCGCGGGGCGGTTCCTATCCTCGTCCTGCGATTGGTCCACCGCCGCTGGCGGCTGCTGGTCAACCGGCTCCGCCATGGTCCAAGTGGCCAATCCCAAACAACCGAGTAGTCCCAAACATCGCCATAAATTCATGCCCTATATTTACCATGTTTTCACCCGTCATCCAGCCAATATGTGTTTCGCGTTTGCCAAGAGAAAACTTGAACACCCACCGCTTTCGCCTACGCTAACGGCTATGTTCAAAGCCGCTGACTATCTCGACTTCACACAGACGGAACACGTGGCGCTGTTCGAGGGCACCGAATATGTCTGGGACGCGCTGAAACAAATTTCCGTGTACCTGAAATTCCGCCTCAAACCGGCCATCCTCGGCCGCATGGTGGGCAAGCCCTTCGTCAGCGACCAAGTGTTCGTCGGCGAGGGGACGGTTATTGACCCAGGCGCGTACTTGGTCGGCCCCGCGTGGATTGGGGAAAACTGCCACGTCCGGCACGGCGCTTACGTGCGGGAGAACGTCATCGTCGGCGACGGTTGCGTGCTGGGGAACAGTTGCGAGTTAAAGAACAGCGTGTTGTTTAACGGCGCGCAGGTGCCGCATTTTTCCTATGTCGGCGATTCCATTCTCGGCCACCGCGCCCATCTCGGCGCCGGCGTGATATTGTCCAATCTGCGGCTTGACCAAAAAGAAATCGTCATCCGGCACGAAGGCCAAACCATCGCCACTGGCCTGCGAAAATTCGGCGCCATCGTTGGCGACCAAGCGGAGGTGGGGTGTAACGCGGTGTTAAACCCCGGCAGTATTTTGGGGCGCAAGTCGCTGGTATTCCCGACGGTGTCATGGCGCGGAGTGTTGCCAGCGGGCGGGAAAACGATGACGGGGCCAATAAGAACCGCCTGACCAAATAAACCCAAACGTTGAAACACTCCATCACTACGCACCACGCTTCTACGGGCGGCGCGGCGGACGGGGTGGTTCAGCGTTCTCAAGGAGACGACGCAAATTACGGTTTGGCGCCCACGCGGACGGTGACGATTTCATACGGCGCCAAGGCCACCGCGTAATGTCCGTCCCGCCCCGCCAGCCGCGCGGTCTTGCGCTCGTTGTCCATGACGCAACGCCAGACCTCGCCGTCAGCGCCAAATTCCACGACGCAGGACGACGCCCGCCCCGCGCCTTCCCACACGCGCAAAATCCAGCCGTCGCCGTCAGCGGCGGGTTTCAGCGCCGACCAGCCGACGTTGTCCGGCGCGCTGACCGTCAGCGGCAGGCGCGGCGGGCGCTTGGCCAGCGTCAGCGGCGGTTGGTGCAGTTCCTCCGCCAGCCGCAGCGCGCCGCCCGTCTGCCAGTCGCCGTCGTGCAATCGCAGGCTGAAGCGAAACTCGTGCCGCCCCTGCTCGTGCGAGCGCGCGTCGTGCAAAATTCCGCTCACCGGCACCGCTTGGTCCAGCCAAATCGTCCCGCACTCATAATTACGCGGGTCGGGCGAGTGCAGCAAGTTCAGCAAAAAACGTCCGTCGTTGTGGCTCACGCCGTGCAACGCCTCGTGCACCACCGACACGCCCCACGCCCCGCAATCCGCCGACACGAAGCGCAGTGACGGCCACTCGCCGCCGCGATTGTCGGCGAACGGTTCCGTCACCGGCGCGTAAGCCGGACGCCGCCACACCGCGAACGGCGTCTCGTAAAACGCCTCGCGCAACGGGAACGGCAGCGGAATCGCCACGCTCAAGTCGCTGCCGGTGCCGGCCCAGTCCACGCGGTAAATAAAATCCACGCGGTCCTCGCCCCGCCACAGTCGGGTTTCCTGCTCCCACGCGCAGCGCAAATTCTCATCCCACGGCACGCCGCGCAACTCGCCGCTGACGGTCACTCGTTGCAACAACGTGCTTTCCTCAACCACACCGCGCGCGCCTCGTCCGGCGCTGACGCTCGCGCCGGTCGGCCGCGTGGTCCAAAAACCGCCGCGGTCCTCGCGCACCAGCAACTCGCCAATCATCCCTTCCAGCGCCAGCCGCTCGTCCCGCGCCGACACAATGCGCCGCACCGCGCCATCGTCAGCGTCCACGCGGTAAAACTCATTCTCAATGCAGGTGCCATTGGCGGGTCGCAAAATTTCCGGCCCCGCGCCGCTCTCCGTCAGCTCAACAGAACCCAGCGCCGGTAGTGGCACACGCGCGAACACCTGACCGTCAGCAACCACCGCCGGCACCGGCTGACCGTCAGCGAGCACCGTGCGCGCGGTCGCCGGCAGCGTGATAATGGCGCTTCGCGGGAACGGAAGCGGATTGAACACATGCGCGCCCTCCGCGCCGTCGAAGCCCGCCGTCACCACCGCCAGCGCGCTGTCAAACTCCCGCTCCGCCGTGTCGAACCGCCGCATGATGTCGTCAAACGCGCTGTCACTCACGCACCCGCCCATCGAATCGTGAAACTGGTTCGCCAACAACAACCGCCAGCCCGCCTCCATGCGCGCCGCCACGCCCGCGCCGCGCGGCGCGCAACTCCACAACGCCTCCACCGCCAGCGCTTTGTTTTGCAACCGGGTGTTAGCCCGCTTGATGGCCGAGCGCATGGTGTAGCAGCCCGTGAACAACGGATTAAACTCGCCGTGAAATTCCTTGGGCCGAATGTCGCCGCTGACGGTCAGCTGTTCCAGCCGGTCAAAATATTCCGCCAGCGTGCCGAACCTCAGCGTCAGCGGGTCCTCCTCGCGCGCCAGTTGCAACAGCGCCTCGACCACATTCCGCTGCGGCAGCACCTCCTCGGAAGTCAGCCGGCACACCGACAGCGGCGTGGTTGCCGCCACCCGCGCCAAATTTTCCCGCACCTCGGCGACGACTTGCGCGGTGTGCCCCGGCTCGTAAAAACCGAACACCGCGCCCGCGTCGCGCACGCCGTTGACCACGCGGCTGCCGTCCGCGCCCACCCAGACAAACGGCGCGTCATCCGCGGCGCGGTTGCCGATACCGAGGTTGCGGCCCTGCACCAGCCGGCGCAGACCGAACTGCGTCAAAAGCTGCGGCATCTGCGCGCATTGCCCGAAGGCGTCCGCCTGGCAACCAATCGTGGGGCGCGCGCCGAGTGTCTCCCGCAAATAGCGCAAGCCGGTTTGAAAATTCCGCACCAAGCTCTCGCCCAGCGGCAAATTCAAATCCACCAGCGCCCACGCCCCGCCGATGATTTCCAGCCGACCATCAGCGAGATGCTTTTCCAGCAATGGCTTTTTGTCCGGGTACCACGACAAATATGTGTCCAGCGTGGCGGCCTGCTCCAGATAAAAAGTAAATTCAGGAAACCGTTCCATCAAATCCAACGCCTTGTTGATAATATCGCATTCAATTTCGGCGTAATCGTGGAACGGTCTTTTCCACACCAAATCCATGTGGTTGTAAAAAATGATAAGCGAGAGATGTTTCATGCGAGGCCTAAACTAACCAACCGCCTCGCCGACTGTCAAGTGTGTGCTTGATTGAATATATGAAAATTACCGCCGAGTTGTTCGCCGCCTTTTTGAAGTGTCCGGTCAAATGCTGGCTGCGCTTTCACGCCGGACAGGGGGAGGGGAATCCCTACGCCCAATGGTTCCGTGAGAAAATGAGCGTTTATCGCGCGGAAGGCGTCAAGCGGCTGGCGGCCAAGGCGGAGCGGGAGACGCCGGCCATGCCGGTCCGTTTTTACTTCCCTAACAAGTTGGACCGGGATGAAAGATTATTGCTGGGGTTTGACGCGCTGGCCGGCAAAGGCAAAATAGCGCGCGGTTGGCTGGTGCACGGCGACCATTACACGGTGAAAAAAATCAAAACCGCCGAATGGTCGCGCGCGGCGCGCCGGCGTGTCGAATCAATCACCGCCCTGCTGTCAGGCGCGGCGCCGCCCGAACTGGTCTTGAACCGCCACTGCGCGGAATGTGAGTTCCAGGGCCGCTGTCGTCAACGCGCCGCCGAGGAGGACAACCTCAGTCTGCTGGCCGGCATGAGTGAGCGGGAGCGGCTGAGATTGCGTGCCAGGGGAATTTTCACCGTCACCCAGCTTTCCCACACCTTTCAACCGCGGCGCAAACCCAGATGGCTGCAAAACCGCGCGGAAAAATACCATCATGCGCTCAAGGCGCTGGCCATCCGCGAGCGGAAAATTCACTTGGTGGGCAGGCCGGCGCTGAAGATTGAGGGCACGCCGGTTTATTTGGATGTCGAGGGCGTGCCGGACCGCGACCGTTACTATCTCATCGGCTTGCGCGTCGGGGACGGAGCGGCGGCTGTGCAACACAGTTTGTGGGCTGACGATGACGGGGAGGAGGAAAGCATCTGGCGGCAGTTTCTGGATATGCTAAACACGCTCAAGCAACCGGCGCTAATCCATTACGGCAGTTATGAAACCAGTTTCCTGAAACGGATGCGGGCGCGTTATGGTAGTCCGGCGGCGGATACGCCGGCGGCGGCGGCCATGCTGGCACCGCTGAACATGGTGTCGGTGATTTTTGCCAAAATTTATTTCCCGACCTGCTCGAACAGCCTGAAGGAAATCGCCCGCTACCTCGGCTTTGTCTGGTCGCAACCGGACGCCACGGGCGTGCAGACCGTGGTGTGGCGGGACACGTGGTCGCGCACCCGGGCCGGGGCCGAGAAGGCCAGGCTGATTGCGTACAATGCCGACGACTGCGCCGCGCTGGCGGTGATTACGCAAGCGATTCTGGAACTGTCGGCGTCAGCGAATCCCGGAGTGGTTGACGCCGCCAGCCTGAAACGGGAAAACCTCTACGGCTTCAAACGCAACCGTTTTTTCTTTCCCGAACTCGCGGCCATCAACCAAGCCGCGTACTGGGACTATCAGCGGGAGCGGGTCTATGTCAAATCCGACCGCCGCCTGAAGCGCGCCCTGCCGTCCGCCACCGGCATCATGAAAAACGTGCCGGCCAATCGCCGCGTCCAATGCCCGCCGCCGCGACAATGCCCAAGCTGCGGCTCTCCCGACTTGCGTAAATACGACCGCGCCGACCGGACAATTTACGATTTGAAGTTCACCCGCGGCGGCCTGCGTCGCTGGGTGGTACACTATCAATTTCACCGCTACGAGTGCCTGGCTTGCCGGCGGGTGTTTCGCCCGCCGCTGCCGGAACTGCCGGATGGCAAGTTCGGCGCGGGACTGGTGGCCTACGCGATTTACCAAAACATCGAACTGCGCTTGTCACAGGAAATCATTGACCGCACCCTCAACGAATTGTTCGGCTTGCAACTCCCGCGCGGCAGCGCGCGAGGTTTCAAAATCAAGGCCGCGCGGGATTACGCCGCCGCCTATGCCACGCTCCTGTCGCGTCTGCGCCAAGGCCGGCTGCTGCACGTGGATGAAACCAAGGTCAGTGTGGCCGGCTTCCAAGGCTGCGTCTGGGCCTTCGCCAGTCTGGACACCGTCGCCTACGTGTACACGCCCAACCGCGCGAGCGAGTGGCTGGGGGATTTTCTGAAGGATTTCAAGGGCGTGCTGGTGACGGATTTTTACGCCGGCTATGACGCGCTGACGTGTCCCAAGCAGCGTTGTCTCATCCATTTCCTGCGCGACTTGAACGACGATTTGTACAAACATCCCTACGACGGGGACATGCAAAACCTGGGGCGGGAATTTGCCGGTCTGGTCAAGCCGATGCTCGCCACCGCCGAATGTCGTGGCTTGAAAACCCACTTCCTGCGAAAACACCAAGTATCAGTTGACCGCTTTTACCGCCGGCTGGCGCGCATGAAAGTCAACTCCGCGATTTTCAAAAAATATCGGGAACGCTTCGCCAAGGAACGCGGGGAACTGTTCACCTTCCTGCATCACGACGGCGTGCCGTGGAACAACAACAACGCGGAGCACGCCGTCAAAGCCTTCGCCCTGCTGCGCCAAGTGATTAACGGCGTGACCTCGGAAAAAGGCCTGCGTGAATATCTGGTCCTGCTCAGTCTGCGCGAAACCTGCAAAGGCCTTGGGGTGAAATTTCTGGACTTTCTCCGCTCCGGTGCGCGGGATGTCCATCATTTCGCCGGACATCGTTAGCGCCAATTAATATCCTCCATGAACTCCCAACAAAAAATCCTTCGCGCCCTGGCGTCTTTTTGGTTAGCGTAAATTCGCGTGATTAGCGCGGCCAAAAGACCATGAAAAAAGAATTACAGGATTTTGCCATCGGCGCGGTGTCGTACTTGAACGCCAGGCCGCTGCTTTACGGCTTGCCGGATAATGTCATCTTGCTCGAACCGTCGGCGTTGGCGGCGGAGTATGAGCGCGGCGCGTTCGACATTGCGCTGATTCCCGTCGTCGCCGCGTTGCAAAATCCGGGCGCGCGCTTGCTCGACGTCGGCATCGGCGCTGACGGTGAGGTGTACAGCGTCATCCTGACCTTGCCCAAGCCGCTGACGGCGATTAAGACCGTCTCGTTGGATTCCTCCTCGCGCACGTCGGTTAACCTGGTCAAAATTATTTTGGCGCGTCACGGGCAGCGGCGGGTCGAATACGTCCCGCACGGCACGCCCGCTGACGCCCAGGTGCTCATCGGCACGAAGGCGATTGATTTTCGCGCCGCGCATCCCGACACTCCGGTGCTCGACCTCGCCGCCGCGTGGAAGGCATACACCGGCTTGCCGTTCATCTTCGCCGTGTGGACGGTGCCGCCGCGCTCGTCAATGTCAGCGGCCGACCTGGCCGCGTTCCGCGCCGCCACCCTCAGCGGCCTCGCGCATCGTCAGCGCATCGCCGGGAACGATTTTGAATTGCGTTACCTGACGCGGTACATTCGCTACGAACTGACCGCAGACTATCAAGCCGCTGTACCGCGATTGTCAGCGGAATTGCGCGCGCTGAAGCTGCTGCCGGCGAGGGAGTCGCCAGTATTTGTGTGATTTTATGCGTTGACGCCGACCGTCAGTGTCAGCGGTTATTTTTTGCCTATAAACTTGATGGTGAGTCCGTGACAAATGCCAATCCAGAATCCGCAAAACACATACAGTGGTGATACGTAAAGCAAGTTTTCTCCCAAACGAATAAGAGCATACCAAATTGAATTTCGATAAATCTGTAAATAAATTCTAGCGAAGATATTCAATTCAGCAAAGTCATAGGTAATTACAATTACCAACCAGTATATCAATACAATCCATACACATTTCCAACTGGAGGGATTCAACCCTCGACGAAATCGATACAACAAACAGACATTGATGACGAGGCTAGGAATGAGTGTGATTAACCCGAGCAAAAACAAACCACCACGAAGCTCCCGAAGCTCTTTTATGAACGTGTTTGATGGCGAGGATGAGTATAATAATGACCATGTTAGCATGAAACCAATAAGACCAAGCATGGCGATTGGACATGGCGAAAGAATAGTAACCAACGCGCGGACATTGTATTTCATGGGAGAATTAAACAACAAATAATTGAATACGCCATAAAAAACCATTGACGATGAGATGTGTGCCATCAGCGGACGACCTAGCCGCGTTCCGCGCCGCGACGTTGTCCGGCCTCGCGCGCCGTCAGCGCATCGCCGAAAACGATTTAGCATTTGTGCTGTATTCCCGATGAACGCTGAAACACCCCGTCGGCTCCGCCGCCACCCCTCTTCGAGAGGGGAATTCTGCGAGAGGGAAATTAGTGTTCTAGCGTTAGCGATTCCATTGCTAACAGCGAGAACCTTTTTAACGCAGAGAGGCAAAGAGCGCGAAGAATTTTTGAAGCATGTTAGTCATGAATTATTGAAAAAATATTTGCGCTCTTTGTCCCTTTGCGCCTTTGCGTTAAAAATATTCAAACCGACGCGCCGCCAAGCTCTTGTTGAAATCGCCGGGTTTCCCGATAGTTTGTTACTCATGTCCAAACCCAAACAGCATGGCTGGCGCGGGGCCGGGGGGCAACCGTCGCTGCCGGAGGCGCACCGCAGCATCGTGGTGCCGGGGCAGGGGTCGTTTTGGCGGAAGTGGCTCGCGTTCGCCGGGCCGGGGTTTTTGGTGGCGGTCGGTTATATGGACCCGGGCAACTGGGCGACGAATCTGGCGGCGGGGTCGCGGTTCGGGTACACGCTGCTGGCGGTGGTGCTGGTGTCGAACTTGATGGCGATGTTGTTGCAGCATCTCGCGATTAA
>JAISCS010000068.1 GCA_031265365.1 Verrucomicrobiales bacterium
GCGACGGGGTAGTTCAGCGTTACAGGAACTACCAAAACCGAACGCTGAACTACCCCGTCCGCTCCGCGGCCACCCCTTCACGGAAGGGGAATTAGCTCACGCAGGGGCATGGGCGGTGAGGGGGGGGCGGCGTCAACGCTGCCACTGCTAACAGCGAGGAACCTATGATGAATTACCGTATTACGCTCGCCAGGCCGCTTTGCAAAAAATCGCAAATCGCCAAAAAAATTAAATAATCTTTATTGACACAGGAATTTCTTTTGCATATTTTCTTCCCCGTCAATCAAACCTAACAAAGGAAATATTATGAATATTAAAACAAATATGGTCGGTGGAGTACATATCTTAATGGTCACGGCGCTGGCGGTGTTCGGCGCGGCTTCCGCTAATGCGGATACGATGCTGATGGAAAACGGACGCAATAATTACGCAGGTACCGTTACAGGTATTGGCGGGAATCTAACTAATGCAGCATGGACTGGAACATCTATCAATTACTATCGTTTTGGCAACAGTACTGACTCCGGTTACCGAACTACAACTTTGTGGCGCTTCAATGACAGTGCCGGATTGGGTGTCGGCACTATCATGAGTACCGCTACTGAGCATACGGTCATTAATAGTGCAGAATTGCATTTGTATGCGACTCAATCTTCAATAACTGGTGGAACGTTCTATGTTGCTCCAATTATGTCGGACTGGACGCAAGCTTCTGCTGAAGGTAAGGACGTAGCATTACCAACCATTGACACCAGCAAAGCGGTTAGTGTTGTTATCGCGTCCTTCACTTCTGGTAACTACTATGTTTTTGATGCGTCCGCCATTGTGCAAAATTGGGTTGACAGTGATTATACCAACTATGGTTTTGCTGTGTACGCACTAGACGATAATGTTTTTGTTTCGCAAGTCAGCAACGAATACCGTTCCAACCTAGGCCAACGGCCACAACTATACATTGATTACACCATCACCATCATCCCCGAACCCACCACTTGGTTCCTTCTCACCACCGGCGCCGCCCTGCTCGTGGCGTTGCGTTACAAACGCCGCGCCAGTTGATTTTAGGTTGACCTTGCGAATGCGGAGCGCTTCAATGGCTCCGCATTCTTTTTGCACCACATTATGAAACTCCACTTGTCCCCGCTCTTCACCCCGTGGACCGACCCCGTCAGCGGCGTCACCAGCTACTTGCTCGCCCCCGCCGCCGCCGCGCCGTTCCAGCAATCCTTCTACTACGTTAACCCCAGCGTCAGCGCCGACGGGCGTTATTACTGGTTCTATTGCGCCTTCCCGCCCGCTGGTAATCACAACCACGGGCGCTCCCTCGCCGTCGCCGATTTCGCCGCCGGCCAAATCCGCCACTTCCCCGAAACGCAATTCCTCGACGCCTCGCCCGCCGTGGACCCGTTGAGCGGCGAGGTGTATTGGTGTTGCGGCACGGAGGTGTGGCGGCGCGGCCCCGGCGCCGACGATGCGCCCGTCTTCATCAACCGCTTGCCCGACGCCATCACCCGCCACCGCCGCCCGTGGCGCGTCGCCACCCACCTCACCATGTCCGCCGACCGCCAGTGCTTGAACCTGGACGCGCTGGTCGGCATCGACTGCTACATCGGCGTCATCCCGCTCGACGGCACGCCCGTGCGCGTCTGGCAACAATTCGACCGTTGCTACAACCACGGCCAATTCAGCCCCGTCGACCCCGACCTGCAACTCATTGCCCAAGACAGCGCCACCAACCCCGCCACCGGCGCGACGCGCGGCATCGACAACCGCCTGTGGCTCATCCGCGCGGGCGCGCCCGCCTACCCGCTCCTGCCCGCGAGCGGCAGCGGGATGCAGGGGCACGAGTGGTGGGGCGGCAGCGGCGAGCGCGTGTGGTACATCCACTACCACCAAGGCGTCAAGTTCATCACCATCAGCGACGCGCGCCCCGGCATGACCGACGACCCGCCGGCCACGCTGGTCTGGCCCTCGGCGAACATCTCCCACGCGCACACCGACACGCGCGAGCGCTATCTCGTCGCCGACTTCCTCCCGCCGCTGGAACCCACGAGCCAAGTGATTTTCCGCGACCGCGCCACGGGTGGCGAGTGCATCATCGTCAACTTCATGCCCTACCTAGCGCCCGGCCTCAACGCCTACCACCTGCACCCGCACCCGCAATTCTGTTTGAACGACGAATACATTTGTTACACCACTCTCGTGCGCGGTCGTGCCGATGTGGCCTTCGTTCCCGTGGCGGATTTGCTGGAGCGACTAGGTCTGCCCGCCACGAAAGAGGAATCGCCACCGCCGCGCCAACCCTCCCCATCCTCGCCAACCTCACCGCCCCCGCTCCCCACCGACGCAAATTCCCCTTCCGTGAAGGGGTGTCCGCGTAGCGGACGGGGTAGTTCAGCGTTTGGCGCTGCGGCCCTTGGAACGCTGAACTACCCCGTCGGCTCGCGCCGCCACCCCTTCACGGAAGGGGAATTTGCTCACGCTGGGGCATTAGTGGTGAGTGGGGCATTCACGCGCCCTCGCACCAAGCCTTTCCCGCCTTTCTCCCGCGCCAGCGATTCCCCTTCCGTGAAGGGGTGGCGGCGTTAGCCGACGGGGTAGTTCAGCGTTAATCGGAAATAAACCCCACAACCCAATCTATGAACCCCACCCCCGCCCGCATCCACGTCGTTTTCAAAACGCACCTCGACCTCGGCTTCACGAATTTCGCCCGGCGGGTGAAGGCGGCGTATTTCCAAAATTTCATCCCCAAGGCCATGTCGCTGGCGCGGCGGTTGCGCGAGGACGCTGACGGTCACCGGTTCATTTGGACGACGGGTTCATGGTTGGTGCATGAGTATTTGGAACAGGCCTCGCCCGCGCAACGCCGGCGGCTGGAGCAGGCCATCGCCGACGGTGATTTGGTCTGGCACGGGCTGCCGTTCACCACGCACACGGAGTTGCTGGACGCGACGCTGCTGCGCCACGCGCTCGGTCTCGTGCGCGCGCTGGACCGGCGCTTCGGTCGCGTGACTATCGCGGCGAAAATGACCGATGTGCCCGGCCACACTCGCGCGCTGGTGCCGTTGCTGGCGGAGGCGGGCATCGGCTTTTTGCACCTCGGCGTGAACCCGGCATCGACTCCGCCTGCCGTGCCGGAGGTGTTTCGCTGGCGGGCGTCGTCGGCGGAGGAAATCACGGTGGCGTATGCCAAGGGCGATTACGGCGGGCTGACGCGGGTGGCGGGCTGCCCGGAGGCGTTGTATTTCGCCCACACCGGCGACAACAACGGCCCGCCCTCCGCCGACGCGGTGCGGCAAATTTTCGCGGATTTGGCGCGGCGCTTTCCCGGCGCGCGCGCGGTGGCGTCGACGATGGACGCTTACGCGGCGGGCTTGGCGCGGGTGCGCGACACGCTGCCCGTGGTGACCGGCGAGTTGGGCGACACGTGGATTCACGGCGCCGGCACTGACCCGCTGAAGGTGGCGCGGTACCGCGCGTTGTTGCGCTGGCAGGCGACGGCGTCACCCGCGGCGGCCCGCGACCGCGCGGCGTTGCGGAAGTTCCGCAACCGGCTGATGCTGGTGCCCGAACACACGTGGGGCATGGACATCAAGCACTGCCTGTGCCGCCCCGGTCGATACGACGAGGTGTGGCGCACCGCCGAGTTTCAGCGTCGGCGTCGTCGGCCCGAATACCGGCGGATGGAGGAGTCGTGGCGGGAACAGCGCCGTTATTTGACACAAGCGCTGGCCGAGTTGCGCGGCACCGCGTTGCGCGCGACGGCGCTGGCGGCGCTGCGAGATTTGCGCGCGCGGCGACCGGCGCGGGGCGCGGTGTTTCCCGCCGGGGAACGGTATCGCGCGGGGCGTTTTGAAATCGCGTTCGCGCCCGACACCGGCGCGGTCAGCCACTTGCGACACGACGGGCGCGGGTGGGCGACAGCGGCGCGTCCGCTCGGTCTGCCGTGGTATGAGGTTTTTTCCGCCGCCGACTATCAGCGTTTCTGGGGAAAATACATCCGTCATCCTAACCAGGTGAAAGAGTGGGCGGTGCCGGATTTTCTCAAGCCCGGCCTGGAGTGTGCCAACGTGCGTCATCGCCGCTGGCAACCGCGCCTGCGGAGCCTGTCGCTGACGGTGAAACAAGGCCGCCCGTGTTTTTGGGTCGAGGCGCTTTTTCCAACGTCAGCGGTCACTCGCTACGGTTGCCCGGAACTGGTGCAGACTGAAGTGACCCTGGACCCGGACGGCAACCGCCTTGGGTTCCGCGTCCAGTGGTCGCGCAAAGCGGCCTGTCGCATACCCGAAGCCGTGTGGTGGTCGCTGACGCCGGTGGTGCGCGCCGAAGGACACTGGCGTTTGCGAAAACTGGGCGACTGGATTGACCCGCGCGAAGTCCTGCGCAACGGCAACCGCGCCCTGCACGCCGTGGAACAATGCGCCTACGCCGACCCAACCGGCGCGCTGACCGTGACGAACTTGGACGCCCCGCTGGTGGCGCCGGGCCGTCCCGCGCTGGTGGATTTTTGTCAGCGCCAACCGCGCGTGGGCGAGGGGCTGCACTTCAATTGGTACAACAACACCTGGGGCACGAATTTCCCCTTGTGGTACGAGGAAGACGCGGTGGCGCGTTTTGAGCTGGCGTTGAGTTGATGGGGCATAATCCACGCCAGCAAATTCCCCTCTGCGAGCGGGGAATTATATACGCTGGCGCGAGGTAGTTGATGGTTGCGTTTTGGCGGGCGGCGTGTTATGAAAAAAACATGAAACGCATTTGGCAGGGGACGATGCTGGCGGTGATGGGGTCATTATCAACGGGCACGGCGGAGGCGCAAGAGGCGTCACCGGCGGCGGCGGAATTGTTGACGAAATTGCGGGCAGGGCATCCGCGGCTGATGGTGACTCAGGCGGAGTTCGACGCGGCGCGGGCGCTGACGGTGAGCAATCCGCGCGTGAAAAAGTGGCGGGATGATTTGGCGGCGCGCGCGGAGAAAATTTTGCGGGAGCCGCCTAGCAAGTATGAAATCCCCGACGGTCTGCGGTTGCTGTCGACGAGCCGGCGCGTGTTGGAGCGGGTGCGGTTGCTCGCGCTGATGTGGCAGTTTGGCGGGGAACAAAAGTACGCCGACCGCGCGTGGGCGGAGTTGTCAGCGGCGGCGGCGTTTCCCGATTGGAACCCGAAACATTTTCTCGACACGGCGGAGATGACTTGCGCGTTCGCGACCGGTTATGACTGGCTCCACGCGGCGTGGTCGCCGGAGCAGCGCGAGTTATTGAAAAACGCGATGGTGGAAAAGGGCTTGCGGCCCGCGCTGACGGTGTACCGGCAGGGCGGCTGGTGGACGAAGTCGCGGTTCAACTGGAATCAGGTGTGCAACGGCGGCATCGCCATCGGCGCGCTGGCGCTCGCTGACGTTGAGCCGGAGTTGTGCGGGGAAATTTTGCGGCACGCGTTGAAGTCGCTGCCGCTGGCGCTGACGAGTTACGCGCCGGACGGGGCGTGGGCGGAGGGGCCGGGGTATTGGAATTACGCGACCAGTTACACCGTCAGCGTCATCGCCGCGCTGGAGTCGGCGCTGGGGACGGACGGCGGGCTGTCACGGTCGGCGGGGTTTGACCAAACCGGCGAGTTCCCGCTGTACTTCACCGCGCCGAACGGGTTGCTCTTCAACTACGCGGACGTGCCGCCGGGCAAGTTCAACGGCGCGGCGGAGTTGTTCTGGCTGGCGCGGAAATTCGACCGTCCGCTGCTGGCGGCGCGGCAGTTGTCGTTCGCCGACCAGCGTCCGAGTCCGCTGAATTTGCTGTGGGGCGCGGCGTGGGCGGAACGGGATGATTTGCCACTGACGGTCAGCCTGCCGAGGACGCGTTATTTCGCGGGCGCGGAAATTGCCATGCTGCGCGGCGCGTGGGATGACCCGCTGGCGGTCAGCGTCGGTTTCAAGGCGGGTGACAACAAGGCGAGCCACAGTCATCTCGACCTCGGCTCGTTCGTGCTGGACGCGCTGGGGCATCGCTGGGCGGAGGATTTGGGCCGGGACGATTATAATTTGCCGGGCTACTTCGGCCGCGAGCGGTGGAATTATTACCGTCTGCGCGCCGAGGGGCACAACACGCTGGTCATCAACCCCACCGCCGCCGCTGACCAGGACCCGCAGGCGGTGGCGAAAATCATCCGCTTTGAAACGACGTCGGGAAAAACTTTGGCCATCGCCGATTTGACTGCCGCCTACGCGAGACACGGGGCGCGGTCGGTGACGCGCGGCGTGGTGTTGCACGACGACAAGCGGGTGTTGGTGCAAGATAAAATCGTGCTGGACCAGCCCGGCGAGATTTGGTGGTTCATGCACACGCGGGCGAAGGTGGAGTTGACCGCTGACGGTGACGGGGCGATTTTGAGTTTTGCGGATGGGAGCAAGTTGAATATGTGGGTCGGGCGCCAGTCTGCCAAGTCGCCGCTGACGGTGATGGACGCCTGGCCGCTGCCGGCGTCGCCGCAACCCGCGAAGCAGGGCGAGAACAAGGGCGTGACGAAGCTGGCGCTGCATTGGCAAGACACGGCGGAGGTGACGGTCAGCGTCTGGTTTTACGCCTTTAATGGGCAAACCGCGCCGGGGATTTTTCTCGTGGAAGAAAAGCCGCTGGAACAATGGTAACTCCAAAACATTGGCAGACTCCCCGTCATCCTGAGCGTAGCGCCGCAGGTGCGTGGTCGAAGGAGCGGTGTGATGCACGGCAGCGGATGGGTTGCCGCCAGCCGGTTAGTCAGTGCCCAGCCGCTCCTTCGGCTGCGCTCAGGATGACGCATTAGCCGGCCAATGTTAGGAGGAACTACTATAGAATATTAGAAGCCGCCCGTCTTCCTCGGCGGTTCAGGGCGGGGGGCTTGCGGGGTGTCAGTGACTGCGCCGATTCTTTGCGTGGCGCGGGTGAAGTCCAGCGTCACGGCGCGCGTCTCCGCACCGTCAGCGGAGGTGAAGATTATCGGCAGGTGATAGCTGCCGTCCTTGAAGTTGAAATGATAATGAAACGCGCCGCTGGCGGTGAGCTTGATTTTCTCGCCGGCGACGCTGACGGTCGCGTCAGGCGCGGTGCCGCCGTAGATGATGAGTTCGGCGTTGACGTGCGCGTGGAAACCGCGTTCCGCGCCATAACCGCCAAACGGGCTGCTGGGGCTGCTCCATTGCCCGCTCGACAATTCCGCCAAGTCAAGGTCAACGGCGGCGTCGCGACGGCGGCGGACGGTCTCGACGATTTCTTCCGAGCCGAGGCGGACGCGGCGGGTCAGGTCGCCGTTGATGTAATCGAGCAGCGCGCGGTGTGCCGCCCCGCTGAGTTGACGGATGGCGGCGGCTTTGAACGGCAGCGGGAAGCCGCTGTCTTGCAGGCGCGCGAGGGTCTCGGCGATTTCCTCACCGGGCTTGGCGTGGTCGCGGATGATGTCGGCCAGCTCGCTGAAGGACAGCGTGAACGGGATGGTGGCGAAGCGCGCCTCGGTGCGCCATGAGAGGCCGGCGCGCGGCGTGGTGGCCGGCGCGGAACGGGTGACGGCCTCGAAGCCGCCGTCGCGCCGATAGTAACCCACCTCGGCGTAAAACGTCCCCTCTGGTCGATGCGCGCCGAGATACCACTCGCGCGTCCACGGGGAGATGTGGATTTGGTGCAGACGCTCACCGTCGGCGGAGTACACTTGCAGGAACACCTTGCCGTCGTGCGCCTCACGCTCGGCGGCGCCGATTTGGTCGGGCGTCAAGTCCCAGTAAGCGTAGAGCCAGTGCGGGTCGCGCGCGACGAGGTAGAGCTTCTTCGTGCCGTAGGCTTCGGGCAATTCGCCGAGGTCCTCATACTCCGGCACCTTGGGCTTGACGGCCCTAGGCTGCGGCGCGGCGGCGGTTTCCAGCGTGAACTTGGCGGACTGGCTGGCGTCAATGTCCCCGACGCCGCTGCTGATGACGGGGTCCTTGGCCGGCGCGATTTTTAAGGGACGCGGCTTGGCGGCGGGCTTTTTGCGCGCGACGATTTTTTTCTCCACAGCCACCACGGTCTTTTTCAACTTGGCGACGGTGCGGGTGAGGGGGTTCTTATCTGCCTTAGTCCCTTTGGTCGTTCTGGTCGCCTTGGTTCCCTTAATCGTGGCGGCAATCTTTTTCTTCAATTCTTTGGCCATAATTTTATTCGGTTGCTGCGCGCAACTATAACACAAGCAATCTTTGCGTCAACGCGGGTATTTTCCAAGTAGTGCCTCAGTTTGATTTTTTTGGTTCTATCCCGTGAACAGAGGAATGGCAGTGGCGTGAGGTAAGCGGAGCATAATTCCCCTTCCGTGAAGGGGTGGCGCGGAGCGCCGGGGTAGTTCAGCGTTTGGTGCTGATTTCCTGTAAACGCTGAACTACCCCGTCCGCTCCGCGGCCACCCCTTCACGGAAGGGGAATTGGCTCACGCAGGGCATGGGCGGTGAGGGGGGGCGGCGTCAGCGCTGCCACTGCTAACTGCGAGGAACCATTTTTTAACGCAAACTAACGCACGGCCATTTTCCAGTGGATTTACCTAGTCAGATGCGGCATTATTTTCCGCTGATGCTGGCGAAAAGAATCATCCCATGC
Source organism: Verrucomicrobiales bacterium (assembly GCA_031265365.1). GTDB lineage: Bacteria > Verrucomicrobiota > Verrucomicrobiia > Methylacidiphilales > JAAUTS01 > JAIRPN01. Next base: position 8,585 of record JAISCS010000068.1, read on the forward strand.
CTGGACGTGGACGGCGGGCGCGTCGTCAAGGGCGTGCGCTTTGTCGAAATTCGCGACGCGGGCGACCCGGTCGAGGCCGCCATCGCCTACGACCAGCAGGGTGCTGACGAACTGGTTTTCCTCGACATCACCGCGTCCAGCGACGGGCGGGCGACGATGCTCGATGTGGTGCGGCGGACGGCGGAACAGGTGTTCATGCCGCTGACCGTGGGCGGCGGCATCCGCTCGGTGGACGACATGCGGAAGATGCTGCACGCCGGCGCGGACAAAATCAGCGTGAACACCAGCGCCGTGCAACGGCCCGAACTCATCAGCGAGGGCGCGGCGGCGTTCGGCTGCCAGTGCATCGTGCTGGCCATTGACGCGAAACGCCACGCTGACGGTGACGGCTGGGAGGTGTACACGCACGGCGGGCGGACGCCGACGGGCCGCGATGTGCTCGACTGGGCGCGCGAGGGCGAGCGGCGCGGCGCGGGCGAGATTTTGCTGACGAGCATGGACGCGGACGGCACGCGGGCGGGTTACGATTTGGCGCTGACGCGCGCGGTGTCGGAGGCGACGGTGCTGCCGGTCATCGCCAGCGGCGGCGCGGGCACGCTGGCGCATTTCGCCGGGGCGCTGACGGCGGGCCGGGCGCAGGCGGCGCTGGCGGCGAGCTTGTTCCACTTCGGCCAGTTGACGATTCCGCAGGTCAAGGAATACTTGGCGGGACAAGGCGTGCCGGTGAGGATATGAATAAAAGAATAATTCAAAACTCAAAACTCAAAGCGCAAAAGTTGGCTGGCGCAGATGACTGGCGGCGAGAGCCAGTTTTGAATTTTACGCTGTGGCTTTGAGTTTTGAGATTTGAGTTTTGAGTTATCATTATGACCAAGGAACAATTCATCGAACTGGCGAAGCGGGGCAACCTGATTCCGGTTTACCGTGAGATGGTCGCCGACCTTGAAACACCGGTGTCGGCGTTCATCAAGCTCGATACCGGCTCGCACACCTTCCTGCTCGAATCGGCGGAAGGCGTGGAGCGGTTCGGGCGCTACTCGTTCGTCGGCAGCGACCCGCACATCATTTTCTCCCAGCGCGGGCGGCGCGTCACCGTCAGCGCGGGCGGGGTCGCGCGCGAGTTCGACACCGACCAGGACCCGCTCGTGGAGTTGAAAAAGTTGATGGATAAATACCAGGCCGTCGCGGTGCCGGATTTGCCGTTGTTCAGCGGCGGCGCGGTGGGCTGGTTGAGCTACGAGGCCATCCGTTATTTCGAGCCGACCGTGCCGCGCGCCGCCAACGATGACTTGCAACTGCCCGACGCCTATTTCATCGTCAGCGACACCCTGCTGATTTTCGACCACCTCACGCGCCGGCTCCGCATCGTCGCCAACGCCCACGTCACCGGCTCGCCGGCGGCGGCGTATGACGCAGCGGTGCAAAAAATCGCGGCCATTGAAAACAAATTGCGCGGCCCCATCAGCCACCCGCTGCTGGAGGCGCGCGGTGATTTGCCGACGCCGCCCAGCGCGCCGAACATGACTAAGGACGAATATCTTCGCATGACCGCGCGGATGCAGGAACACATCGGCGCGGGCGATATTTTCCAAGTCGTCCCGTCGCAGCGCTTCGCCGTGCCGTTCAACCGCGACGCCATCGAGCTGTACCGCGCGTTGCGCTACATCAACCCGTCGCCGTACATGTTCTGCCTGAAACTCGGCGGCGTCGCGCTGGTCGGCTCCTCGCCAGAAACACACGTGCGCTGCGTGGACGGCAAAATCGAGATGCACCCCATCGCCGGCACGCGCCCGCGCCAGGCCACCGCCGCCGCCGATGCCGCGATGGCGCGCGAGTTGCTCGCCGACCCGAAGGAGCGCGCCGAGCATCTGATGCTGGTGGACTTGGCGCGCAACGACGTGGGCCGCGTCTGCCGGTATAATTCCGTGCAAGTGACCGACTTCATGACGATTGAAAAATACTCGCACGTCATGCACATCGTCTCGCACGTCGTCGGGCAACTGAACGACGGCTACTCGTCCTACGACGTTTTGCGCGCGACCTTTCCGGCGGGCACCGTCAGCGGCTCGCCGAAAATCCGCGCCATGCAAATCATCGCCGCCGGCGAGCCGACGTGTCGCGGCACCTATTCCGGCGCGGTCGGTTACTTCGGTTTCTCCGGCAACCTGGACTCGTGCATCCTCATCCGCACGGTGTTGTTGAAAAACGGCACCGCATACATTCAAGCGGGCGGCGGCTTGGTGGCCGACAGCACGCCCCTCGGCGAATACAACGAAAGCGCCAGCAAGGCGCAGGCCGCGATGAAGGCGCTGGCGCTGGCGGAGACGTTGTAATTTTTTGGGGTTCTATTCCATGAGCAGTGTCTGTGAGGTTGTCTTGGCGTGAGCGTGAATAATTCCCCTCTCGAAGAGGGGTGTCCGCGTAAGCGGACGGGGTGTTTCAGCGTTTTGCGGGGTTTTCCTTTTAACGCTGAAACACCCCGACGGCTTACGCCGCCACCCCTCTACGAGAGGGGAATTTGCTGGCGCGGGGGCACGGTCTGTGAGGTTGTCTTGGCGTGAACGTAAATAATTCCCCTCTCGAAGAGGGGTGTCCGCGCCAGCGGACGGGGTGTTTCAGCGTTTTGCGGGGTTTTTCTTTTAACGCTGAAACACCCCGACGGCTGGCGCCGCCACCCCTCTACGAGAGGGGAATTTGCTGGCGCGGGGGCATGGTCTGTGAAATTGTCTCGGCGTGAGCGTGAATAATTCCCCTCTCGAAGAGGGGCGTCCGCGCCAGCCTCCGTGGTTGCGCGGCGCAACCGCAGGGGTATGGAGCACGGACGTCCCGTCTACTGCGGACAGGATGTCCGCGCTCCATGCATTGAAAACACCCGGCCTTGGCGGCTGGGCGCGGGCTTACGGCCTTTCCGCCGCGTCCACGGCGAATTGTTTCAGCAGGCTGACGTAGAGCCGGTAATCGTCATACGACACCGCCGGCGGCGTTTGATGGTCCACGCTGGGGATGAAACGCCCGCGCCGCGCGCTCGGCAGCAGACGGGCAAATTCTCGCTCCAACGCCGCGCGACCTTGGTGCATCACCATCTTGTCGAAATGGCCGAGGAAAAACATCCCAGGCTGATGGTCAAGATACAGGCTGACTTCCACGCCGGCTTGCCGTTCCAGCGGCAACATCCCGTCCAGGCCGCACGCGCCGAACCAACCGGTGGCTTGCGCGATGTCGCCGTTGCTGTCCACCACCGTCAGTGTGCCGGTTTGCCGGATGAGCGGGACGATTTCACGATAGTAGGGCGCGAGAAATTCGGCGAAAATTTCCCGTGAAATCATCGGGCCGTTGTTGTAGCTCAAGTCCTCGGCGAAAGTCATGAAGGTGAACGGGAATTGCGCGCGGCAATACGCCACCACTTTTTTCTGCCACGCCAGCAAGTCGCGGCAAATGGTGTGGTACAACTCCGGCTCGTCGTAAAAACTGTAGAGGTGGTTCTCGATGCCGAGCAACTGCCTCGGAAACCAGAAGAACCCTTCCAGCGTGTACCACGCGACCCCCGCGCCGTCAGCGTACAGTTGTCGCGCGAGCTTGAGATAATCCTCGTCCAGCCGCAGCTCCGGGAACAGCGTGGGGCGGATGTTCCGGTATTCGTCCAGGCCGCTGACGATGGGCGCGCCGTGTGTGGCGGGCTGGGGTGTGGCCGCCGTCATGGTCGGAAACCAGCTTTGCAACTGCACGTCCAAACCGAAGTGCCGCTGCCAGTCAACGCCGGTGGTGAGGTCGCGCGCGGCGGGTTGTTCCGAGCGCCAGCGGTCGAGGGTTTGCTCCCACCAGCTCGCCCATTCGATGACGGGCAGCCGGTCGAGCGGTCGACCCGTGGCGGCGGCGACAAAGCGTTCGTGGGTTTTCATGGGCAGGGGAATTTATCAGTGAAAAGCAGAAAGCTGAAAGCAGAAAACAGAAATAATTTCAGCTTTCAACTTTTGATTGCCAGCGGCTCGCAGAGGGCGCGCAGGTTTTCCGGCGGCGTGCCGGAGGGGATTTCGCAGCCGGCGTTGACAATGAAGGCGGGGCCGGCTTGCGCGCGCGCGGCCTCCAGCCGCTGACGGATGGAGGCCGGCGTGCCGCGCAGGATGTCCGCCACGGGGTCGAGGTTCGCGCTGAGCACGACGCGCGGCCCCAGCGCCTCGCGCGCGGCCCGCAGGTCAACCATGTGGTCGATGTCAATCACGTCAATCCCCAGCGTCGCCAGCCCGGGCAGAATGTGCGTGATGTTGCCGCAGATATGCAGCCGCACCTTGACCCCGGCGGCGTGCAGGGCGGCGACCAGTTTTTGCTCGCGCGGCAGGATGTGGCGTGCGTAGGTGTCGAACGAAACTTGGCTGGCCACGGCGTCGCCGATGCCGATGGTGTCCGCGCCCTGGTCGATTTGGATGCGGGCGAAATTGATGGCGTTCTCCAGGCACAAGTCCATCAGCCCGTCAATGGCCTCCGGCTCGGTCAGCAGGTCGGCGAAGAAATTTTCCGCGCCGCGAATGTCCGCCGCCTCCGCCGCCGCGCCCTCGACCCAGCCCATGATTGAATGCGTGTCGCCGTGCGTGCGGTGATAGTCAGCGACCGCGTCAATACGGTCGCGCATCCGCGTCGCCTTCAGCGGGTCGGGGTGCGTCACCAACAGCGACAGGTCAATCTCATCCGGCATCAGCGGCTCGATGAGGTGGACGCCGGTGGTGGCGTCGTACGCGACCTTGCCGCCGAAGCCCTCGGTCTCGCGCAGCGGGTCGCTCATGGTGTTGAGTTGGTCGAAGCCGAAGTCGGCGGCGCAACGAACATTGGCGGCGACCAAGACGCGATGGTCGGCGGTGAACGCACCGTAGTTGGAGCCGATGTATTCCGCCGCGTAACGCATGAGAATCGGCACGCGCGGGATGAAATCAACGGGCTGGCCGTCGAGCAAGTTCAGATAACGTTCTTTGCTGGTCATGAGGCCGGTAGTTTAGGATGAAGCGGGGGGTGGTGACCACTAAAATTTCGGCCGCGCGGCAGTTTGCGTTAAAAAATCAAACTGCGACACCACCAAAACTACCTTGCGTTAACTCCCGCAAACCGCTCCCCCGCCCGCACCTGTCCGCCGCGCGCGAACTCCGCCGCCGGCATCCGCTTGCGGCTCTCCAGTTGCACCTCGCGCAGCAACACGCCACCGTCGGCGGCGGCCACCAGCACCCCGCCGGCGTCGGCGCGCAGTACCGTCCCCGCCGCGCCGTCACCGTCAGCGACCGCCGCCGCGTGTATCTTCAACATCCGCCGCCCGCCGCCAGCGGCCAGCCACGTGTACGCCGATGGCCACGGCGACATCGCGCGGACGTGGTTGACAATCTCCGCCGCCCCCCGCCGCCAGTCCACCTGCCCGTCCTCTTTCCGCAATTTCCCCGCGTAACTGGCCCGCGCGCCGTCCTGCGGAATGCGCGGCGCGCCGCCGCCGGCGATGAGCCGCAACGCCGCCAGCAACGCCTCCGGCGCCAGCAACGCCAGCCGGTCATGCACCGTCCCCGCCGTGTCGTCGTCACCGATGGCGAGTTCCCGTTGCAACAAAATATCGCCCGTGTCCAGCCCCGCGTTCATCCACATCACCGTCACGCCGCTGACCGTGTCGCCATTCCGCACCGCCGCCTGCACGCACGCCGCCCCGCGATATTTCGGTAGCAGCGAGGCGTGAATATTCAAGCACCCCAGCCGCGGCAAGTCCAGCAACGGCTGCCGCAAAATCTGCCCGTAAGCGCACACCACCGCGAGGTCGGGCCGCAACTCCCGCAGTTGCGCGAGCACCCCGTCGGCGTTGATTTTCTCCGGTTGGAAAATATGCGGCACCCGGTCCAACAACGCCGCTTGCTTGACCGGCGAGGCCGCCAATTTAAACCGCCGACCCGCCGGTCGGTCCGGCTGCGTCACCACGCCGGCGACCGTGAACTCCCCGCCGGCCAGCAGCGCCCGCAGCGCCGGCACGCCGATTTCCCCCGAACCGATGTAAATAATCCTCATGCGCGGCCATGCTACCACACCGTCGGCGTCCCGCGCGAGGAACTTCACGGCATCTCGCGCCAAGCCGCCAAGCCGCGAGGTCTCACCGCCCCGGCCTCCTGCGCCCATTCCCCTTCCGTGAAGGGGTGGCCGCGGAGCGGACGGGGTAGTTCAGATTTAAGGGAAATTAGAAAGCCGAAAGCTGAAATTATTTCTGTTTTCAGCTTTCGGCTTTCTGCTTTCGCCTGT
>JAISCS010000079.1 GCA_031265365.1 Verrucomicrobiales bacterium
GGCACATAGGTCTGTCCCTTTTCGTCCACCGCGCCGTGCAGCTGCATCCGCAGCAGCTTGCCCATCCGCTCGTCCAGCATCAGCAGCCCGTTCTTCGGCGGATACACGTAGCTGGCGTGCACCCCGGCCTTCCTGAGCAGATACACCAGCAGCGCGTTTTGCTCCGCCGGCGAGCCTTGCCCTTCCAGGTAGGTCGCCAGGGCGCTGCGGTTGACCCCGCCCAGGTTGATGGACTCCTCGCTGACGCTGCCGTCGGTGTTGTAACTCAGCGCGTCGGTCAACTCAATCTCGTTCAACACGTAATTCACCAGCGCCAGCGGGTCGTTGCCCAGGTCCGCCACGAACTTGTCCAGCAGCGGATGCGTTTGCAGTTCCGGGCTGTTGTTGCCTGCCGTCAAATAATCGTTCCCCGGCGCCGCAAACTGCTTGCTCACCGGGTTGCTCACCTGCAGCAACTCCGCCAGGCTTTTGCCCTGGTACGCCGGCGGTATCGCCTTGCCTGCAAAATGCGGCTGGTCAATATACGTCGCCCGCCACGCCGGGTGCTCGTCAAAGTTCAGCGCCAACAGCGGCTCCCACACCACGGTGTTGGGGTTGTCCGGGTCGCTGACGCACATCCATTGGGCGTAGGTGTTGTTATTGGTGGTGTAAATCGTCTGCCCCGCCGCCTTGATTAACCAATAAAAATCGCTCGTCTCCGCCTTCACCGTCACGATGAACGCCCCCACAAACCGCGTCCCCATCGTCTGGTCGGTGGTGCTGCCTTCCACGTATTTGATTCTGATTTTGCACGCCAGCGGCTGCCCGTTGTGCGATAGTTCCTGCCCCACGTCAAATTCCCGTTCCCCGCCCTGGCTGATAAACTCGTCCCACCCAGCCGTGTTCTTCTTCGGCAGCGTCGCGATGTAATAGTAAAAACCGTCTGTGCCACCGGGGGTGAACATCCCCTTGGGATAGATCTCCACGAAAAAGTCCCCGTTGAGATCCGAGTTGGGCTGTTCCGGCGCGTTGTTGCGCAACTGCCCGCCCGCGTACACCACAAAACTGTACTCCTGCCCCGTGTACAGCGGACTGCCCCCCGCCGCCGAGCCGAACGCCGCCACCGGATTGGTCACCGCCAAATCGTAGGCGTAGGTCTGCGCGTTGGCGCTGCCGCTCACGTTGATATGATACACCGGCGCCGGTTGCAACTGGCTGAACCACGGCAAGACCGCCGTGTTGCCAAACTTGTCCGCGTTGTTGCCCGTCGGCGCCAGTTCCACCCCGGTTTGAAAATCCACCGGCACCACGAAACTTTGCGTCGTCGGGTCCTCCCCGCTCCCCCGCGTGAACCGCCCGGTCCGCGCCAACGGATTGCTTTCAAATTCCCCAAAGGCGCTTAATGGCAATAGCACACCCAGCAGGGCCGTACATACATAGTTCTTGTTCATAATCAAATTGCTCCGTTAATCCTTGCTTAAATGCTGGTGCCGTGGCCCGGACTGGCAATGGTGACCGTCAGCGCCCCGACACTGGCGTCGCCCGGTCGCGCGTCCTGGTAATTGACCACCCCGTCCCCGTCGTAATCACTGTCGGGCGCCAGTTCCCCGTGGGCGCCAGCACTGGACGCGGAGCCGGTGGTGTCGCAGTTGGCCGTGACCCGATACAGACTGCCGGCGTTCTGGCCTTGGTTGGCCAGGAGAACGCTCCGGTCGTTGGGGCCGACGCTGGCCACGGTCTGCCAGGTCGCGCCGCCGTCATTGCTGCGCTGCACGGCAAAGCCGGTCACCGAGGTGAACGCGCCGTCCCAGCTGACCGTCGTGCCGTCGTCGCCGATCACGATGTCCACGCCGCTGAACTCGGCGGCAAATTCGTCCGGGTCGTAGCCGGCGTACAAATTCAAGGTCTGCCCCTGGGAACTGACCTGCACCGCGCCCTGCCCGGAGGCCGGCAACTTGAAATACACGCCGCCCACCTGTCCCTGCGGGTTGGCGTATTGCACGATAAAATCCGACAACGCGCCGCCGGTGCCGCTCGCCAATAATGACTGCGCGGCGGTGAACGCCACCGGATAGCCGCGCCAGGCCGCCGCCCCGCCGCTGACTTGCACCACGAACGGATTGCTCAAAAACTGCCCGCCGGTGCCGCTCTGGTTGTTCCCGCTGACCGCCGTCAACTGCCGCGTCGCCGCCGTGTAACTGCCCGCCGTCAGCGGCACCGGGTCGGCCCCGTCCACCAGACCGTCAGCGTCGGCGTCGGGATTGTTCGGGTTGGTGCCGCGCAGATATTCCTGCATGTCGGTCAGCCCGTCGTGGTCGCCGTCCGCCGTGCCGTCATGCGCCAGGTTGCCGAAGTTGGTCACCTCCCAGGCGTCCGGCACACCGTCCGCGTCCGTGTCCGCGCTGTTGGTGGTCAACCTAATCGCGCCGCGGTGTTCCGTCCGCTGGCTCACCCCCAGTTGCTCGTTGCCGCCGTTGCCCCACGCCCACGCGCTCCCGTCGCTCTTCACCGCCATGCCGTGTTGTTGCCCGGCGCCGATGGCTACCACTTGGCTCAAGCCTGCCACGGATACCGGGGTCAAGCGGTTGGTGTAACTATCGTCGCCCAACTGCCCGACAAAATTGTCGCCCCACGCCTGCACCGTCCCGCCGTGCAGCAAGGCCAGGCCGCAACGGGCGCCGGCGGCAATCGCCACCACCTTGGCCAGGCCGCTGATTTGCGCCACGGTGCCGCGATTGGTGGTGTTGCCGCAACCCAGTTGCCCGCTCTCGTTCAAGCCCCACGCCCACACCGTACCGTTCTCCTTCAGCGCCAGGGCAAACTCATTGCCCGCCGCCACCGCCACGATTTTGCTCAAACCGCTAATTTGCGTCGGCGTGGTGACCAGCCCGTCCCCGCTGCCCAGCAACTTCCCGCCCGTGTTGTCGCCCCAGGCCCACACCGTCCCGTCGGCTTTCACCGCCACCATGAACTTGTCTCCCACCGCCACCCGCACGACCCCGCTCAAGCCGCTCACCGCGCCCGGCGCGCTTTGCGCCGTGGTGGTGCCGTTGCCCAGTTGCCCGCCGTCGTTCTTGCCCCACGCCCACACCGTCCCGTCCGCTTTCACCGCCGCCGAGTTCTCGCACGCCGCCGCAATCTGTATCGCGTTGCTGATGCCGGCCACTTGGAACATGGACATGACGGTGCCAAGCCCGCCCAGCTGCCCGCTCAAACTCTCGCCCCAGCCCCATACCGTCCCGTCCGCCTTCAACACCAGCGTGTGATTTTTACCCGACGCCAGCTGCACATACGGCCCCGCCGCGAAACCGCCGGGACATTGCTGCTCGTCGTCCCCGCTGTTTCCCAGATAAAGATTTTGCGTGTTGTACAAGCCGCTCCAGGCCAGGCTCCCGTCCTGCTTCAACACCGCCGTGTGAAAATCGCCGCCGTCGATGCTTCGCGCGTTATATATTCCCAGCATCGGCACCGGCCGGTTCCGCGCCTGCCTTAACCCGTCGCCCAATTGCCCGAACTCCAGGTAGCCAAAGCCGCTGATCACCCCGTCGCTCCGCAACGCCAGCGTGGTATAGCCGCCGGCCGCCACCTGCGTTACGCCGCTGGTCAGCAACGTCGCCCCGGGACTCATCACCAACTGATTGTTCCACGCCTGCCCGTTGCCCAGTTGTCCCGCGTGGTTGCCGCCGCTCGACCACAGCGAGCCGTCGGACTTCACCAGCAGCGTGTGATTGGCCCCGGCCGCGATTCCGGTCACCCCGCTCACCGCCACCTGTTGCGGTGTCTCCACCGCGTTCCCGTAAAAGTTCCCGCTCCCGATTTGCCCCGACCAACTCGAACCCCACGCCCAGGCCGTGCCGTTGCTCTTCAACGCCACCGCGTGCTCCCACCCGGCCGCGATGGCCGTGATGCCGCTCAACCCGCTCACTTGCACCGGTGTTAGCCGGTCGGTAAACGTCCCGTCGCCCAACTGCCCCATCCCGTTCGACCCCCACGCCCACACCGTCCCGTCAGACTTCAACGCGTACGACGAATGCATCCCGGCCGCGATCGCCACCACGTTGCTCAACCCGCTCACCGGCCACGGCATCAGCGTCCCGTAATACACCTCCCCGTCGCCCAACTGCCCGTTCCAGTTCGCCCCCCACGCCCACACCGTCCCGTCGCTCTTCAAGGCCAGACTGTGATAACCGCCCGCCGCCACCGCCGTCACCCCGCTCAAATTGCCGACATAGCCAGGCCCGCTGCCGCCGCTGCGCCCCAACTGTCCCTCACCGTTGCGCCCGTAACTAATCACTTGTCCGTTCGCGGCCACCGCCAGCGTGTGAAAGCCGCCCGCGGACAACTTGCTCACCGTCACCCCCAGGCTCAACGCCTGCGGCTTGGCCGCCGGCTCCCCGGCCGCCCAGCCCAATTGCCCCTCCTGGTTGTTGCCCCACATCCACACCGTCCCGTCGCTTTTCACCGCCCCGCCGTGATAGCCGCCCAGCGTTACCAGTTGTCCTTCAACGGCCGGTGTCACGGCCCCTAGTAGCAATAGTGCCATGGGCAATTTTTTGCTAAACCAAGATGTCCTGTTTTTCACGCCAAATAAAATGGCAGTTCTAACTACCTTTTGACAAGTGTTTTTTTTGCGAAATGTCAACTTTTTTAATTTTTTTCAAAACCGCCATCCGATGGTCACTGGTTTGCCGCTGTTCAAACGGTGCGGAATCATTAATTCCGCAGTGGTCAACGACCGGCAAGTAACCTTGCTTGTTGCTGATTGTCAGCCGGTCGCCACTAAACTCCACTCCCCTTCCTGATTTTCCGCATGATAATAGGCTTCGCCAAAAAAATCAGCGGCACTGAGGTTTTGCAATTTCGGCAACCGGTGCAGCAATTCCAGCGCTGCCGGAATGTCAATGTACACACTCCGCCAGACATCCTCCCCGACCTCGGCTTCCAGCATGGCAAACGCGCTTTCCGGTTCCACCAGCGCCTCGCTCTTGACGGGGATTCTGGTGAAGCCAGGCACGGTCACGCCCTCGGACATTAGGTTAAACGCGGCGCGAATTTCTTGTTCCATGATTTTACGCTGGACGGGATGCTGTTGCAAGCGGTGCGCCAACTGCTGTGCGGTCAACGCTTGCACCGGTGTTGGCGGCGACAGTTGGCGATGGCATTGCTCGCACAAATGCGCGGCGGGACAAAACTTGCAATGCTCGCCGCTGTGCCGCGGTTGTCCGGGCCGGGCGACCATGACAAACCGCTCGGTAATCTCGCCGACCGCGGCAAGTAGTTCGTCACGGTGGTATTCCTTTACCACCGTGCGCGCCTTCCGTGCGTAAGGTTGCAAGATGACCGCGTAAACCTTTTCCAAATTCAAGTCCCGCGCCGCCAGCGCCGCCAAGCCGCGCGCTTGATGGACCACGCCTTTTTCTCCAACTTCAACCCGCCCCGATTTGTAATCAATCACCAAGCCGCTGCGCGGTTGCGACAACGGGGTTTTGACATACAAAACGTCGCCGCGCCCGGAACCGCATTTGACTTTGCCAGTGACAGCGAGCGGGGTATCCGCCCAAAACCAGCGCCGCACCTCGCGCTCCACCTGGTCATGCTCGGTAAAATCGTAACGCTCCAATACCTCGCGTTCCATGCGCCGTAGCTCGCGGACACAATGATATTCGGACTGAAGCAAGACATTCATATTGCCGGTTTCCAGCGCCAGATGAATGCGTTTGCCGCTGACCGTGTGCAATGTATCCCGCGAGCCAGCGCTTTGGCTGGCGGCAAAACTGCCGGGACAGCGGGCATACAGGTAATTGTTAGACAGACTGGGCAGGCCGCAACGCTCGTTGGTTGGCGGCGCGGCAAACGGATTAAGCGCCAAATCCGGTTGCGGACGGTCGGCGGGCGTTGTGGCCAATGTTTTTTTCATTGTCCCTCCACTTCCGCCGCGCCCGCGCGCAAGGCGCGCAGCAAAAGCTCATCGTCAGCGGTCGTCACGGTGGCATGGCCGATTTCTTGGGCAAACTGCTCGGCGTATTTCGCCAACAACGCCCCGGGTATCTCGCCCACTTTGCGCCCGATAACACCTTTGCCGCGATGCATGATGACATTACGCCAGTCAAATTCACGCCGGGTGGTATTTTTGCGGAATTTGGCTTCACGCCGCGCCGTGCGAATTTCCATGTCGGCAAAATGCAGCGCGTCATTCAGCCGCATATCGTCAGCGTTATTGACATCGTTCGGCACATACCATTGGGCGATTTTCAACACCGTGCCATCCTGCAAGTCACCCAGCCGTTTGCCGGCCTGTTCCCCGCAATGAATTACCACTTCGCGCCACTTCGCCGGTTATTTTTGTTAAGGTTCGAGACCGGCTTGGATTGCTCACCGTCAGCGGGACCGTCAACCCGGTCATGGAAACCCGTCGCGCTTGACGCATCATCATCCTTGTCCGTGGCGATGCCAAGGATGGCGCAAATCGAATAACGCCGCGCATAGGTGATGGCACTGCCGCACGCCTGCGGGTGGTCGTCTTTGACGGGCAGCAACAGGCTGTTTTTGATGAATTGTCCCGATTCGTGATACAACAACAATTCGGCGCCCGCCTGTTGCCCGCTGACAACCGGCAAATGGACAAGCTGCAAGCGGTTTTTGTTCAATACCGGCGTCACTTCCTTCAACAACGCTCCAAGGCTGATGAAGCGATGGTTGTACTGCCCGTTCACGGAATCGTTTTTCAGCAACGGCAACTCGTTGCGGGCTTTCATCAGCGCCGCCATCAGCTTGCCAATGTTGGCAAAATCATTCCCCGTCGTCAGCGGGGAGACCTTACTTTCGTTCTGTTCGCTCATATTCATACCGCGAACATAATCCGCCAAATGGTGAAACCGGCTGTTTTTTTGAAAAAAATGAAATATTTTTATCAAGCTGGTTAGGTGAAAGCCGACCTATGGAACCAAATAATGCCGTCAATCGGCAGATTAAGGACTGATTTTCACCTTAAATTATGCTTTTCGCGGACATTCTATTATACTTTTCGCGGGCTATCTGGTATGCTTTTCGCGGAAACAAAACGGAGTTGCAACCATGCCCAAACAATATCCTCGCTGGCAGTCGCGCAATGTTACCGCCGCCTTGCAAACACGGCGCGTGGTGGTGATTGCCGGCGCGCGGCAAACGGGCAAAACCACGCTATCCCGCCAAATTTCCCAACCCGATAGTGTCTATCGCACGCTGGACGACACCGGTCTGCTGGCTGCCGCGCAAGCCGACCCGCAGGGTTTTGTCAAAAATCCGTCCGGCACCATGATTATTGATGAAATTCAAAAAGTCCCGCTCCTGCTGCCGGAAATCAAACGGGCGGTTGACCTTGGCAATCGTCCGGGACAATACCTGCTGACCGGTTCCGCCAACTTGCAAACCCTGCCCGGCGTTTCAGAAAGTTTGGCGGGACGGGTTAAAAATATTCGTTTGCGTCCGCTGACCGTGGGCGAGATTGGGGGCGGCGCGCCGGATTTTTTATCACGGGCTTTTGCGGCGGATTTTCCGGTAAAAATCACCGGTTATGACAAGGAAACCGTCATTGACCTCGCGTTTCGCGGCGGTTATCCCGAAGCCGTGCGGCTCAAAGACCGCCGTGACCGTCGGGAGTGGCACCGGGATTACGCGGATAGTTTGCTGGCGCGTGACTTGCGCGACATCGCCAACATTCGCCGGCAGGATGTATTGCGGGAGCTGACCGTCGCGCTGACCGCGTGGTCGGGAAAATTTTTGGACCTTAAGAGTGTGTGCGCGCCACTGGCCATCTCCAAACTCACTGTCGAAAGTTACCTCAATGCCTTGCTGTCGTTGTATTTGTTTGACAAAGTCGCGCCGTGGACTCGCTCGGATTATGAACGCATTGGTCGCCGCGCAAAGTTTTTCACCGCCGACACCGGATTAATGAGTTCGCTGCTGGGTTGGGAGGCCAGGGAAGTGTTGCTTAACGCTGACCGTTCCGGCAAGCTCGTGGAAACGTTGGTGTTTCAGGAATTGGCGGCGCAAATTGACCTGGATAGCCGTCACGGTCTGTTCCAATACCGTGACCGTGAAAAACGGGAGATAGATTTTATCGTCGAGCGTGAGGATGGCGTTTTGCTGGGAGTCGAAGTCAAGGCCGGGCAGCACGTCGCGACCGATGACTTCAAGCATCTGCACTGGTTTGCGGAGCATCTCGCCGGTAAAAAATCGTTCACCGGCATGGTCTTGTACACGGGCGAGGACACGCTGTCATTCGGAAAAAAAATGTTGGCCGTGCCCGTTGCGGCATTGTGGCATCCATGAACAATGCCGGTTTGCCTTACCGACTGACTTCCTCCGCATCAGGCAACCTACAAATTAACGCCCGCCTCCAGCGTGCGGAAGGCTTTGCCGACATAAACCATGTCCTCGCCACCGCCGTTGCCGCCGCGCAAGGTGACCTCGACCGTGATGGTGTAGCCCTGCAAATGTTCCAGCGGCGTCAGCGGCTCGTATTGCCAACGCACCCGGACCTTGGGCGCGCCGATGGCGGATGAAATTCGCCGCTGTTCGTGACGGGTCCACCAGACGCCAGCTCCGGTGTTGCGGAAAAAATCCTCGACCCCGACAGCGTGCACGGTGCGGTCGCCGACGCGAGTGAAATCGTAGCCGTCGCCGCCGTTCATGAGTGTGTGCACGGGCAGCGCCTGGGCCTGGCGCAACTGTCGCGCCAGTTCACCGGCGACGGCTTGGCGACGGTCAGCGGTGAAGGATACCCCATAAATCCGATTGGTCAGCAGCATGGCCCCGCCGATGGCGAAGGACAACACGGTGACGGAAATAATGACTTCAAACAAACTGAAGCCGCGGTTAGCGAAAGTGCACGTCAGCATGATGATGGAATAGGTCGGCGGCGTCTTGCGCCAAGGTTTTACAATGGTCATCGTCAGCGGCGGTCAGTTCGACCAGGCGCGGATAAGCCAGCGCGCACAAATCTCGGTCGCGCCATTCCCAGCCGGAATAAAAAACTTGCAGCCAAAATTGCGCGTTCTCCACGGTCAACCGGTCGCTGACGGTGCCGGCGGCATGGTGCAACAAGCGGACGGCCAGCGCGAGCGCGTTGGCGTAATGGGCGGCGATAAAAGCGGCGTCGGCGACGGGCAGCGGATTATCGGGATTGAGCCAGAACGCCAGCCTGAGCGGGGCGATGACGCCCAACAAGTGCAGCGAGTCGGCGGAATCACGGTGAGCGGCGGCAAGGTCGGGAGTGGCGGCGCTGACGGTGAGCGCGCGCGGGAAAATGGTGTTCGCGGAAAACGGACTCAACGAATGTCCCTCGTCCTCGCGGTGTTCATGAGTGAGGCCGTTGTGCCACACCGTTTCCGCCGCGTCACCAAGTTGCGAGGCGAGCACATGGCCCAAGGGCGAGCGCGGCAAGTTGAGGCGCGGCGCCTGCGCGGTCGAATGGTGCAACCGTCCGTTGAAAAGACCCGGCAGCGATAGCAGCAAAATGCAGCCGCCGACGGTGAGGATATTTTTCCTCGCCAAGGTGTAACACGAACACAGCACCATGGCGGCGAACGGCGCGCTCCACGCCCACGCTGACGGTGAGGGCCAGTCGAACAACAAGCGGGCGGGACAAAACAGCAGGTCAAACGGCGGGATGAACATCGTCAGCATCAGGTAGCAGACGGAATCATGAAACCGCGCATCCAGCGCCGGCATGAATATTACCACGGCGAAAAAAGCGGTTAGCGTGGCGAGCAAACCGCGATCGGATTTTTGGGTGGACAGGGTGGCGGCAATCAGGGCGACGCAAAAACACGACACCCACAAGCCGAGCAAGGCGAACATGCCATTGCCGATGAAGTCCGCTGACAGTGAATGTCGCAATAAAATCCAAACTACCACCAAGGGTATGAACGTCAGCGCATTGATTGATGACCACGCCATGCCGAGCAAAATCACCGGACGGCTTTTATCCTCGCTCTTTAGCAAGTCGCCCATGCCGCCGCGGTGAATCAAGCGGCTGAGGCGCGAGGCGGTCAGCGCGGCGCGGAAGATGGCGAATGACCAACAACCGTAAGCGACCAGCTGCCCGAGGGAAAAAGCAAACTCACGGTCCGCGTGCCATACGCTGACGGCCAGTAATACACAAATCGCCGCGACGCCGGCTGGCAGGAAAAATCCTGGCACCGTCAGCGGCGTGAACAAGTTGTGGCAATCCCGCAATTGGCGAAAAAACTTGGGGTTCATAAATCGGGGAAAAGCAAAACTCCGGCGGCGAGTTGTTCCAGCGAGCGAAACCCGTGCGCGGCGAGGATGATTAAACGGTTAGAATGTTCAAGCGCGGCCAGTGCGCTGACGACGACCTCCACACCGGCGTCATCCAGTCCGGTGAACGGCTCGTCCCATATCACCACCTGCCCGCTGGCGATGACCGGTGCAAGGCGCGAATACGCCAGGCCCAGCGCGGCTTTGCGGCGGTTGCCCCATGACAATTCGCCGAACGGACGGTCGGGAATGCTGAGTTTTTCCACCAAGGTCAGCGCCGCGCCACGGTTGGCGCCGGTTTTAATCAACGTTAGCGGCCGCGCATCGTCGGGCAGGATGAGCGTGTCCGGCAGGAAAAATTTGTCCGGCGCCGCCGGTGAAAAAATCACGCCGCCACGCACCGTGGGAAGACCGCCGGCAAGGGTTTTAAGCAACGTGCTTTTTCCCGCCCCGTTGGCGCCGCGCACCAGCCACAGCGAGCCGCCGACGGTGGTCAGGCGCCGCTCGCGTTTGAAGCGGTGAACCTCGCGTCGCGGGTAACCGATCACAGTGTCAGCGGGAATGGTTAGGGAAAAGTTGGTCTTCATCTCACAGGCCCATCCGGTAAGCGGCTTTCATGGCGGCGGCTTTAATCATGAGGTCGGCGAGCACCAACAGCGCGATGATGGAGCCGGCGATGACCAAATTGGCAAACTCCAGTTGCAGCGACAGCGTGGCGAAACGTTTGCGGGCGTGGGCGAGATAGGCGTCGGCGGTACGGTCGGCGGATTTGGCCAGCGCCGCGTTTTTCACCCCGTTGCGAATGGCGTACAGGAAGCGCGAATCCAAGTCGGCGATTTCCTCCAGCGCGGCGGTGAGGTCGGATTTGTAATTAAACGTGCTGATGGCACGGTCAATTTGCGGCGCGAAGCGGGTGTTGGCGCTAACCGCCCGGAGCTGGTGCAGGATGGGCAGATACAACGTGCTGGCGCTGATGTCCAGGGGGTTTGACGATTCCCGCTGGCTGACTTTTTTGCAAGCCAAGGAACGGGGCTGGAATGTGCGGAAGGGTGCCAGAGGCACGCCGGTTTTTTATTATCAATCGCATCGCAAAGAAATAAAAAAAGACGCCGACGGCAAAACGGTGCTGAATGCACGGGGCGAGCCGATATTGGAACAACATAAACTTGCGCGGCCCATTTTGAAAAGTTCCACGGTGTTCAACGCCGCGCAAGTTGACGGTGTGCCGCCCTACGAACCGCTGCCGCTGACTTGGGATCCGCATCAGCGGGTCGAAAATATGATTTACACCTCCGGCGCCAAGGTAATGCATAACCAGGCGGACGCCGCTTTTTATGACGTTGCCAAGGACACCATCTATATGCCGGCACGGTCACAATTTCCGAGCGCGGATGATTATTATTGCATTCTCTTGCATCAACTTTCGCATTTCACCGGACACCCGTTGCGAATGAAGCGAAAGGGGTTGACCGCCGACGATAAAAAAGAGGAGGTGCGCGAGGAACTGCGGGCGGAAATTGCCGCCATGATGCTGGGCACCAAGCTGGGTGTGGGCCACCGCCCGCAATCCAGCGCCGCGTTTGTCGAGCATTGGGCGGAGATTTTGACGGAGACCCCCGCCGCCATTTACCCCGCCACCACTGACGCCGCCAGGATTGTCGAGCATGTCATGACGTATGATGTGGCGTTTCATCAACAATCGGTCGCCCCGTCGCACGCCAGGTTGACGGCGCTTAAAAAACAACTGGGCCAGGAAACTTTCCAGCCGCCGCCATCATTGGCGGAGTCGGTTAGTTTTGCCCTCAAATCGTCTGCCACGGAAGCAGCCGTTTTGCCAACCGGCAGCGTTCACGACGGCAAGGGCATCAGCCGTTAGGAGCGCGCAAATGTTAGCAGTGCGGTCAGGTCGTCGGGATTTTGGTCGGCAAGGCGCAGGGCTTGAATATATCTGGCGCGGATTTCACCGGCAGCGGCCAGGTTGTTGCCACCCCAAGTGAACGGCTTGGAGCCGAGTTCCACCGCCAGCAAATCCGCCGCCAACCGCGAATGTCGCCCGTTGCCGTTGGCAAAGGGATGAATTTGCACCAGCCGGTGATGAAACCTGACGGCGATTTGCTCGGCGATGTAAAGATGTTTTTAGGTTATAGCCTTTCTTTCACCAATAAATATTAGATAGTGTAGTCACAAGATTTGCGTCCAGAGGAAGATGCAACGGATTTGGACGGCAGCCAAATAGGAGGAAGTACGTTTGGCATAGCGAGTGGCAATGCCGCGCCAGCCTTTAAG
>JAISCS010000109.1 GCA_031265365.1 Verrucomicrobiales bacterium
CGCTGAACTACCCCGTCCGCTCTGCGGCCACCCCTTCACGGAAGGGGAATTAGCTCACGCAGGGGCATGGGCGGTGGAGGGAGGCCGGCGTCAGCGCTGCCACTGCTAACAGCGAGGAACCGCATTTCATTGCGACATTGGCAGGGTACTCCGTCATCCTGAGCGCAGCCCTGCAAGGGCGCGTCACCCTGAGCGAAGTCGAAGGGCGAAGGAACGGTTAAGTACTGACTAACCGGCTGGCAGCTCTATTCCGCTGACTTTGACCCAACTGCTCCTTCGACTACGCACCTGCGGCGCTTCGCTCAGGATGACGAACTAGTCTGCCAATGTTATGAGGAACTGCGGACGGTCATGATTTGCGATTAGGCCAACTTGAAACCGCACACTCGCGCCACGGCGCGCCAGCCGCCGGTGAGCAACCAGCCGATGATGAACATGCCGCCCAAGGCGATGACAAATATCATGTAACCGGCAAACAGGTGATACATGCTGGGATGTTCCTCCGTGCCGATGGCGAACTCGGAGCCGAACATTTGCGCGCCGAACGCGAGGAGCACGACGCGGCACACGTTGCCGGTCATCGCCAGCGGGATTGAGCAGAAGAACAGCACCCAGCGTTGCCAAGGTTTGTCGAGCAGCAAATAACCGCCCAGCGCGGCCACCATCATCAGTGCGAACAGCGAACGCAAACCACTGCACGCGGCGGCGACTTCCAGCGAGAACAATTGCCCCTGCGCGATACGCAGACCGTAGGCGAACTTGGGCGCGGAGATGATTTTGACGCCTTCTTGCAGACAGTCCATGCCGGCGAAATTCAGTAGGTGCGCGGAAATTTTGGCGATAATCAGGCTGAGCTGGTTGGTGTTGATGAACGGCATCGGCCACGCGAACACGAGGAATGCCCACGGGAAGAAAATGGCGCGCATGAATTGCCGGCCAAAAAACCACAGGAGCAGCGCTCCCAGCGTGATTTGCAGCGAGAGGAAGCCGAGGATGGTGAAGTCAATTTTATAACCCAGCCAGTACACCACGCCGGCGAAAACCAACGCGGCCAGACCGTCAGCGGAGCCGGATCGCACCGGCGTGGTGGCCAGTTTTTGGCGGTCCAACCAGACGAAGAACAGCGTAACCAGCGGCACAAACGCACAGTGCCGCCACTCCCCCATTTCCGCGCCGAACCACATCAACCGCAGGTTCCTGAACACGGTGACCGGCTCCAGCCCGTAGCCCATGTTGTACGGGAACATGTTGTACAAGCCGGTGACGACCAGCGCACTGACGATGACCGCGATGATGACCGTGTTTCGATTCAGGGTTGGCGGATTGGTTTCCATGTTAGTAACGGTTGACGGTGGAGACACGGCCTTCCTTGCGCGCGGTGGTGAGTTCATCGTGAATCCAGCGGTAGGTTTTTCCCATGCCGTCGCGGAGTTTGATGTTTGGCTCCCAGTTGAAAATTTGCTTGATGAGGGTGTTGTCACTGTTGCGACCGTTCACGCCTTTCGGGGCGTTGAGGTTGTAGTTGCGCTTCAGCTTGACCCCGGCGATGTCCTCGACGATGTCAACCAGTTGGTTGATGGAGACGAGTTCGTTGCTGCCGATGTTCAGCGGCTCGGCGAAGTCGCTGTTCATGAGCATTTGCGTGCCCTTGACGCAATCGTCAATGTACATGAAGCTGCGCGTCTGCTCGCCGCTGCCCCAGATTTCGATTTCGTGCCGGCCGGTTTGGAGGCATTCGATGACCTTGCGGCAAATGGCGGCGGGGGCTTTTTCGCGACCGCCGTCGTAGGTGCCGTGCGGGCCATAAACATTGTGATAACGGGAGACGCGGGTGATGATGCCGAAGTCCTCGCGGAAGTGCCGGCACATGCGCTCGCTGAAAAGTTTTTCCCAACCATAACCGTCCTCCGGCAGCGCGGGGTAGGCGTCCTCTTCTTTCAACGCGGTCACATGAATGTCCCGCTGCTTGTCACCGTTATACACGCATGCTGACGATGAATAGTAGAAACGCGGCACACCGTTCAACTTCGCGGCCATGAGCAAGTGCGTGTTGATGAGCACACTCAACATGCACAGCGCCTTGTTGTTCTCGATGAAGCCCATGCCGCCCATGTCCGCGGCGAGGTTGTAAATTTCGTCGTAGCCGCCCTTGGTCGCCTCCTCGCAAGCCTCTTTCAAGCTCAGGTCGAGCGTTTTGGAATCAGCGTCAGCGTGCAGTTGGTACCAATGACCAAGCGGCTTTTTGTCCACCGCGCCGACTTGGTGCCCTTGTTTCAATAAATCGCCGACCAAGTGACCGCCGATGAAACCACCGGCCCCGCATACCAAGATTTTTTTCATAATAATTTTATCTGTTACGCCGGATACTTTTTCAGTCCCAGCAATTGTCCGGTAATCCTATACAAAAATCGCGGGTTGTTAAGCAAATAACGTTTCCATAATCGCCGCGGTTCGGAGCACAGCCGGTGGAGCCATTCCAAGCCGTGGCGTTGCATCCAGCGCGGCGCTTGCGAAACCTTGCCGGAATGAAAATCAAACGCCGCGCCGACGCCGAACATCAGCGTGGTGTCCAGCCGTGGCAAAAATTCCGCCATGAAGCGTTCCTGCTTCGGCGTGCTGAGGCCGACCCAGATGATGTCGGGCTTTAAGCCGCTGACGGTCACGACGAGTTCATCCGCCTCGGCGACCGTCAGCGGACGGAATGGCGGGCAGTACGTGCCGACGATGTTGCTGTCAGGAAACTTTTGCAACAAACACGCCTTGAGTTGTTCCGCGACACCGTCAACGCCGCCGTAAAAAAAGTGCGTGACCGGCTCATGCTCGGCGGCGGCGAACACCGCCAGCATCAAGTCCGGTCCGTAAACGCGGCTGATGTCACGGTCAGCGCGGTAATGCCGCGCCAGCCAGACCAGCGGCATCCCGTCGGTGGTGTTGAGAAACGCGCCATTGAGGATGCGGAGAAATTCCGGGTCATCCTGCGCCTCGATAATGCCATGCACGCCCGTGACGCACACGTAGCCCTTGCGCCGCCGCCGTACAGCGTCCAGCACCGCGTCAGTGGCAGCGGTCAAATTCATGGCGCTGACCGTGACTCCCAGAACGTTGAAATTGGCTATTGGCGCGGTCATGTTGATGGTTTCGGCTGTGGAGGTTAGGGGAGTCGAACCCCTGACCTTCTCATTGCGAACGAGACGCTCTACCAACTGAGCTAAACCCCCTCCGATTGGCCTCACCGTCAGCGGGTGAAGCGCGGAGTGAATTATGCGGAGAAAACGGGGTTCGGCAAGCCTTTAATTCGCGGATTTTTTCCGCACGGCGTTTTTCTTGGCTTCCAGTTCCTCGGTCAACGCGGCGAGGTCGCGGCGGAGTTGGGCGCGGAATTGGTCAGCGTCAGCAGCGTCGCCCCTGGCCTCGGCTTCCTTGATTTTGCCGGCGAGGAAAGTTTTGCGCTCGGCGATTTTGGCCTCGTAGCGCGCGCCAAGGTCAGCGAGTTCTTGTTTCTGCGCGATGGTCAATTTAACGAAGGGTTCACGGTCAGCGAGGCGTTCCATAGCGAGTTCGTAAGCGGATTTCACGCGGATATTTAACCACAAATGAACGCGAATAGATACGAATTTTTTAGCAACAGGCGATAGTCCTTCGTGTCAATTTGCGTGCATTCGTGGTTCCTAATCATCGCGCAGGGTTTCTCACGTCACATTCAGTGCGCTGAGACCAAAAAATATTGAAATGGTATGATTTGCTTGGATTTAGCTGGATGTACTTGTAAATGGCAGGGTTAGAACGAGGGTGGAGTGAGGGGCATTTCAATCTTTTTGTTGGCGCGGAGGCAGTGTGTCAAAAATATTGAAATGGGTTGTACTAATATTGGTGAAAAGAGTCTATATGGTATGTCCGCTATCAGTTGGAAAGAAGCACGATTGGCGGCGGATACTTGGTCGACGCTGGGCATTAACTTTTTTAGTTTTGGCAATCGGCCGACAAACTGGTCGGAGCGCAAACATCCCCGCGCATCCTGCACCGACATCGTGCACGCCACTTTCTTCCACGGTTCAGCGCCATCGGCGGCATTTTTGTCATACTTCAAAAATAGGTTAGGGCATGTTCTTCCAAAAACGTACGGAACCGGTCAGCATCCAGCGGCTCTATCAAGCCGACATCCTCGCTGACAGTGACCGCCATCGCCTCGCGCCGAAACACATTCGCCGCCGCACAAATTCCGCCCGCCCCACGCGCTAAGTCAGACAATCGTCGCCCAGCACGCATCAACTCAATCGTTGGCAACGCTCGCTCATCTTTCACCTCACCGTCAGCGACCGACGGCTCCGGCGGCGGAACCGCAACCCCACGTTCACGCAAAACTTTGTTTACCGCATCAGACTGTTCGCTCATAACAGCACACTCCTTAAGTTAAAACTCGCGTTACTCATCCATCAAAAAAAGCAAAGATGTAACGAAAAAGTGAACGAAAAATATTAACCAACTGGAAATTAGAGTCTTACAGATGTAATTGCGATTAGTGTGAAGCAGACGCTCTACCGCTAAACTAAGGCTCCGATTTTTATTCCGAAATAAGAGTTATGTATTTACTAATTCAGCGTTCAAGTCAATAAAAATTTGAATTTATCATGATATTTTTACATAAATTAAAATTATTGATTTATATTTTGATGGCGCTAAATCAACTCATACATATATTTTTCAGTTTGTAACAGAATAAAGATGAATTGGTTATAAAAATTTACTCCCCCAATGGATATTTTCATGTTGCGAAAAGAATTTTCTATGATTTATTACCAAGGTTTTAATTAGTTAAACTCAATGAAGGAAATAAATATAAAAATTCTATATAAATTGTTGCTTATCGTAATGATGATTTTGTTGTCCAATACTGTGAGTTGGGTGCAAACTTATCAAGTCAATAGCTTCTGCCACCAATTTTAACATCGGAGACATAAATATGAAAAAAAGCACTAATACTAAAATCCTGCCTATCCGGCTGGAAGGCGAGTTGCTTACCCAACTCGAGGAATATCAAACCCAAACCGGCTTGAGCCGCAGCTACATCATTCGTCGCTGCACCGCTTACGCCCTAGGCAAAGCCCGCCGGCGTGAAATCAATCTCCTGACGATGGAAGATTGCCCGCAAGGCCCCGGCCAGAAGTGAGTGTTCGACCGGTCAACGCCATAATCCGCGAAAAAAATCCTTCGCGGCGTGGTGTCTTTGTGGTCGGAGTTTGGCATTTTCTCACTTGCGGTGGCGCAGGACTGCGTGCAACGCGGTACCGGTCAACAACAGCGCCCACGCGGACGGTTCGGGGATGGCGAGGTAAATTTTCCCGCTGAAACTGAAATCCAAAATGGCGTCGCTAATGCCGCTGAAGGTGAGCGTTTGGCCAAGTAACTCGCCCGTGTATGCGGCGAGCAAATAGGTGCCGCCGGACAAATTCAAATTAATGTTGCTGACGTTGAGGGTGCCACCGGTGACAGCGTGCCGGTCGGCGTCAGCACCTCGCTGGCACTGACGGTGGACGCTGCCAGAATTTCGCCCGTGTCAGCGATGGTGCCGCTGATGGTGACCGAGGCGGCTTTAAGTTGCGCGTCGTTCGTCAGCACCGTCAACGAACCAGCGGCGGCGGTGTAATTGTTGTCGCCGAGGTCGAAGGACACTTTTGCCACGGTTTTGTTCGCGCCGGTGATGAGGATGGTGCCGTTGTTCGTCCAGTCCATGCTCACGGCCAGCGTCGCGTAATGTTGCGCGTCGTCGGTCGCGTCCACGTCGAGGCTGACGCTGATAGCGCCAAATATTGCCGTTGGCCACGGTCAACGTCGCTGACAGCCTAACGCGAGCGTTAGCGAGCGATTATTGGAGAGCCACAGAGTTTTTGGTTAAAATAAAATCCACGCCCTCCGCATCTCCGCAGTGAAAAATATTTTCGTTTATTCCCGCGCTAGATATGTTTTCACGTAATCGGCGACGCCTTCCTCGACGTTGGCGAAGGGGGCGGTGTAGCCGCCCACGGTTTTTAGCTTTTGCGCGTCAGCCTGGGTGAAGTATTGGTACTTGCCCTTGAGCGGCGCCGGCATTTCGATGAAACGAATGTCAGGTTTTTGGCCCAGCGCGGCGAACAGGGCGCGCGCGAGGTCGAGCCAGGTACGCGCCTGGCCGGCGCCGCAGTTGAACAGGCCGCCGGCTTTGCTGTCGAGCGCGAAGTGCAGCGTTACTTTCGCCGCGTCGCGCACGTACACGAAGTCGCGCTTTTGCTCACCATCAGCGTACTCAGGGCGGTCGGATTTGAACAATTCGATGTAGCCCTTGGCCTTGATTTGGTGGTACGCCTTGTGCACCAGCGAGCGCATGTCGCCTTTGTGGTCTTCGTAGGGGCCGTACACGTTGAAATATTTCAGGCCGACGATTTGGTCGAGGAACCCGTTACGCAGCGCCCACAGGTCGAACATGTGTTTGGAATAACCGTACATGTTCAGCGGGCGCAGACGTCCCGTCACACTGTCAGCGTCGCTGTAGCCGAGGCTGCCGTCACCGTAGGTCGCGGCGCTGGAGGCATAGACGAAGCGCGTGTCGTTCCGCAACGCCCATTCGCACAGGCGTCGCGTGTAGCGGTAATTGTTTTCCAGCAAATAATCGGCGTTTTTCTCCGTGGTCGCGCTGCACGCGCCCTCGTGGATGATGGCGCGGATGTTGCCGAGTTTGTCGCCGAGGATGAGGTCGAGGAATTGTGGCGGCGGCAAAACATCCTCGTAGCGCAGGCCGACGAGGTTCCGCCATTTTTCATCATGGCCGAGGAAATCCACCAACAGCAGGTTGTCCAGTCCGCGTTCGTTAAGCATGGCGACGATGTTCCGGCCGATGAAGCCGGCGGCGCCGGTGATGATGATTAGGTCTTTCATTTGTTTTCTCCTCCGTAAACTTGCAACACTTTCTCAATCGTGCCCGTGGTGGAGCGGCCCTCGACCATGTCGGCGAGGGCGACGCGGCCGCCGTGGGCCTCGACGACATCGCGCCCGCTGACGTAGTGCGCCCAGTCTTTGCCCTTGACCAGCACTTGCGGCAGGATTTGGGCAATCAAGTCGCGCGGCTCGTCCTCGTCGAAAATAACAACGGCGTCAACGGCGGCGAGCGAAGCCATGACGTAAGCGCGGTCTTCCTCGCTGTTGATGGGGCGGTTCGGGCCTTTGTTGCGCTTGACGGAGGCGTCGCTGTTGAGGCCGACGCACAGCGCGTCGCCCTCGTTGCGGGCGAAGGTCAGGTAGGTGACGTGCCCGCGGTGGAGGATGTCGAAGCAGCCGTTGGTGAACACGAGTTCCTTGCCTTCGGCGCGAAGTTGGTCACGGAAGGCGCGGGCTTGTTCGGCGGTCATGATTTTGTCGGATGGGTTGAGCATAGTTTTGTCTTTCTGGGTTGCATGGTTAAAGGTTACGCGCTCACCCCCAGCAAGGGCAAGATGCGTTTGTATTGCGAAAAGTCCGGCACCACAAGGTCGGCGCCGGCGCGGATGAGGCGCGCGCGCTTGGTCAGGTCGAGACCGTAGCGACATAATTCGTTGCTGGCGATGCCGAGGCAGAACGCGCCGCGCTTGCTGCCCTCGCGCAACTCCACCGGCCCGTCGCCGATGACGGCGAGGTCGTCGCCGGTGATGCCGCCGCTGTTGATGATGCGCTCCAGCACCACGCGCTTGGCCTCGACCTTGAGGTCGCCGACCGCGCCGCGAATGCCGCCGGTGAACAAATCGGCGTAACCCATCACGCGCGCCTCGGCCTGAACATCAGCCTCATCGGTGCCGCTGGCGAGGAACAATTTCACGCCCGCGCGGTGCAGCGATTCGAGGAATTGGCGCGCGCCTTTGATTTCAAAATCGTTCGGCGCGAGTTCGCCGCGCTCGATTTTGCGGATACGAACGCGAACCATCTCCAGCAGCGCCTCGTTGTAAATGGCCTTGTAGCCGTGCTCGTCGAGGATTTGACCCGCCGGCACGAAACCGTGCTCGCGCACCAGGCCGACCAAGCCCTTCATCTGCGCCAACGTTTGGATGCCGGTGGTTTTGTCAATGAACGTCTTCACCTCGGCGACGACTTTTTTGTACACTTGGTCCGGCACGCGCGCCGCCTGGTCGCCGAGAATCGCTTGCAGCATCATCGGCTCCATGATTTTTTCCCAGCCTTGGCGCAACGTGGAAATGGTGCCGTCGTGGTCGAAGATGGCGTACTGGATGGAACCCTGGCGCGCTTTTTCACGGATGACTTCGATTTCCGTATCGGGCAAATATTTCGCCGCGCGCGGACTGTCGGCGAGTTCCGGCTCGTAAATGTAATCCGGCGCCTCCGCCGCGAGCACTTCCGCGACGCTGACGGTGCCGGTGGCCTGCACTTTGCGAACCGTGATGGCCGCCGCGAGGTTGGCGAACTTGGCCGCGACCGTCAGCGGGCTGCCGCCGCCGAGCGCCGCCGCGATGGCCGCGACGACCGTGTCGCCCGCGCCAACCGGGTCGGTTTTGCCTAACAACTGGATGCCGGGCACGGCGAACACCGCGTCACCGTCGGCGGTCACCAAGCCATGCTCACCGCGCGTCAGCACGACGGGCCGGCCCATGCGCTTGCTCAGCGCCGTGGCGTAGCCGAACGCCTCCGCCTGCGAGACGACGGCGCCTGGGTGCGTCGGACTGCCCAGCACGCGCGCGGCCTCGCGGGTGTTGATTTTCAGCGCGACGCCGGCGAAGTGCTGCGCGTAGTCGCGTGAGTCCACGATGAACAAAACTTTCGGCAGACGCGCCGCCAGCGCGTTGATTTTTTTAATCAGCCGCTCGGTCACCATCAGCGCCGCGATTTGTTGGTTGATAACCACCACGTCGGACGCTTTCGCCGCCGTTTCCAAGTTGGCCATCAGCGCGTCCTCCAGCGCGGCGGGGAATTCATTGAACGCGCCGAAGTCGAGCCGGTTTAACTCCGCGCCGTCGGCGTAGGGTTTTGCGTAAACCAGTGTCTGCCATTTTTCAGGGCGCAGAAAACCACTGACGTTGACACCCGCCGCTGACAGTGACCGCAGCAATTCGTCGCCGAAAATGTCGCACCCCAGCACGCCAACCGCGCGCACCTCGGCCACGCCCAGCGAACGCAGGTTCATCACCACATTGCCCGCCCCGCCGGGGCTGTAGGCGGCGCGCCGCACCTGGTGAATGGGCAGGCCTGTTTCGAGTGACAATTCTTTGGTGTTCTGGTCAATAAACCAGTAAGCATCCAGGCAGAAGTCCCCGCACACCGTGACCTTGGCGTTGGCACTGCGGGCGATAACCGCCGCGATTTCGGTTGAGAAAGATTTGGCATCAGTCATGGCCGCTGACGATGACAGGTTAAAAATTTTTTACAAAAAAGATATGACAAATTCGTTAAAAACCTGTAATTACAGATTGATGAATAAAACCACCATCAAACACCGCGAGATTTCCGCCGCTTTGAAAAACGCCATCGTCAGCGGCCGCCATCGGGCCGGCGACCGGCTGCCGAGCGAGGAAGCGTTGTGTCGCCGCTGGCAGGTGTCGCGCCCGACCGTGCGGCGCGCGCTGCGTGATTTGTTGCAGAGTGGCCTTGTGGACATCCGCGCCGGCTCCGGCTGCTACGTCAGCGCCGGACTGCGCGTCACGCGGCCCGTCATCGCGCTGCTCGCTGACGGCCTCGGCAAGACGGAAATTCTCGACCCAATTTGCGCCGAGATTTCCCGCGCCGCGCACGATGCCGGTTGCACTGTGCTAAACACCCCGCTGACGGTGGCCGGCGCTGACGGTGACCTGGCCAAGACACTCGTTGCGCGCAACGTCAGCGGCGTCATCTTCGCGCCGCTGGAGCATGGTGCCGACCGTGAGCGGCGTAACCGCGACTTGCTGGACGCTTTCCGCCGGGCCGGCGCCGCCGTGGTGCTCGCTGACCGTGATACGGCGGAGTTTCCCGCGCGCAGCGATTGCGACGTGGTGGCGTTGGATAATTTTCACGCCGGTTATTTGCTGGGCCGGCATCTCACCGTCAGCGGTGCGCGGCGTGTTGTGTTCGTGGCCAAACCCAATTATCCGTCGAGCACGGATTTGCGACTGGCCGGCTTGCAAAACGGTTTGTTGCGCCACGGCGGGCGCAAGCCGGAGTTCAAGGTCGGCGACCCGCGCGACGTCGCGTTTGTGAAAAGTCTTCGTGCCGCGCGGCAGGGCTTTGACGCCGTGGTGTGTTCCAACGACCTGACCGCCGCGCAATTCCTGCAAGCCGCGACCAACAGCGGCTGGCGGGTACCGGAGGATTTTTTGCTGGCCGGTTTTGATGATGTCAGCTACGCCTCGCTGCTCTCGACGCCGTTGACGACTATCCGCCAGCCTTGCGCCGACATCGGCAGCGTGTGTGTCCGCACATTGTTGGAGCGGCTGCGGCATCCGCAACTGCCGCCGCGCACCATTCTATTAACCGGCGAGCTTGTTGTCCGCGCCTCCACCACCCGCGTGGTGTTGCGCGTGTAACGCCTAATTTCAGGCCGCCCCGCGTTCACGCTCACGCTGACCGCGCAGGACCGCCAATCCGCCGAGGTCGCCGATGACGGGCAGCGGGCGCGGCTGGGTGCGCTCGCGTCTGCCGGTACGCCGCCGGTAACGTTCAAGTTGTTTTCTGGGTTGCTTTTTGAGAAAAGCGGCTAACGTAAAGAATATGGTTGGCATGGTTCTGGTTTCTCATTGCCGCCCGCTGGCGGAGGCGACGCTGACGTTGACTCGGGCGATGGCGGGGGAGGAGGTGCGGATTGCGGTGGCGGCGGGAGCGGGGGCCGGTCATGTGGAGTTGGGAACGGATGCGATGGAGATTGCGCAGGCGATTCAGTCGGTCGCTGACGGTGACGGGGTGGTGGTGTTGATGGATATGGGGAGCGCGGTGTTGAGCGCGGAGATGGCGTTGGATTTTTTGGATGAACCGACCCGGGGGCAGGTTCGATTGTGCGCGGCGGCGTTTGTGGAGGGGACGGTGGCGGCGGGGGTGGCGGCGAAGGTCGGCGGGTCGCTGGCGGAGGTGGCGCGGGAGGCGTCGCTGGCGCTGACACAGAAGATGGGGCATCTTACGGCGGCGCCGGACGCTGACGCTGACAGCGCGCCGGTGTTGCGGAACGCGCGGACGACGCGGGTGACGGTGCCGAATCCGGCGGGGTTGCACGCGCGGCCGGTGGCGCGGTTGATTCAGGAGGCGGGCAAGTTCCAGAGTGAAATCCAAGCGCGTAATTTGACCAATGGCAAAGGGCCGGTGTCCATTCGCAGCATGACGGGAATGGTGGCGCTGGAGGCGTTGCGGGGGCATGAGGTGGAGTTGCTGGCGGCGGGGGCGGATGAGGAACAGGCGCTGACGGTTTTGCGGGCGGCAATTGCGGGCGGGTTGGGCGATGTGTTGCAAGCGCCGCCGCAAGGGGACGCTGACGGTGACCGCGCGGCGCCGGGGCCGGGGGCGGCGGACGCCAAACCCATCGGCGTGTGCAAGGGCGTGGCGATTGGCCCGGTGTATTATCCGCAGGCGGCGGTGTTTGAAGTGCCGACGTCACCGTCGGCGGACGCCGGGCGTGAATCCGGGTTATTGCGGGCGGCGTTGGAAAAGACGCGGTCCGTGTTGCGGGAACAGGCGCGGGAAGTGGGCCGGGTGATGGGCGGCGAGCGCGGGGAGATTTTCAACGCGCAGGCGATGGTGTTGAACGACCCGGCGTTGCTGGCGCAGGCGGAGCGTTACATCCGGCGGGACCGGCGGCAGGCGGCGCACGCCTGGTGGCTGGCGGTGGAGGAAGCCATCAAGACCTACCAAAACCTGAGCGACGATAATTTGCGCCAGCGCGCGGAAGATTTGCGGGATGTGGCGCGGCTGGTGCTGGGGCAACTCGGCGTCAACGTGCCGGACGGGCTGGTCATGCCGAGGCCGGGCATCCTGGTGGTGAACGAATTGACGCCGGGACAGGCGGCGGCGCTGGACAAGGGCCGGGTGCTGGGGGTGGTGTGCCTGGAGGGCGGCCGGACGTCGCATAGTTCGATTTTGCTGCGGTCGCGAGGTATTCCGGCGATTGTGCAGGCGCGGCATTTCGCGGCGTCATTGTCAGCGTTGACGCCGCCGGCGGTGCTGGCGATGGACGGGGACACGGGGGAGTTGTGGCTGAACCCGGAAATCAAGGAGTTGAAGAAAATCCACGAGCGGCAAATTCGCTGGGCGGAGCAGGTGACGTTGGAGAAGCGCGACAGCGCGCGCCCAGCGGTGACGCTCGACGGGCGGAGTTTCGAGATTTGCGCCAACGTCGGCAATGTGGAGGACGCGGAGACCGCCGCCGGCAATGGCGCGGACGGCATCGGCCTGCTGCGGACGGAGTTCATGTTTTTGCACCGCGACGAGGCGCCGGACGAGGAAGAGCAGGTCGCGGCGCTGCGGATGATTTTGCGACCGATGGCGGGCAAGCCGGCGGTTATCCGCACGCTGGACGCCGGCGGTGACAAGGAACTGCCGTACCTGCACATGCCCAGGGAGGCGAACCCGTACCTCGGCGTGCGCGCCATCCGGCTGTGTTTGCGGAACCGCGCGTTGTTCCAGCAACAGTTGCGGGCGATTTTGCGGGCGGGCGCGGATTATGACGTGCGGGTGATGTTCCCGATGATTGCGACGTTGCAGGAGTTGCAAGAAGCGAAGGCGGAACTGGCGCGGGCGCACGAGTCACTCGCAGCGGCAGGGACGGCGCACCTTTGGCCGGTGCCGACGGGGATGATGATGGAGGTGCCGGCGGCGGCGATTATCGCGCATTATTTCGTGCCGGAGGTGGATTTTGTCAGCATCGGCACGAACGACCTGACGCAATACACGCTGGCCGCCGACCGCGGGAACCCGGAGTTGCAGGGCTTGCTGAGCAAGGAGTTGAACCCGGCGGTGCTGGCGCAAATCAACCGCGTGGTGTTGTCGTGCCAAGGGAAAATCCCGGTGTCCGTGTGCGGCGAGGCGGCGGCGCACCCGGAATCGGCGGCGGTGTTTCTGGGGCTGGGCGTGCGCGAGCTGAGCATGAGCGGGCGCAGCATCCCGGCGATGAAGCATTGGGTGCGGGGGCAGTCACTCTCCGCGATGGAGCAATCGGCGCGGGAGTTGCTCACGGTGCGGCTGTCGCACATGGCGGGCCGCTGACGACCCGCGTCAGGGCGTGAGGGTCAGCCGGGCCGTGGCGTTGATTTCGGGGTAATTGGCCAGGATGACCTTGACCTCGTAGACCCCGGGCCGCGCGGCGGTGGTGAGTTTTTCCAACGGGATGTTTTCCGTCCATGCCAGCGTCTCGCCTGGGTTGAGGAAGCTGGAGCCGATTTTTTGCTCGAACAACTTGTCCGCCGACCAAAGGTAAATCATGTCCTCCTTGCCGCTGCTGATGGCGATGTCGTAACGCTGCGAATCGGGGAACGACAGCGTGTAGCCTTTCTTGGCCGAGGTGTTTTTGACGCGAAATGTCACCTTCAGCGTGGTGGGGGCGTTGGTCTGGTCAACCGTCGGCGCGGTCACGGAGACCGCGGGCGGGGCGATGACCAGCGTGGCCGTGAAATCCTTCAGGTTAACCTCGTTCGCGCGCTGCACCCGCTCCGGGTCGCCGGAGAAAATCGAAAAACGTTTCCCCGGCGGGTTGATAAATTGGATGGGCACGGTGTTTTTGGTCGGATTGATGTCTTGGCACAGGCCGCTGCCGGCACTGACCGTGACCACGAGTAACGAGTACAACCATTTCATAGGCCGAACAACATAGCCGGTGTGCCGGGATGTTTAAAGCGAAAAGCTGAAAACAGAAAGCTGAAAGCAGAAATAATTTCCACTTTCAGCTTTCCATTTTCAGCTTTCTGCTGTTCGTCCCGCGCTTATTTCCGGCCCAACGGCTCCGGCGCCACCTTGGCGTGCGGCGCGTTCAGCGCCCCCGGCCACCGGCCCTGCGGCGCGGCCCACGCGACGGCGTTGGCGATGACCCGCTGGATGTTCGCGTCATGATAAATCGGATACGTCTCATGTCCCGGCTGGAAGTAGAAAATCTTCCCGTTCCCGCGATGCCAGCAGCAGCCGCTGCGGAGCACCTCGCCGCCCTCGAACCACGAGACGAACACCTGCTCCTCCGGCGTCGGGATGCCGAACGGCTCGCCGTACATCTCTTCCTCCGGCAGCGTGAACGAAGCGTCCAGCCCCGCCGCGATGGGGTGGCCCGGATTGCACACCCACAGCCGCTCCTTCTCATTCGCCTCGCGCCATTGCAAGCCGCAGCCGGTGCCCATCAACCGTCGGAAAATCTTCGAGT
The DNA here is from genome assembly GCA_031265365.1 of Verrucomicrobiales bacterium. Lineage (GTDB taxonomy): Bacteria > Verrucomicrobiota > Verrucomicrobiia > Methylacidiphilales > JAAUTS01 > JAIRPN01. Next base: position 14,315 of record JAISCS010000109.1, read on the forward strand.
AATGCCCGGAATGCAGCACAATCAGCCCCATTCCCTGCAACACCCGCGCCTGCACCCGGTCCACCACCGCGTCGGCCACCTTGTCATGCGCGCCGTGGCCCCACCAGAGCAACACCTCGGTCTGGTCGAGCCGCTCCTGCGTCAACCCATGCTCCGGCTCCGCCAGCGTCGCCGTGGACACCGCGTAATCGGGGTGGAATTTCTGGATGGCGTCGGCCAGCGTCCGATGAATCCCCTGGGGATAAATGGCGGCGACTTTTTCGTTCGTGGTTTCGTGGACATATTCATTCCACACGACAACATTGAGAGTCTTCATGCGCGCGTCATGTTGCGGCAAATGGCGCGAATGTCAAAACAAAAGAGGTTCTATCCCGTGGACAGTGGCCTTACCGTGGCGCGTGGTCGGCGTTAATAATTCCCCTTCCGTGAAGGGGTGGCGCGGAGCGACGGGTTAGTTCAGCGTTTGGAGCGAGGTCCCTGTAAACGCTGAACTACCCCGTCCGCTCCGCGGCCACCCCTTCACGGAAGGGGAATTTGCTGGCGCAGGAGGCTGGAGCGGTGAGGGGGGCCGGTGTCAACGCTGCCGCTGCTAACAGCGAGGAATCACAAAAGAACCAATTCAACGTTCGGGGTTTTTCCCAACACGTCGGGACCTCCCTCTGCAACGATTTTCCCGACCTCCCGACATCGGGAACCCTACTTTGCAATTGTTTTCCCGACCTCCCGACGTCGGGAACCCTACTTTGCAATTGTTTTCCCGACCTCCCGACATCGGGAACCCCACTTTGCAATTGTTTTCCCGACCTCCCGACGTCGGGAACCCCACTTTGCAATTGTTTTCCCGACCTCCCGAAAAATAGTTCCGCCTTCCGCTTGCCACTTTCCGCTTGCGCCATTTCACAACACCACCGCCGCCACCGCCCAGATACTCAGAAACGCCACCAACCCCATGACTATCGTCGCCGTCGAAAGCGGCCCCGATTTCTCAATCGCCGAGCCGAACACCTTGTTCAACCCGCCAAACCCCGCGCGCCCCAGCAGCGGCAGCGCCAGCACCGCGCCGGCCAGCAATGCGATGACCGGTTGCTGGCGGTGACCAGGCCGGTGAGCGTGACGGCGTTCATGTCGGCGCGCTTAAAGTTTCCCCTCCGCCTCGGCCAGATAAAACACAAACTCCTCGCCGGTCTTCGCGCTGAGCAGCTTGTTCCGCAACGCTTCTTCCTTCAACAACCGCGCCAGCGCCCCCACCGCCGCCAAATATTCCGTCACCATCCGCTGCGGCGTGCCGATGACGAAAATCAAATGCTCCGTCTGGTTCCCCGCCCGCGCGTTGAGCACCCCCGCCACGCTGCAACCCGCCGCCAGCACCATGCCCTTCAGCGCGTCCGTCCGCGCGTGCGGGAACGCGATGCCGTTGCCCAGGCACGTGCTCTCCAGCTCCTCCCGCGCTCGCAACGCCGCGCTAAACCCGTCGAAATCCGTCAGCGCCGCGTCACCCCGCAACAGTTCCGCAATCTCCGCCACCGCCCCGTCATGCGCGGCGGATTGCAAACGCAGGTTTACCAGCCACGGTTTCAGTTTCGTTGAAATTAGCTTCGCCATAAGGCGGGAATGTTACGCTAAATGTTGCTGCCGCTCCACCTTAATTTTTCGCGCAACACTGCGTAAAACCCCGCCCCCGGCAACCCCGCCAGCCGCGCCGCCCGCCGCGCGCGCCGGAACTCCAGCCGGTCCCCTGCGCGCAACTTCACGCACCCGATGCCGTCCGTCTCCAGCGCCAGCGGGGCGTTGCGCGGCGGGAGGTGGACGCTGATGGTCTGGTCGGCCTCCACGATGAGCGGGCGGTTGGTCAGCGTGTGCGCGCACAACGGGTTCAACACCAGCGCGTTCGCCGTCGGGCTGACCACCGGCCCGCCCGCGGACAAGGAGTACGCCGTCGAGCCGGTCGGCGTGGCGATAATCAACCCGTCGCACAAAAAATCCGTCAGGTATTCGCCGCCGACGCGCACCTCCAGCCGCACCACGTGGGAGTGGTCGTTGCGCGCGACGACGCCCTCGTTCAGCGCCCAGCCCTGGTACAACACCTTGCCGCCGCGCACCACCCGGACCGTCAGCGCCAGCCGCTCGCTAATCACATACTCCCCGCGCAACACCCGCGGCACCGCGCGCCCCATCTGCTCTGCCGTCACCGACGTCAGGAAGCCGAGCTTCCCCGCGTTAATCCCCAGCAACGGCAGCGCCAACCCCTGCGTCCGCCGCGCCGCCCGCAACAACGTCCCGTCGCCGCCCACCACCATCGCCAAATCCGCCCGCGCCGCCCGCAAATCGCCCAAGCTGCCGCCCACCGTGCCCTCGGCCACGGTGTACTCCTGCTCCAGCCAAGTCGCGGCCACCCGCTGTTGTTTCAGGATGCGGGCCAACTCCGCCGCCACCGCCGCCGCGTCGTCCTTGTCCTTGCTGACCAGCGCCAGCACCCGCCTGATTTTTTTATGTGTCATGGGAAGACTTTTGCACCCCACCGGCCAACTGCAAAGCAAAATATGATGTTCGCGCAGAGCCGCGGAGCCGCAGAGTTTTTTTGTTAATAAATTCTCCGCGTCTCTGCGCGAACCTTGTTTTTGCAATCCCTACACCCCCCGCTGCTGCCGGGGCCAGATATATTTGTGCAACTGCAACTGCATCCGCACCGGCAGACGGTCGGCGAGCAGCCACTCCGCCAGTTGACGCGGGTCAAGCCGCCCGCTGACCGTGGAAAACAACACCGCGCGCGCCTTGCCGGCCAAATCATGCCGCCGCACCTGCTCCCGCGCCCACTCATAATCAGCGCGCGAGGCGAGCACGCATTTGACCTCGTCGCTGGCGGTCAGGCTGGCGAGGTTCGCCCAGCGATTCCGCCCGCACATCCCGCTGTCGGGACATTTCAAATCCACGATGCGTATCACGCGCGGGTCAACGCCGGCGATGTCACAGTGCCCGCCGGTCTCCAGCAACACCTCATAACCCCGCTCCACCAACGCCGTCAACAACAGCGGCGTGCCGGCCTGCAACAACGGCTCGCCGCCGGTCACCTCGACCAGCGGGCAATCATACCGCGCCACCGCCGCGAGGATTTCCCCCACCGACAGCGGCGCGCCCTCATGATAAGCGTAAGCCGTGTCGCACCACACGCAGCGCAAATCGCAACCGGTGAGCCGGACAAACACGCAAGGCCGCCCCGCGAAGGTACTTTCGCCCTGGATACTATGGAAAATTTCATTAACCGTCAGCGTCATGGCCTAAGAATCTCGCGCAAAGCCGCCAAGCCGCAAAGAAAATTAACTTAAAAAACAAACTTGGCGTCTTGGCGTCTTTGCGCGAGATTCAAGGCTCTGATTTCTCCGTGCGAATGATGAGCCGCTCAATCCCCAGCGCCCGCGCCGCGTCCAACACCTCGACCACCTTGCCAAAATCACAACCGTAATCGCCCTGCAAAATGACCCGCCCCTCCGGCGCCGCCTGCCGCCACTCCGCCAACCGCGCCTTGAGCTGCCCCAGCGACACCGGCGCGCGGCCCTCGAAGATTTGCCCGTCGCGATTGACGCTGACAGTCAGCTCCTCCGGCTGCGCGTCCACGCCGCTGGCCGTGCCCATCTTCGGCAACTTCACCTCAACGCCGGCGTTGTGGAGCATCGTCAGCGACACCATCATGAACGTTGCCAGCAGGAAAAACATCACGTCAATGAACGGGATGATTTCCAGCCGCGGCCTGACCCGCGCCCAAGGTGTTGGCAAGCGCGCCATGTCACGCCCCCGCCTTCACCAGCGTTTCCAGCCGCGTCATCGCCGACTCCAGCCGGCGGCGGATTTTCTCCAGCCGCGAGCTGAGCCAATTCAGCGGCACGATGGCGATAATGGCCACCGCCAGCCCGAAACACACGGCAATCAAACACTCCGAAATACTGCCGGTGATGGCCAGCTCATTGTCAGCGATGGCGCCGCCGCCGACTACGTTGAACGCGCGAATCATGCCGATGACCGTGCCGAGCAACCCCAGCAGCGGGCCGAGCGTGACGGCGGTGTCGAGCACGACCAGGCCGCGATTATTGCGGTCAAGCTCGGCACTGGCGGCCTCCAGCATGGTCTCCGTCAGCGAGGTCTCGCGGTGTTTCAACCCCTCGACCAGCACGCGCGCCACCAAGTCAGCGGAGCGTTCCCCCGCGCGAATGGCGGCGGCGATGTCGTGTTGTTCCGCGAGGTGGAAGATATTTTGCACCGCCGTGTTATCGCGCCGCGCCGACTGCGCCAGCATAAAAATCCCGCGCTCGATAATCACGCCGACGGTCACGATGGACAGCGCCAAGATTGGCCACATAATCGGCCCGCCCTTGAGAAATAGTTCAATCATGCGGCGGGGATTTAAGCAGTTCCAACGCAAAACTCAAATCTCAAATCGCAAAACCACAACGCAAAAGGCAAAACTCGCTGGCGCTATTTGGCGAAGTGCCATCCCGCGCCAGCGAGTTTTGAATTAGCCGTTGTGGTTTTGCGCCTTGAGTTTTGAGTTAAACACCCCCAGCACGCCCCGTACAACGTAATCTCATGCCCGTCCATGACGAAGCCCTTCGGCACCATCCGGCGGATGGAACCCGCGCAAGCGTGTACCTCAAACACCTTCCGGCACCGGCGGCACACGAAATGATGATGATGCCGCTTCCCCGCCAGTTCATAACGCGGCGCCTCCCCCGGCAGCGCCACCAGCCGCAACACCTTTTCCCGCGCCAGCGCGTTCAACGTCCGGTACACCGTCGCCAGGCTCAGCGACCGCGCACGGCGGCGCGCCAGCCGCAACACCTCCGCCGGCAGCAGCGGCGCCTCGTGCCGCTCAAACACCAGCCGGATGGCCTCCCGTTGCTTGGTCTCGCGTTGCATGACGACAACCTAGCAAAAACGACCGGCGATTCCAGCTTGAAAAAGCGCACGAAGACCCTACAGTGTTCCGCCAAGCATGATTGCCAAGAAAAAAGCCCCGCGCCGCCGCCCGCGTCGCCGCATTCCGCCGACCAAGGACATTTCCGTCATGGCGTGGATTGAAGACCCTTACGGCCAGGTGCTCATGGTCAAGCAAGCCTGCGGCAAAAAACTTTGGGCCATGCCCGGCGGCAAAGTCAAGCGCAGCGAGTCGCTCCTCGTCGCGCTCAAACGCGAAATCTTGGAGGAAACCGGCCATCGCGTCGCCCACGCCACGCTGATTGATTTGTTTGACCGGCCCGCCAAGGGCCAGTTCGCCCTGCTCTACCGCGTCCTACTCCGCCGCGAAAACATCCGCCCGCCCCGCCGCGACGAAATCAGCGCCCTCGCCTACTACGGCAAAGCGCCGCGCAACTCCACCCCGTCCGCCAAATTTTTCTGGAAACGCGCGCTGGCCAGTTTTGAGCCACTGAGCATCATCAAAAAAATATGAACAAATCCGCCTTCACCATGATTGAACTGCTGGTCGTCGTCGCCATCATGGGCATCCTCACCGCCATTGCCATCCCGTCCCTGCGCGGCTGGCGCGGGAGCCAGACCGTCAACTCGGCCGTCATCACCATCAGCGGCATCCTGAACAACGCGCGACAGGAAGCCATCACCAAAAACACATACGTGTACGTCGCCCTCGGCAACACCCGCGACAACGCTGGCCGTGACATCCTCTGGCTCGTCACCTTCAGCCCCGACGACGTCACCCAGTGCCTCGATTGGCAACCCGAGCCGGCCCTCAATCTCCCCGTCAGCGGCTGGCAACTCACCACCGCCCCGCGCTCTTTCCCCAACCTTTTGCTGAAAAACAGCGGTGAACTCACCCCCGCCAGCCTGTCCGACGCTGCCGTTGACAACCCCAACATCAACTCCCTCGCCGAAGCCGCCATCACTGTCAGCGTCGGCGCCAGGCGCACTGGCGTGACGCTCAGCCGCCTGTTCGTCTTCACCCCCGGCGGCCAAGCCATGTCGGAAGCGGAGTTGAATCAATACCTGGAATTTGGCCTCGTCAGCGCGCAAGACAAAACCAGCCCGCCCAAAGACCCCGCCGTCTTCCGCATCAGCGGCAACCTCGGCATCATCACCGTCTATCGCAACTGACTGCTGGGAAAGCGGAAAACAGAAAGTTAAAATATTTCAACTTTCAAATTTCAGCTTTCTGCTTTTGGCCAATAACGAACGAACCATCGTCAGCACCCCGACGCCCGCCATCCCGCTGACGGTGTCAATCACCCAATCCCGCACCGCCGGGTCACGACCGGGCGTGAACGATTGGTGCCATTCATCCGTCGCCCCGTAAAACGACACCGCCACGACGCTGACCATGATGATTTTTTTCCAACTCCATTGCGTGCTGAACCGCAAGCCCAGCGCCAGAATCGCCGCCCCTGAACTGTAGGCCGCGAAATGCCCCAGCTTGTGCAACACAAACGTCGGCAAGTACGGCTCCATCTCCTCGTCGGTCATTGACGAGGCGTAAAACACCGCCCCCAGCCAAGTGACAAACAGCGTCCACCACAACCACCGGCGGCGCAACATATACCACAGCGTTCTCATACCTTAAAACGAAAACTCCACCGCCCGCAAAAACGCCCGCGTGATGAGCGTCTCCCCGACCACATTCGGATGCACCCGGTCCAGCGCGATTTCCATCGGATGCAAATGCCGCAACAATTCGTCAAACTCCGCCTGCAAATCCACGAAAATCGCGTCATGCTTCGCCGCCAACTCGCGCACCGCCGCGCCGTATCCGTCCATCATCTTGCGCATTGGCTCGTCCTTGTTCGGGTCGACGAAATACGGCGCCAGCAACACCAGCCCCCGCAAGCGCGGGCGCGTCACCATCAACAACTCGTCATAAATCGCGCGGAACTCCGCCAGCGGCACATGCGTCTCCGGCTGCAAGGGCCGCTCAATCTGCCGCCACACATCGTTAATGCCGATGAGCACACCCAGCCAGTCCGGTTGCAAATCCAGCACATCCGTCTGCCAGCGCGCCTGCAAATCCCGCACCGTATCGCCGCTACACCCCATATTAATCACGCGAATACGCCGTTCCGGGCACCGCGCGCCGAGCCAGCCGAAAACATTGGACGGATAAATCGTCCCCACGCCACCCGCCCCATCGCCCACCGGCCGCGCCCGTCCGCCATCCGTGATGGAATCGCCGATCAACACCAACTTGGAATTTTCCGCAATTTTCATGAAGAGCCAAGGTAGCGGAACCCCGGCGTTTGGAAATGGGAAAATGGATATTAATTCCCCTTCCGTGAAGGGGTGGCGCGGAGCGACAGGGTAGTTCAGCGTTCTGCGCTCTTTCCCTTGAAACGCTGAACTACCCCGTCCGCTTGCGCGGCCACCCCTTCACGGAAGGGGAATTAGCGACGCCGCGCGCAAAGGGCATACTCGCGGGTCTCCAACCCGCGCTCCCCAGCTTGCACCTCGCGCCAAGCGGTCGCCGAGGACCAAGTCGGCGGTCGTTGATTAGCACTAATCAGTCGCTGCCGACCAAGCCATTAACCGTTAATTAACACTAATCGTAAAAAACTCCGCGTCTCTGCGCGAACACTCTATTTCTAGCGGTCAACCGCGGTGGATATAAGTATTCAGCAGGTTCTCCAAGTACTCCTGCCTGCCGCTGCGGAGCTTGGGTTCGCCGAGCTTGAAGGCGATTTGCTCCAGTTCCTTGAAACTCGTCTTGCCCTGCTCGATGGCCCGGCCAAACCCGCTGTCGAAGGTCGCATACCGGTCGGCGACGAATTGCTCGAACTTGCCCTCGGCGAGGATTTGCCGCGCGAGCTTGAACGCCAGCGCGTAGGCGTCCATGCCGCCGATGTGCGCGTGGAACAAGTCCTCGATGTCCACGGATGGCCGGCGCAGCTTGGCGTCGAAGTTGAAACCGCCGCTGCCGAGGCCGCCGGCGCGCAAGATGGAGACCATCGCCAGGGTCAACTCCTTGACGTCGGTGTTGAACTGGTCGGTGTCCCAGCCGATGAGCGTGTCGCCCGTGTTCGCGTCAATCGAGCCGAGCAATCCGACCGCCGCCGCCACCTCGATTTCGTGCTGGAAGGTGTGGCCGGCCAGCGTGGCGTGGTTGGTCTCGATGTTGAACTTGAAGTGTTGGTCCAACCCGAAGGTTTTGAGGAACGCGATGCCGCTGGCCACGTCGAAGTCATACTGATGCTTGGTCGGCTCCTTCGGCTTCGGCTCGATGAGGAACTGGCCCTTGAAGCCGATGGCCTTCGCGTAATCCACCGCCAAGTGCAGGAACGCGGCGAGGTGCGCCTGCTCGCGCTTGAGGTTGGTGTTCAGCAGCGTGTCGTAACCCTCGCGGCCGCCCCAGAAGACGTAGTTCTCGCCGCCGAGTTCCTTGGTGACTTCCAGCGCCTTCTTGACCTGGGCGGCGGCGTAGGCGAAGACGTGCGCGTCGGGGTTCGTCGCGGCGCCGTTCATGAAGCGCGGGTTGCCGAACAAATTGGCGGTGCCCCACAACAACCTGACGCCGGTGGCCTGTTGCAACTGCTTGAAGTGGGCGACGATTTTGTCGAGGCGCTGGTTGGACTCGCGCAACGAGCGGCCCTCGGGCGCGATGTCGCGGTCATGGAAGCAGTAGAACGGCGCCTCGATTTTCTGGAAAAACTCGAACGCCACGTCGGCGCGTTTCTTGGCGACGCTGATGGCATCCTTGCCGGTCTCCCACGGGCGGACGATGGTGCCGGGGCCGAACGGGTCGCCGCCGGTGCCACGGAACGAGTGCCAGTAGGCGATGGAGAACCGCAGATGGTCCTTCAAGGTTTTGCCGTCAATCAGCTCGGCGGGATTGTAGTGTTTGAAGCTCAACGGGGTTTCGCTAGTCGGCCCCGCGTAGTTGATTTTGCCAATTTTGAGGAGGTTTTGCATAGGGGCACAACGCTAACGCAAAGAGGCGGGGACGGCAAAGGTATTTTACATATTGGTAGTACGTTAGTTTGTGGAAATTAACGCAAAGGCGCAAAGGAGCAAAGACGCAAAGGATTGTGGAAGCAGATTGCCCCGCAGGGGCTGAACCATGAATAACCATGGGTGCAGCGAGGTCTGCCGAGCAGAACCCACGGATAAATAAAGAGCACCGGCGTCCCCGCAGGGGGCGAACTAGGCGCGGTTCACCCCCTGCGGGGACGCCGTGGCTTACTATATCTGAGCCGTGGGTTCCGGGTCAGCAGACTGATCCTTCACCCACGGTTATTCATGGTTCAGCCCCTGCGGGACAAAGGCCGCGCCCCGGCCAATGGGATGAAATATCTTAATAATCCAACTCCACCCGGTGCCCGCGCGTGGGCAGGCTGCTGCTGCGCCGTTTGGTGGGGCTGGCGGAGTTGGCGGCGGGGGTCAGCGGCAGCGGGTCGGCGGGGCCGATGAGTTCAAAGCCCTTGAGCCGGAACACCTCGACGTATAAGTCATAGTTGGGGTCGTAGCCTTGTTCGGGTAGGAATTCGCCGTACAGCCGGTATTCGTAATCATGGTCGCTCTTCAAGTCGTTGCCGAGGCGGCTGGGGATGGGGCAGCGACCGGGGGTTTCTTGCACGATGACCCAGCGGCCTTTGCGGTAATCTTGCTTCTCTTTCCACACCCAGCCCCATTCGGTGTAGCGCTCGGTGACGAAGCGGTGGCCGATGTACACGGGGCCGGTGCGGTCGCCCCACGCGCGCGGGATGGATTTGGGCGCGGGCTTGGGCTTGGGCGCGGGCGGGGTGTCAACGGCGGCGGGCGCCGGCGGCTCGCGGTCAACGCCGGCGGCGGGGTCGGGTTCCTGCGCGGTGACGGTCAGCGCGCCGAGGATGAGCAGCAGCGGGAAGATGGGGCGCGGCGTTTTCATTGGGACCATTTTCCGTTGGGGGAGGAGAGGAAGGGCAGGCCGCCGCGCGAGTAATCGGTCTTGCCGATGGCGCCAATCATGGGGATGCCGGTGCGCCTGTGCCATTCGGCGGAATACGATTCGCCGCTGTGGCAGCCCCAGCTTTTGGCGTAGGCGTCCTTGGTGAAGATGTCGGCGTCAATTTTTTTCAAATCGCCCTGGTGCAGGATGCTGCTGGCGAACGCGGCGCCGTCAAGGGCGTTGCTGTAGTCAAACATGAGGCAGAGCATGTTGGAGTGGCCGAAGTACTCGAAGCGGGCGACTTTGACTTGGTCGCGGTTCCGGCCTTTGTTGAGGTAGTTGAGGAGTTCCCGCTGGGTGTCGAACCAGAAGAGCCGGGCGCGGGCGCCGGCGGCCTTGGCCTGGATGGCGGCGAGGAGGTTGGCGTTCTCCGCGCGCCCGCGGTTGACGTAGGCGGGGCGGTACACCAGCCAGGTGAGTTGGTCGCCGGCGGGGAGGTTGAGCTGGCGCGCGCGGACCTCGGCGGCGTCGATGAAGTTGCCCCAGTATTTGTCGTGCGGCTGGTTTTTGTATTTCTCGAAGTACATCAGGGCGCAGCCGCCGCTGACGAGGATGTGCTCGGCGGCGCCGGCCGTGGCCGCGCCCAGCAGGACGCCGGCGGTGAGGGTGAGGATGAAACGCATGGGGGGAAGATAGCAGGGGGGAGGGGAAGTGGAAAGCAGAAAGCTGAAATTGGAAATGATTGCTGCTTTCAGCTTTCGTCTGTATGGTGACGCACATGACCTTGCATAAAAGTTTCGGGGAGTTGGAGCAATTGTTGAACGAACGCATCGCGGTGATTGACGGCGCGATGGGGACGATGTTGCAGCGGCTGGGGTTGACGGAGGCGGATTATCGCGGCGCACGGTTTAAGGATTGGCCGCGCGAGTTGAAGGGGTTGCACGACTTGCTGAATGTGACCCGGCCGGAGGCGGTCGCCGAGGTTCACCGCCAGTATCTCGCGGCGGGCGCGGATATTATCGAGACTAACACGTTTAATTCGCAGGCGGTGTCGCTGGCGGATTACGGGCTGGTGGCGGCGGCGCGCGAGCTGGCGCGCGCGGGGGCGGCGGTGGCGCGCGGGGTCGCCGATGAGGTGATGCGCGCACGGGCGGGGCGCCAATGTTTCGTCGCCGGCGTGCTGGGGCCGACCTCGAAGACGGCCTCGATGGTGACGGATTTGAACGACCCGGCGGCGCGGGGCATCACCTTTGACGAGCTGGCGGCGGCGTACGCGGACGCGGCGCGCGGTTTGCTCGACGGCGGCGCGGACACGCTGTTGGTGGAGACGATTTTCGACACACTGAACGCGAAGGCGGCGTTTTTCGCCATCGAGCAGGTGTTTGAGGAACGCGGCGCGCGCGTGCCGCTGATGGCCAGCGTGACGTTCATCCAGGCGGGCGGCAACCGGGGCGCGTCGGGGCAGACGGTGGAGGCGTTCTGGAACTCCATCGCGCACGTGCCGCTGTTGAGCGTGGGGATGAATTGCGCGCTGGGGCCACGGGAAATGCGCCCGCTGATTGAGGAACTGGCGCGGCTGGCGCCGGCGCGGGTGTCGTGCCATCCGAACGCGGGGCTGCCGGACGCGACGCTGCCGTCGGGTTTCCCCGAAACGCCGGAGACGATGGCGCGCGAATTGGGGGAGTGGGCGCGGAACGGCTGGCTGAACCTGGTGGGCGGTTGTTGCGGGACGACGCCGGAGCACATCCGCGCCATCGCCGCCGCCGTCAGCGGGGTGAAACCGCGTGCGCCGCTGACGGTCGCGCCGGCGTTGCGCCTGAGCGGGCTGGACGCGCTGACGGTGACCGGCGAGTGGCCGCGGGTCGCGCGGGTGACACTCGCCGGCGATGAGGAAGCGGCGGTGGAAAGCGCGCTGGACCAAGTGGACGACGGCGCGGAAATCATCGACGTGAGCGTCAGCGCGGGGCTGCCGGACGCGGCGCGGGCGGTCACGCGGCTGATGAATTTGCTGGCGTTCGAGCCGGCGCTGGCGCGGAAGCCGGTGTTGCTCAGCGGGCCGGAGTGGGCGGCGGTGGAGGCGGGGTTGAAATGTTTGCAAGGGCGCGGCGCGGTGACGGCGGGATGTCTTGGCGAAGGGGCCGAGCGGGCGCGGCGGGAGCAGTTGGCGCGGTGGTATGGCGCGGCGGTGGTGTAATCCGCAGATGACGCAGATTTTCACAGATTATTCTTTTAAGGATTTAATCGGCGTGAATCTGCGTCATCTGCGGATGGTTCACAATAAATCATTTGGCAGGCCGGGCAGCAGGTGCTTGATTTCCTGCGCGCGGTCTTTGTGGCAGACGAGCACGGTGTCACCGGTTTCCACCACCACCAAGTCGTTGACGCCGCATAGCGCGACGGGCTTGCCGCTGGCGCTCACGATGATGTTGCGCCGGGCGTCGTGCAGCACGGCGGCGCCGCGAATGATATTGTCGGCGGCGTCCGGCGGCAGGTGCGCGGCCAGCGCGGACCATGAGCCGGCGTCGTCCCAGTCGAAGGTGGATTGCGCGGCGATGACCGAGGCGGCTTGTTCCATGATGGCGTAGTCCACGGAGATTTTCGGCAGCGTCGGAAACTCCCGCTCAATGCACGCGGCCTGCCGGTCACGGTCAGCGGGGAAGTGTTCAATGAACGCCGCCAGCGCCGGCGCCGACCGCGCGGCCTCGCGGAGGAAAACATCGGCGCGCCAGGCGAATATGCCGCCGTTCCAAGCGTACTGGCCGGAGGCGAGATACTCGGCGGCGGTGGCGGCGGGCGGTTTCTCCACGAAACGCTCGACGCGGCGGAAGCGCGTGCCGCCGCCGCTGAGCGCGGGCCGCGCGACATCAGCACCGAGTCGCAGGTAGCCGAACTCCGTCGCGGGCCGCGCGGGCGGGATGGCGATGGTCACGAGGGCGTCACCGTCAGCGGCCAAGCGCGCGGCGTCGCGCAGGTTTTGCTGAAAGGCGGCGGCGTGGTGGATGACGTGGTCGGCGGGGAGCAGCACGACGACCGCGCGGGGATTGCGCGCGTGCGCGACGGCGGTGGCGAGGGCGGCGGCGGGCGCGGTGTCGCGCTTGGCGGGTTCGGCGATGAGTTGCGCGGCGGGGAAGCGCGGCAGGGCCTGGAGCGTGGCGGCCCGCTGTTGGTGGTTGACGAGGATGAACAGATGGTCGCCGACCGTCAGCGGCGCTGCGCGGTCAAGCGTTTCCTCCAGCAAGGTTTTTTCCGAGAGCAGGCGCAACAAATGTTTCGGCGTGGCGCGGCGGCTCAACGGCCAGAAGCGTTCCCCGCTGCCGCCGGCGAGGATGAAGACGAAGGTGTCAGGCTCTTGGTGCATGAATGAATGTACCCCGCCGCCGCCGCCGCTGGCGAGATTTTTCCGCCGCTGCTGGTTGGTAAATTCCCCTTCTCGGAAGGGCTACCCGGCAGGGCGGGGGACTTGCATGGCGGCGACATCGCGCCCCAGTTGCTCGCGCAACGCTGACAGTGACGGAAACGCTTGCTCCGCGCGGTGGAAGCGGCGCGGCGACATGCTGACGGTCGCGCCATACAAGTCACCGCTGAAGTTCAGCAAGTGCGCCTCGACGGTGACAACCGGCGGCGCGCCGAGGGTGGGCTTGACGCCGATGTTAATCGCGGCGGGATAACAGTTGCCGCTGACGTTGACTTCGCCGAAGTACACGCCGCGCGGGGGCAAGCATTGGTCGAACGTCGCCAGGTTCGCGGTGGGGAAGCCGAGTTGCCGGCCCAGTTGCCGCCCGCTGACGATGACCCCGTGCAACGAGTACGGTTTGCCCAGCAACTCCGCGGCCTCGGCGAGCCGGCCACCGGCGATGAGCGCGCGCACGCGGCTGCTGCTGACGGTCACGCCGCCGCGCGTCACGAACTCGCCCACCGTCAGCGCGAGACCGCGCGCGTCGCACCAGTGCCGGAGCAACGGGATATCCCCCGCGCGATTATGTCCGAAGCGCCAGTTCGGGCCGACGGCGACCCGCCGCAAGCGCGGCAACGCCCGCTCCAGTTCCCGCAAAAACTCCTCCGCCGTCGTCAGCGCCATCCGCGCGTCAAACGGCAGCAACACGACGTGCCGCACGCCCAGCGCGGCGAGGTCGTGCAACTTGTGCGGCAGGCCGGTGAGCAGCAGCGGCGCTTGGTCAGGAAACAAAAATGCCCGCGGGTGCGGGTCGAACGTCAGCACGCCGTCATGAGCGGCGTCCGCGATGACGCGCTGGTGCCCGCGATGCACGCCGTCGAAAAACCCCAGCGCCAGCGCGTGAAGGTCAGCGCCGGCGGCCTCGGCGAATGAACGGTACAGCTTCATTGCCGGCGGATGCGCGAGATGTCCGTGAGGCCGAGGATGCGCGGCAGCAAATCGGCGGCGCTGACGGTGGCCTCCAGCTCGGCGCGCGTCACCGCGTGCTCCAGCGTGAAATTCCCCGACCGCGTCCGCCGCAGCGCCGCCAAGTGCCCGCCGCATCCCAACTCCTGCCCGAGGTCGTGGCAATACGTCCGCACGTAAAAGCCCTTGCTGCACCGGATGACAAAATCCACGGCGGGCGGCGCGATGTTCGTCAACTGGTACGAATACACATGCACCAGCCGCGGCTCCCGCTCCACCACCTTGCCTTGCCGCGCCAGCTTGTAAAGCGGCACGCCGTCCTTCTTCAACGCGCTGACCATCGGCGGCGTCTGGTAGAAATCCCCTTTAAACTTGTCGAACGCCGCCCTCAGCGCCTGCTCCGTCAGCGGCGGCACGGGCCGCGTCTCCGTCACCTCACCCTCGGCGTCCTGCGTGCTCGTGGCCGCGCCCAGCTTCAGCGTGCCCGCGTACTCCTTGTCTTCCGACATCAATAAATCCTGCACCTTCGTCGCCCGGCCGAGCACCAGCATTAGCAAGCCCGTCGCCATCGGGTCCAGCGTGCCGCAGTGGCCGACCTTCTTGAATTTAAAACGCCGGCGGACATAATCCACGACATCGTGCGAGGTGCAATTGGCGGGTTTGTCAACGAGCAGCAGCCCGTCGGGTTGTTGGGGAGTTCCGGTAAGCATCATACAAATTCCTTCCTGAGCCGCGCCAGCACGCGCTCGCGGGCGGCGGCGCCGTCGGTTTTGAACCCAATGCCCGCCGCGCCCGGGTGCCCGCCGCCGTCGAACTCCAGCGCGAGTTCGCTGACGTTCACCCGCCCCTTCGAGCGCAGGCTGACCTTCAGCCCGCCGTCGTCCTTCAGTTCAAACAACGCCGCCAACTCCGTCCCGCTGATGGCCAGCCCCGTCTCGACAATCCCCTCCGTGTCCTCCACCAGCGCGCCCGACTCGGTGAAATCCGCCGGCGTCAACGTGGTGTGCGTCAGCGCGCCGCCGAACTCGAATTGCAAATTCGCCAGCGCCCGCTGTTGCAACTTGAAGCGCGCCACGCTGATGTTCTGGTAACACTGCTTCGCCAACTCCGCCGGGTCCGCCCCCTTCGCCACCAACAGCGCCGCTTGGTCAAAGGTGTGCGGGCTGGTGCCGCGATAACGGAACGAGCCGGTGTCCGTCAGCAACCCCACATACAACGCCGTCGCCACCTCCGCCGTCAGCGGCCACCGCGCCTCGGCAATCAAATCCGTGACCACGCCCGCCACCGCCGGCTGCGAGGGGTCAACAAACTGCCGCCGCCCGTACCCCGTGTTGCTCGCGTGATGGTCAATGTTCCAGTCCACGCTGACGCTGACGGCGGGCCGGAGCGAGTCGCCGAGGCCGAGCCGCTCCTCCGTCGAAGTGTCCAGCGCGACTAGCAAATCCGCCTCCGGCAACCGCGCCGGCGTCCGCTCAATCAACTCCGCGCGCGGCAAAAAGCGGTAGAGCGAGTTCAACCCGTCGCGGTTGAAAATCCGCACCCGCTTGCCCAGCGCCAGCAAACTCAACCCCAGCCCCAGCGTGCTGCCGTAAGCGTCCCCGTCCGGCCGGATGTGGCTCAACAAGATGACCGACTCCGCCTGCGCCAGCGCCGTCACCAGTTCGCCATAATGCGGCGGCACGAACAACCCGCGCGGCGGCGACGCCTTCTTCACCGTCACCCCCAGCAACTCCTCGACCGTCCGGTACACCGTGGCCGGCGCGACCTCGCTGACGGTGTCATACACGACCGTCGCCTCCGGCACCTCAAGCATCTGGAACAACGCCACCTCCCCCTCCGCGCCGCCCAGCTCCGCGTGCAACAACTGGCCGTCGCGCAAATGCATCGACCCGCGCCGCCCCTCGTGCACAAACCGGATGGTGCCGGAGCAACCGGACGACAAACACTGCTTCAATAACTTTTTCAACTTCATAACGAGCGGTAAAGCATCCCACAATCGGCGGCGCAGGTAAACCCAAAACTGCCACCCTCGCGCCAAGTCGCCAAGTTCATGGTTAAATAAAAAACTGGTTCCTCGCTGTTAGCAGTGGCAGCGCTGACGTCGGCCCTCCCCCACCGCCCCAGCCTCCTGCGCCAGCGCATTCCCCTTCCGTGAAGGGGTGGCCGCGCGAGCGGACGGGGTAGTTCAGCGTTAACAGGGACCTTGCCCCAAACGCTGAACTACCCCGTCGCTCCGCGCCACCCCTTCACGGAAGGGGAATTCACCGCCATTCCACTGTTCACGGGATAGAACCAAAAAAACTTCGCGGCTTGGCGCGAGAAATTGGCAGTTATTATTGACGCCCGCCCCGCGATATGGTTTCATTTCCGCCGCAAAATTTAATTGAAAGAAAAACATATGACCCACGCATTCAACAAACTCACCGCGGAAGAAGCCGCGGCCCTGATTAACCACAACGCCACCGTCGGCTTCAGCGCCTTCACCTCCACCGCCGCGCCGAAGACCATCAGCAAGGCCATCGCCGCCCGCGCCAGCGCCGAGCACGCCGCCGGCCGCCCCTTCCAAATCACCGTCCTCACCGGCGCCTCCACCGGCCCGTCCCTCGACGGCGCCCTGGTCGCCGCCGACGCCGTCCGCAAGCGCACCCCCTTCCAGTCCGACCCCGTCATGCGAAAAGGCATCAACGACGGCAAAGTGCAATTCGTGGACATGCACCTCTCCCGCACCGCCCCCGCCATCCGCGCCGGCCATTTCGGCAAGGTCAACTGGGCCATCGTCGAGGCCTGCGCCATTGACCCCGACGGCACCATCGTCCTCACCACCTCCGCCGGCATCACCCCCACCATCGTCAACCAAGCCGAGCGCGTGCTCATCGAACTCAACACCTACCACCCCGCCGCCCTGCGCGGCTGCCACGACCTGTTCGAGCCGGTCTACCCCCCACACCGCCAGCCCCTGCTCGTCAACACCCCCTCCGACCGCATCGGCTCCCCCGTCCTCCGCATCCCCCCGGCCAAAATCGCCGGCTACGTCGAATGCAGCCTGCCTGACGAAGTCGGCGGCTTCTCCGAACCGGACGCCCTCACCCAACGCATCGGCCACAACGTCGCCGAATTCCTCGTCGCCGAAATCCACGCCGGTCGCATCCCGCGCGAGTTCCTGCCCATCCAATCCGGCGTCGGCGACACCGCCAACGCCGTGCTCGGCGCCATGGGCCAGCACCCCGAAATCCCCGTCTTCGACATGTACACCGAAGTCGTGCAAGACTCCGCCGTCCAACTCATGCGAGCCGGCAAACTCCGCTTCGCCTCCACCGTCGCCCTGACTATCACCCCAGCCACCGCGCAAGAGATTTACCAAAACCTCGATGCCTACCGCGACCGCTTCCTCATCCGCCCCGAGGAAATCTCCAACAACCCCGAAATCGTCCGCCGCCTTGGCGTCATCTCCATGAACACCGCCATCGAGGCCGACCTGTTCGGCAACGTCAACAGCACCCACTTCTTCGGGCGCACCCTGATGAACGGCATCGGCGGCAGCGGCGACTTCACCCGCAGCGCGTGGCTCTCCATCTTCACCTGCCCCTCCACCCAAAAAGGCGGGAAAATCTCCACCATCGTCCCCGCCGTCAGCCACGTCGACCACGTCGAGCACGACGTGCAAATCATCGTCACCGAGCAAGGCGTCGCCGACCTGCGCGGCAAATCTCCCAGCGAGCGCGCCGCCGAAGTCATCGAAAAATGCGCGCACCCCGACTACCAGGAATTGCTCCGCAACTACGTGACCCTCGGCAAAGGCGCGCACACCCCGCACACCCTAGACAAAATCTTCGCCTTCCACCAAGCCTTCCAAACCGAGGGCGACATGCGGAAAGCGCGCCTCTGACCCCGCCCCGTGGAGCGCGGGCAAAAACACCCGCGCCTCCCACCGCCGCCGCCATTTTGCAACCGCTGCAAACCCTTCCCGCAAGTGCCGCCGCCATTTTGTAACCGTTACAGAAGGGGGGGTACGGCGTTATTGAGACCACACAACGACCGCAAAAACCTCAACAACCCATTGATTAATCAATTCTTACGTTAATTTTTACCCTCCAACCCGCTTTCAACCAGTCTCAACTTCATCCCCCACCTCCTTAAACGAATAGGTTCCTTGCTGCTAGCAGTGGCAGCACTGACGCCGGAATACCCTTCACCGCCCATGCTCCTGCGTGAGCAAATTCCCCTTCCGTGAAGGGGTGGCCGCGGAGCGGACGGGGTAGTTCAGCGTTAACAGGAACCTCGCCCCAAACGCTGAACTACCCCGTCGCTCCGCGCCACCCCTTCACGGAAGGGGAATTATGCTGCGCTTACCACCCGCCACTGCCATTCCACCGTTCACGGGATAGAACCAACGAATATTACAAAAAAAACTTCGCGTCTTAGCGTCTTCGTGACCGGATATTTTTAATAAAATCAATATTGCCAAACGCCAAAAATCCGGCAACATCAACCCTCGCCCGTGCGAAAGGGCGGAGTAGCCAAGTGGTAAGGCAGGGCTCTGCAAAAGCCCCATTCACCGGTTCGATTCCGGTCTCCGCCTCCAATTTTCTTTTTTATGAGCGACCATGATTTTAGTCTCGACTTGGAAAAGCTGTTCCAGCCCGCTTGGGCGCAAGGCTCCATTGAACAGGATTTGCTGAAAAAATTCGCCGGGCGCGATGACCGCCCCGAACGCCCGCCCCGCGACGGCGAGCGTCACGGCCAGCGGCCGCGCGGCGCCGACCGTGAACGTCACGGCGACCGGCGCGGCGGGCGCGGCCCGCAGGGCGACCGCCGGCGCGACGGCGGCAGAGGCCGCGACCGTGACCGCGCCCAGCGTCACGGTCAGCGCCCCGAACCCCGCGAGGAACCCGCGCCGCTGCCCGATGTCGCCGTCGAGTTGCAACCCGCCGCGCCGAGCGTCGAGCACATCGCCCGCCAAATCATCCAGACCAGCCGCGCCTACCCGCTCTTCAACATCGCCCAGTTGATGCTCGACCAGCCCGGTGGTTACACGGTGCGCCTCACCGCGAAAAAGAGCCACCAATCGCTCTTCCTCTGCGCGCTGGACGACACCCCGTGGGCCAGGGAAAACGAGGCTGTGCTGCACGTCCTGCGTAATCATCTGGCGACCTTTTACCAAGTCGAGCGCGTGCCCGTCGAGCCGCCAAAGGGCGTGTACACCTTCGTCGCGCAACTCGGCGACGTGCTGCTCGGCCCGCCCAATTACCACGACTATCAAACCAAACTCCACGCCTTGCACGCCGAGCGCAGCCCGCAAACGCCGTTCGAGTTGTTCAAATCCCGCGTGAAAATCACCAAGGACGAGGCGCTGCTCAACCAATGGCGCGAGGAGCAAAGTTTTAAGACCGAATACGTCTGCCTGAACGTGCCTGAGCCGCTGCGCCTCACCACGTTCGACGAGGTGAACCGCCACTTCCGCGAGACGCACAAGGAACACATCATCAAGCGCGCGGACACCGTGACCGTCAGCGGCCCTGCCAGCCGCCGCCTGCCGTGCCCCGGCCTGCAACGCCTCATCCGCCGCGATTGGGAACAACTGCGCCGCCACCCGCTGCCCTTCGCCACCAAACTCAGCCAGCAACTGGCCAAGCACAACCTGCAATTCTTCAAGGCCGACAAAGTCATCACCCACGTCAACGTCGCCCGCCCGAAGTACCTCGACCTCGCCGCCGCCCCCGTCTCCGACGGCATCCGCCGCGTTGTCGAATACCTTCGCGCCACCAAGAAAAGCAACCGCCGGAAACTCCTCGCCGCGTTGGCCGTGCCCGCGCCCGTCCCCGCCGTGGTGGACCCGCTCGCTGCTGTCGGCGAAGTCTCCGCCACCCTGGAAGCCCCCGCGCCGTCGCCGTCGGCCCCCCCGACTCCCGCCGAGCTTGAGCAAGCGCAACAAGTGATACTCGCCGATTTGCACTGGCTGGTCCACCAAGGCTACGTCATCGAATACGCCACCGGCCGCCTCGAATCCGCCGGCAAACAACTTTGAGAATTGCGGTGGTGTTGGTCAGCGCAGCATAATTCCCCTTCCGTGAAGGGGTGGCGCGGAGCGACGGGGTAGTTCAGCGTTTGGTTTGGATAGTTTCCCTTAAACGCTGAACTACCCCGTCCGCTACGCGGCCACCCCTTCACGGAAGGGGAATTTGCTGACGCAGGGGGCCAAGGCGATGGAGGGGAGCGGCGTCAGCGCTTCATTTCGCGGCAACCCGCCACAGCGCGTCGAACAACAACGCGGTGGACTCGGCGCCGGGGTCGGGATGGCCGGCGCTGCGCTCGCCGAGATAACTGGCGCGGCCTTTCTTCGCCACCAACGGCACCGTCGCCTCCGCGCCGGCGCGGGCGGCTTGGCGGGCTTTATCCAAGGCCGCTGACAATGACCCGTCACCGGCGGCGGCTTGGTAGGCGCTGACGGCGGGGGTCAGGGCGTCAATCATGGTCTTGTCACCAACAGCGGCCTTGCCACGGGCAACGACACCTTTCAACCCCGCCTCCAACACCGCGCCGGTCTCCGTCACCGTCAGCGCGGTCTTGCCGCTGGCGCCGGCGGCGGCTTGCAGGAAGAATGTGCCGTACAACGGCCCGCTCGCGCCGCCGACGGTGGAGATGAGCGTCATGGCGGCGGTCTTGAAAATCGCGCCGATGTCCTGGTCTGTCAGCGGCGCGACTTTTTCCGCGACGGCGGCGAACCCGCGCGCCATGTTCACGCCGTGGTCAGCGTCGCCGATGGCGCGGTCGAGGTCGGTCAGGTAATCTTTTTTCTCGGTGTAGACTTGCGCTAGGGCTTTGAGCCAGTCAATGACCGCGGTGTTGGTTAGTTCGCGCATGGTGCTCCGATAAGTTATCCGCGGCTTAAATTAACACCCCCACCGCAACGCCGGCGTCTTCACCGGCGCGTCCCAGTATTTTTTCAGCGTGTCGTCCAGCTTCAGCAGCGTGATGGACGCGCCCGCCATTTCGAGGCTGGTCATGTAGGAGCCGACCAGGTTGCGCGTGACCTTCAAGCCCGCCTGCCCGGCGAGTGCCAGCGCCTTGCGGTAGAGCACGTACAACTCCAGCGGCGGCGTGCCGCCCATGCCGTTGACGAACAGCAACACCTCGTCGCCCGCCTTGAACGGCAGGTCGCTGATGATGGGTTCCATCATGCGTCCGGCGATTTGGTCGGCGGGTTCGAGTTTCAGCCGCGTGCGGCCCGGCTCGCCGTGGATGCCGATGCCCAGTTCGTACTCGTCATCCGGCAAGTCAAATGTCGGCTTGCCGGCGTGCGGCACCGTGCACGAGGTCAGCGCGATGCCCATGCTGCGGGCGCTGGCGTTGACCTTGCGGCACAGGTTGGCGACTTCCTTCAATTTCAGACCGTCAGCGGCGGCGGCGCCGGTGATTTTTTCCGCCAGCACCGTGGCGCCCACGCCGCGCCGTCCGGCGGTGTACAGGCTGTCCTTCACCGCCACGTCGTCGTCAATCAGCGCGCTCTCCACCGCGACCCCGTCGGCGCGCAGCAAGTCCGCCGCCATCTCGAAGTTCAGCACGTCGCCCGTGTAATTCTTGACGATGAGCAGCACGCCCGCGCCGCCGTTCACGGCCTTGGCCGCCTCGTACATCTGGTCGGGCGTCGGGCTGGTGAACACCGCGCCCGGACAGGCCGCGTCGAGCATTCCCGCGCCGACATAGCCGCCGTGCATGGGTTCGTGCCCGCTGCCGCCGCCGCTGACGATGGCGACTTTGCCCCGCACGGGCGCGTCCGCGCGGGCGAGGTAATTCGGGTTAAAATGCGCTTTCACCAAGTCGGCGTGCGCCGCGACAAACCCCTCGGTTGATTCGACCACTAGTTTTTCGGGAGAATTGATTAGCTTTTTCATAATGACTCCTTGCCGGTTTGCGGCAATCCGCTGACGGTGGACGGGCTTTTCCCGCCCACCGTTAGCGTCGGTTTAATTTACAACGCCATGCGATAAATCAACACCGCCAGTATCGCGCCGATGAACGGACCGATGACCGGCACCCACGAGTAGCCCCAGTCGGAGCCGCCTTTGCCGGGAATCGGCAACACCGCATGGGCGATGCGCGGCCCAAGGTCGCGCGCGGGGTTGATGGCGTAGCCGGTCGGACCGCCGAGGGAGAGACCGATGCTCCACACCAGCGCGCCGACCAAATACGGGGCGAGGCCGCCGGCGATGGTGGCGCCGGTTTCCGTGCCGATGCCGAAGATGCAACATACGCCGAGCACCAGCACGATGGTGCCGATGATTTCGGTCAACAGGTTGCAGCCCGGGCAGCGAACGGCGGGGCCGGTGCTGAAGACGCCGAGTTGCGTGGCCGGGTTTTCGGTGATTTTCCAGTGCGGCAGATACGCCAGCCACACCACCACCGCGCCGATGAACGCGCCGATGAGTTGCGCGGTAATCATGGGCGCGACGAATTGGTAGTCACCCGCAAGGAACGCCTTGCCCAGCGTCACCGCCGGATTGATGTCCCCCTGTGAACTGCCGAATGCGCCGGCGACAAACACGCCGACCATGACCGCGAACGCCCAGCCTGTCGCGACGACACCCCAGCCGGCATTTTCCGATTTCGAGTTTTTCAACGCCACGCCCGCCACCACGCCGTCGCCCAACACTATCAGCGTCGCCGTGCCCATTAACTCACCGATGAACGAATATCCACTTAACATACGATTCCTTTCTTTTGATTTTGGTTTAACTGCTTAAAACCGCACCATCGTCCGCAAGCCGACAATCAGGATGTTGTCGCGACTGTCGGGTTGCACCCCGTAACCGACGGGGTTGACGATGTATTGCACGTCCGGCTGAATTGAGAGCCACGGCGCGGGATTGTACTGGTAGGACAATTCCAACGCGACTTGCGTGCCGGCGGTGCCGCCGCCGTTTCGTTTGCTGAACGAGCTGGCGGCGCTGCTGGCGTCGGCGACGATGACGCCGAGGCCGGCCTTGTCCTGCGGACGGCAGGCGAATGGGCCGTTGTACACCGCGCCAATCAAGCCCTCGAAGCGAATCGGGTTGCGGTCTTCCGGCGCGCCCATGATTTGCACTAACAAGTCGAGGCCACGGTCAGCGTCCATCTTGCCGGTCTTGGGACAGACGGGGTGCCACACGGTTTTCTGCGCGGTGAGGTAGGCCACGAGGTCGCCCCTCTTGGCCTCGCCGGTCAACAGGTCGTTGTAACGGTTCATGTCGTTGAAGCTGGCGCCGATTTTGTAGACGCCGGCGTAGTCACCATTCTGGTTATAACCGACTTCAAAAGTTCCCGCCACGCCGTTATCGAAATCCTGCCCCCAATTCAAGCCGCTGGTGTCGGGCTTGTACGGGTCGGAACCGCGCCCCGTGAACGCGCCGACCTTGAGGTAAATGCCGTCGTCGACACCGGACGGGTCAATCGTCAGCACCACGCCGGGCTTGCCCGACGGGCTGAACGGTTGCAGCGGGTAGAAGTTGATGTTCGGACTGTAGCCGGTTTCATCGTTCATCAGGAACAACCCGGTCTGGCCGAAGTCATTGACCGCGGCGATTTGGCCGACCTTGATACGCAGCTTGTGGTTGAACAACCCCTGCTCATACCAAGCCTCGTCGAGCCGGAAGCTGTTGTAGCCGGCGATGCTGCTTGGACTGGTGAAGGTGTTGATTTCCGCGCCGAGGTTTTTGCCGAACTGCCACATGCCGGTCACGAAAAACTTGCCGTCAATGTCAGCGAGTTTTTCCAAGTCCACCGTCACCGAGCCGCGGATGCGTCCGAAGTTCGTGAGGTGGTGCGTTTGGTTGCCGGTGAGGTCGGTTTGCAGGTCGTCAATGATGTTGAAGTCGAAGGTCACACCCTTGTCCTCCAACTTCGTGCGCGCGCCGCCCCAGTCGCCGAACAAGTACGGTTGCGCCCAAATGCCCGTCGCCTTGTCGCACTTTTGTACACATTTCACCGTGTCCACTTCCTTGGCTTCCACCGGCGCGCCAACGCCCGCCATTACCCGCGCCGCGCCGGTCATTATCAGCGCCGCGCCCGTCAGCACGCCGACAGTGGCGCGCCATTTTATCATGCTTCTTTTCATCTTGTTTTCCTCCGTTTTGGTTTTCACTAACAACAAATTATGGTAGATACCCCTTTGCCAGTTCGACAAATTCCGCCGTCTGTTTTTGCGCCCAGGCGTCGTCCTTGCCCAGTTCCCCCGCCAGCAGCGCCGCGATTTTCGGCGCGACCTCGATGGCGGCGCGGGCGTCCAGCAACAGCGCGCGCGTGCGCCGCGCCAGCGCGTCGTCTAGCGTCCGCGTTTGCTCGGCGCGCGCCGACCAGACAATCTCGGCGTAAGTGTACGGCAGGTTCGGATGAATCTTTTCCGCCAGTTGACCGTCAGCGGCGGCGATTTTTTTAATCTCCGCCCAGTCGGTGCCGTACACGGTTTCGGGAATATCTTTCGTCACGCTGACGTTGAGATAACCGTGCAGGGGCAGGTGTTTGGTCGGGCATGGTTTCGCCTTCAGCCCGCCGACCGTCAGCGCGCGGTCCACCGTTTGCTCCGCCATGCGCCGATACGTCGTCCACTTGCCGCCGGCGACGGTGACCAACCCCGCGTCGCTGACGATGATGCGGTGGTTCCGCGAAAGTTTTTTCGTCTGCTCCCCGTCACCGGCGGCGACCAGCGGGCGCAGACCGGCGAAAATTGCCAGCACATCCTTGCGCTCCAGTGGCTTGGTCAAATACTTGTTGGCGTGATGAACCAGAAACTCGATTTCCTCCTCCAACGGCCTCGGTTCAAGCTCGGCCTCGGGGCGCGGAATATCCGTCGTGCCGATGACCAGCCGGTCATGCCACGGAATCCCGAACAACACGCGCCCGTCCTCGGTCTTCGGAATCATGAACGCCGTCGTGCCCGGCAAATACGACCGGTCCACGACAATATGCACGCCCTGGCTGACGCTGAGCAAATGCGGCGCGTCCGGCTCGTCCATGTGGCGGATGGTGTCGGTGAAAATCCCTGTGGCGTTCACCACCACGCGGGCGCTGACGGTGAACTGCTCGCCGGTTTCCTCGTCGCGCGCCACCGCGCCGCTGACGCGCCCGCCGGTCTTCGTCAGCGCCGTGACCGCCGTGTAATTGAGCGGCACGCCGCCGAGGTCGCTGACGGTCAGCGCCAGCGTCAGCGCCAGCCGCGCGTCGTCGAATTGCCCGTCCATGTACAACACGCCGCCGTTCACCTCCTTGCGGATGGTCGGCAAATATTCGAGCGCCTTCGCGCGGCTCAAAATCTCGGAGCGGCCGAGGCTGGTGAAGCCGGACAGCGCGTCGTACACTTTCAAGCCGATGCCGTAGAATGGCAGTTCCCACCACTTGAACGTCGGCACGACGTACCGCAGCGGATGCACAAGATGCGGCGCGTTCTTAATCATCAGTCCGCGCTCATGCAGCGCCTCGTACACCAGCGGGATGTCGCCCTGCTGAAGATATCGCACCCCGCCATGCGCGATTTTCGTGCTGCGGCTGGAGGTCGCCTTGGCGAAGTCGTGCCGCTCCAGCAACAGCGTCTTCAGCCCGCGCGCGGCGGCGTCCACCGCCACGCCCAGTCCCGTCGCGCCGCCGCCCACCACGAGCACGTCCCACTGTTTTTCCGCCCGCAAGGTTTCCAGTAATTTGGTCCGGTTCATCATATTCCTTTGTTTCAAGTCGCTGACCATGACTATTCCGCGTCCGCCCAGGCCTTCGCGCGTTGCAACGCCTTGTCCCAGTTTTTCGTGAGACTGGCGCGGGTTTGGATATCCATCGCCGGGTTAAACACTTTGTCGGAGCGCCATTGACGGGCAATCTCCGCTTGGTCGCGCCAGTAGCCGACCGCCAATCCCGCGAGATATGCCGCGCCCATCGCCGTCGTTTCCGTCACCGCCGGGCGCACCACCGGCACATCGAGAATGTCGGACTGGAATTGCATCAACAAATTGTTCGCGCACGCGCCGCCGTCCACGCGCAGTTCCTTCAACTTGATGCCGGAATCTTTTTCCATGCACTTGAGAACGTCAGCGACCTGGAACGCCATGCCCTCCAGCGCCGCGCGCGCGATGTGACCGGCCGTGGCGCCGCGCGTCAAGCCCACGATGGCGCCGCGCGCGTACTGGTCCCAGTGCGGCGCGCCCAAGCCCGCGAATGCCGACACCAAATACACGCCGCCATTGTCAGCGACCGACCGCGCCAGCGCCTCGACCTCCGCCGAATGGCGGATGATGCCCAGCCCGTCGCGCAACCACTGCACAATCGCGCCGGCGATGAACACGCTGCCCTCCAGCGCGTATTGCGTCTTGCCTTTGCCCAGGCGCCACGCCACCGTGGTCAGCAAATTGTTCTTGGACGGAATCAACTCGTCACCCGTGTTCATCAGCATGAAACAGCCGGTGCCGTAGGTGTTCTTCACCAAGCCCGGCTGCGTGCACGCCTGCCCGAACAACGCCGCCTGCTGGTCGCCCGCGATGCCCGCGATGGGCACGCCGTGGTCGGTCTCGCCGTACACCTCGCTGCTGCTGACCACTTCCGGCAACATCGCGCGCGGCACGTTCAAAATTTTCAGCAGCTCGTCGTCCCAGTCGTTGATGTTGATGTTGTACAACATCGTGCGCGAGGCGTTCGACGGGTCGGTGACGTGCTTCTTGCCGCCGGTCAAATTCCACACCAGCCACGAGTCAATCGTCCCGAACGCCAGCTCACCGTCAGCGGCCTTCTGCCTCGCCCCCGGCACATTGTCCAGCAGCCAGCGCAACTTGCTGCCTGAGAAATAAGCGTCAATCACCAAGCCTGTGCGTTTCTGAATCTCGCCCGCCAGCCCTTGGTTTTTCAACTGGTCGCAAAACCCCGCCGTGCGCCGGTCCTGCCAGACAATCGCGTGATGAATCGGCTTGCCCGTCTTGCGGTCCCACACCACGGTCGTCTCGCGCTGGTTGGTGATGCCGATGGCCGCGATGTCGTTCATCTTCAGCCCCGCGCGCGTGACCGCCTCGGTCGCCACGCCATCTTGCGACGCCCAAATCTCGCTGGCGTCGTGCTCCACCCACGCCGGCTGCGGGAAATATTGCTTAAATTCTTTTTGCGCCACCGACTTGATATTGCCGTCGTGGTCAAACACGATGGCGCGCGAGCTGGTGGTTCCTTGGTCGAATGCGAGTATGTATTTCATATTATTCCTTATTTTGGTTGTTGATTGGATGATAAAAATGCCGGCGTTCCCCTGGAAGCCAGCAAAAAGCCAGTGCAAGCAACATGGTAACATGCTGTTGGGCCATCATTGACGCCTGTTTTGTTATCCCAGTCATAAGATTTTACTTGACTAACAAAACCACCTACTTCGGAAAGTAATATGGCGCCATTTCACGATTAAGCAAATAAAAAAAATCATTTTTTGGATTTACTGTAACAGAATCCGCCGGTTACTGTATGGATGACAGGGAGCGTGATTATGAAAAATAAATATTTACCGCTGATGCTGGTGGCGATTGGCGTCCTGTTTTTTTCAATTCCCGATGGTCGGGCGGCGACCCATGTGCGCGTCGGCGTCGGTGTCGGCATTGGCGCGGGGTACGGGCACGGGTACCGGCATGGTTATTATCCCTACCGTTACCGCCCGCATTGGCACGGCGGTTATTATCCTTACTATGTGGCGGCCTATTGGGGGCCGGCGGTGGTTTATTCCACGCCGGTTTACGTGACTGCCCCCGCCACGCAAACCACGACCACCACGGTTACCACCACTACCAGCGCCAGTCCCGCCGCCGCCGCGCCGCTGACGCTCAAGGCGACGCCCCCGCCGTACGGTATTCCGCAGGATAATGGTCAAGTCCAATCGCCGTTCAGCAACTTCATCATCAGCGACCTCGGCATGAAGCCCGGCACAGTGGTTTACGATGTGTACACCGGCCAGCCGTTCCGCATTCCCTGAATTTTCACCATCAGCGGCGGCGTTCAAGCGCTCCCCCCCTTTTTCATTAGTGGTTAAAATCTCCGCGTCCTCCGCGGCTCTGCGGTGAATTTTTCACGCGCCGGCGCAATCCGCGAAAGCCCGCGCCAGCGCTGTCCCCGCATCAAGCCGCGGGATGAACTCGTGGCCGAGGTAACCCGTGTAACCCGTCGCGGCAATCGCCCGGTAAATCGCGGGATAATTTAACTCCTGGTTTTCATCCGGCTGCCCGCGCCCCGGATTGCCCGCCGTGTGATAGTGGGCGAAATGCCGGTGCCGGGTTTGAATCGTGCGGATGACATCGCCCTCCATGACTTGCATGTGGTAGATGTCATACAACAACTTGACCGCCGGCGAGTTGACCTGCTCGCATAACGCCACGCCCCACGCGGTGCGGTCGGCTTGGTAATCGCGATGGTCCACCTTGCTGTTCAACAACTCCACCGCCAGCGTCACGCCGGCGTCAGCGGCGGCGGGCGCGACGCGGGCCAGCGTCTCCGCGCAACGCTCCATGCCGTCACCGTCAGCGAGGCCCGCGCGGTTGCCGGAGAAACAAATCAACACCGGAATGTTCCACCGCGCCGCCTGTTGAATATTGGCGCGCAGCTCCGCCTCGATGCGCGTCGCGTGCTCCCGCCGGTTCAGGCCGTTCTCGATAGACTGGTGCCCGTTGGCGCTGACGATGCCCAGCCCGTGCCGTCGCGCCAGCGGCCACAGTGCCTCGTCAATCAACTCCACCCCGGCGTAGCCAATGCGCGCCGCCGCCCGCAGCAATTCCTCCGGCGCGAGGCCGCGATTGACGAAGCACCACCACGAGAACGATTGTCTGAGTGCGGCCATTTATTTGCTCCACTCAAAGATAATGCCCATCGTGCTCGCGCGGGCGCGGTTGGCGATGTCGTAGGCTTCCGCGCATTGCTCCGGCGTGAAACGGTGCGAGTTCAGGCCCGCCAACGAAATGCGCCCCGCCGCGACCAGTTGGAAGAAGAACCGGTTGATGGTGGTGTTGTTCCACTCCGCGCTGTCGTGGCAGTCGTGCGCGCCGGTGATGACCAGCCCGCGTCGCATCACCTCGTGCGTCAGCGTTTGTTTCGACGGCTCGCCCGTGTCGCCCAGCAGCACGATGCGCCCGAAATCCCGCGCCAGCCGTTGCGTCTCGACAAACACCTTGTGGTTGCCCGTGGAATCCACCACCACGCGCGGCAACTGCCCGTCGCCGGCGGCCAGCACCGCCGCACGCGCCTCGCCGATGTTGCCCGCGAGCACCGCCGTCGCGCCGCCTGCCGTGGCCAGCGCCAGCCGGCTTGGCATGGCGTCGGCGACGATGAGTTTTTGCACGCCGCACGCCGCCGCCCAGCGGGTTTCCATTTGCCCGATGGGGCCGGCGCCGATAATCAGCGCGTGGTCGCCCAGCCGGTACCCGGCGCTGCGCGCGCCGATAAACGTGATTTTCGCCAGCGCGAACCACACCGCCTGCTCGAAGGGAATCCCCGCCGGAATCGGGTAACACTCCGCCGCGTCCACCACCGCGTGCGAGCGGTGTCCGAGGCGGTATGCCACGCGGTCGCCCGCCTGCAGCGTCGTCACCTCCGCGCCCACCGCCGCGACGGTGCCGACGGCGGCGTAGCCGGGATAAAACGGATACTTCACCCAGTCGTCCCAGCCCGTGCCGGCCTCGAACCAGCGATTGAAGACGATGTTTTCCGTGCCGGTGCTCATCAGCGAGACGGCGGTCTTGACCAGTACCGACCGCGCGCCGAGCGGCTCCGGTTCGTAATTTTCCAGTTGTACTTGTTGCTTGCCCGTGAATACCAAACGTTTTGCTGTCATAGAGGTGACCATGAAAGCCGTCCGTCAGCGTCCCGCCCATTCAAATAAACGGCTATATTTTATGATTTTTGGTTATTTCCCTTTCGCGGCGACGAGGTTTTCATTATAACTGTCCGCCATGCCGCGCCATGCCGAGTGTCCGTTGCAATTCCTCGCCGGGATGCGTGTGCCGCTGCGGGTCGGCGTGTGTTGCGAAGTGCACGCGCACGCGGGCATTGAGCTGGTCTATCACGCCACCGGCAGCGGGCGCACGCGGCTGCCCCGGCGCAAACTGGAAGTGCCGTTCCAAGAGCAAAGCGTCATCATCTACCGCGCCAATGAGCCGCACGACCAGGTGATGAACAAGGCCGGCGAGGACTGGTGCGTGCAAATCGCCGCGCCCGCCGGCCGTGAACTGTTCGCCGCCAGTCATCTCTACGTGCCGCCGCTGACCATGCCGGCGCTGATTGAGGACCTGCGCCTGTTGTCCCACGGCTACCCGCGCCTGAGCGGCGCGGAGCGGGTGATTTTCAACCTGCGCGCCACCACGCTGCTGCTCACGTTGCTCAATCTGCACGCCCGCGCCTCCCGCCGCGAGGCCGCGCCGCCGCCGGAGCAATACGTCTTGAACGCCGAGCAATTCATTCGCGAGCATTGGTCCGGCCTGCAATCCGTGCCGCAAATCGCCGCCCGCGTCGGCATCAGCGACCATTATCTGCGGCACTTGTTCAAGGCGCGGCGCGGCAAGACTTTGGTGCGCTATTTGAACGAGACCCGCGTGGAACGCGCCAAGTCGCTGCTCGCGCACTCGCGGCTGCCGCTGAAACAAATCGCCACCCTCAGCGGGTTTAAGGACGAGTATTATTTCTCCGCTGTGTTCCGCGCTCTGGCCAAGTTGTCACCCGGCCAGTATCGCAGGAAATGAGAAATTCTCCTCTCGCAGAGGGGAATATTTTCCTTGCTCCGCCCGCGCGAATGGTTAACATCCCCCGCATGACCGTCACCCGCCTCGCCCACGCCTGTCTCTATTCCACCGACCTTGACCGCACCGAGCGCTTCTACTGCGGCATCCTCGGACTAACACTCAAATTCCCCTTCATGAAAGGTGAAACCCGCGTCGGCTTCTATTTGGAAATCAGCGACCGTCAGTTCATCGAAGTCTTCCACCGCGACACTGCCCCCAAAAACCTCGAACCCGCCATCGGCCACATCTGCCTCGAAACCGACGACATTCAGGCGCTGACGCTGAGGCTGCACGACCATCACATCCCCACCGCCACCCCCGCCCCCGTCCTCGGTGCCGACGACAGTTGGCAAATCTGGTGTCAGGACCCTGACGGCACCAGCATCGAGTTCCACCAATACACCCCCGCCAGCCGCCAGCACACCGGCCATCCCTGCCTCGTCAACTGGTAATCATTCTAAAAAAACTCCGCGTCCTCCGTGCCTCTGCGGTGAAAATAGTAAATATCGACATTCCTCTCGCCCGCGTTATAATCCGCCTCATGGAAAACCGGACGATTTATCAAGCGGTCAAGTCATACTACACTGACATCTGGAATATTAAGGACAAAACCAAAATCCCCGTCCTCCTGCACCACGACTTTTCCTTCTGCGGCGCCCTCGGCCATCTCTGCGCCGGCCACGACGCCTTTGAAGCCTACGTGGACCGTATGCACGCCGCCCTCGACGACTACGAGGCCGAGGTCATTGAACTGGTCGCCCAGGATGACAAAGCCTTCGCCCGTATGCACTATCACGGTTTCCACACTGGCGTTTTCTTCGGCTACCCGCCCACCGGCAAACTCGTCTCTTGGTCCGGCGCCGTCCTCTTTCATTTCCGCGACGACAAAATCGCCAGCCTCTGGGCCGTCGTGGACGAGCGCGGCCTGCTGAAATTGCTCGACGCGCAAGCCTGATTCTGTCATTGTCAGCGGCGATGAAATTACTGGGCATTGTCCACCAACTCCACGACACCGACAACCGCGAGCTGCATTACGCGTACATTAACGCCAACCACATCGCCTACATGAGCAAATTCCATTCCGGCGACATCAAGACCTTGGTGGTCCTCACGACCGGTACCACCTTCTACTGCACCCAGGACGTGAACGAGCTACAGCGCGAGCTAAGCGTCAAAGGCGACAGCAGCACCTCCAGCCCCTTTTTAATCTAGAACTCCCCCTTTCGTGAAGGGGAAGTTAGTGAGCGGCACCGCCATCCACATCGATGGCGGCCACCAACAGCGGCCTCTCCGGCACGTGGAACATGAACGGCAGCGCCCTCATCAACGACGAGGCCGACCTCGGCGCCAGCGGCGTGCACCTATAGCATTGCATTACGCCATTGGCCGAGTACCCCGTCATCCTGAGCGCAGCGCCGTAGGTGCGTAGTCGAAGGAGCGGTTAGGTGAACATCAGCGGATTAGTCGTCATCAGTCTGTTGGTCCGTGCTGGGCCGCTCCTTCGACTGCACCCCTTCAGGGCTGCGCTCAGGATGATGGGGTACTCTGTCAATGTGATGAGGAACTGCTATAGTGGTGAGTGGGGAACTCGCGCACTCTCGAATTAATCCTTTCCCGTCGCGTTCCCGCGCTAGCGATTCCCCTGCCGTGAAGGGGTGGCGGCGCGAGCCGACGGGGTAGTTCAGCGTTATAGCGCTGTGGAACCTCCAAACTATTACTTGTCAATCACCCCTCCCCTCGGTAAATTCCACTGCTAATCATGTATAACCTTAAAAAATCAATCTTGGCGGGAGTGGTGTTTGGCTTGTTGATTGCCGTGTGGTTAATGTTGCTGCAACTGACTTGGGCACCGACAGGGTTGTTAACAACTGGCATAATCGCGGGAGTGGGCGGCGGGGTATTGTTTGGCGTGGGGATTTATTGGTTCGTAACCTCAAAAACCGTCAACCAGCAAACACAAATTCCCCTCGCTGATGGTGAGCCGGTCATCCATTCCGGCGGCGCCAACCATTTCCACAACGGCGAGGCGGTCGGTGGCAGATTATGGCTGTTGACCGACCGGTTGCAATTTCGCTCGCACCAATTTAATTTGCAAAATCACGAATTAGTAATTCCGCTGGCACAAATCAAGGAAGTGATTTTCAGCAACACCCTCGGCGTGGTGCCTAATGGGTTGCTAATCGTCGCCACTGCCGGCGCGCGCGAACGGTTTGTCGTGAGCGGACGGCGCTTGTGGAAAAGCAAGATTGAAGCCTTGCGGCCGTGCCGCTGACCTTGGCGAACCGGTCAAAATTTTCGACCGGTTCGGTCAAACGCAACTACAGTGGATTATTTTTCAAAGCATGAAACGCTGACAGTGCGGCAAACGACGTGGTATGTACCTTGGTAGTAAAGACGCGGCATATCACGTCTCTACGGGTAGGAAATGGAACGTGGTCGTCCCTAACCACAAATTCCCCTTCCGTGAAGGGGTGGCGGCGCAAGCCGACGGGGTAGTTCAGCGTTAGGGGGGACTCAGCACAGAACGCTGAACTACCCCGGCGCTCCGCGCCACCCCTTCACGGAAGGGGAATTAGTTATTAGCGAGGAACTAGTTTTGTGGTTTGTCAGATACTTGAAATTATGGCACCATCGTGTCGTGAAAAAATTATCCCAAGCCAAAATCATCGCCGCGCTGACCGTGGCGTTGTTCACCCACCTCACCGTCAGCGGCGCGTCCGCGCAGAGCGCTTATGACGGGCGACCATACCAATCCGCTGTGCGTAACCAAAATCCATTCGGCATATGCTGGAGTTTCGCGACGACGGCGGTGATGGAGGCGTCGCTCCTCAAGCAGGGCATCACCAGCGACAAGGCGTGGCATTTTTCCACGTATGACACGGCTTATTGGGCCACGGTTTATTACCGGGAAGAGTCCCCGGATTTGAACAACCCGAACGCGGATTCATGGGGCGGATTGAATAACAATGCCTATCGGTTGAGTTGGCGTGCCGGCGGTTTGGTTGCCGAGAGTGTCACGCCGTATCCGACGGCCGGCCAGCGGCCACTGCCAGTGCCGGATGCAAACGCCACCCGCAGCGGGTTCACCGCCCATGATGTTTTTTACACCGACCTGAACGGCACGGCTGGTCTGCAAATCACCAAGGATTACATCCGGCAATATGGCGCGGTTAGTGTGGATTTTTTATGGAACGATGCCAGTTACGACAAGGACACCTATTCGTTCTATGATGCCACCGGCATTGATGACGGCGGTCATGCCGTGACTTTGACCG
>JAISCS010000178.1 GCA_031265365.1 Verrucomicrobiales bacterium
AAGGTTGGCAAGCAATTCCAAGCCGCCGAGGAGCGCGGGCACCGGTTCGCGCTGATAGTCGGCCAGGAATACGCCGCTGACGGTGTGTGCGGCCTGAAAACCCTGGCGACCCGCGAGCAAGTGAACATTCGCCCGCTAATCGTGAACGGCAAAGTGACCGCACTGACGCCGGTGGCGTGCTGAGAAATTCCGCCATAGAGACACGATATTTTTTACAAAGAGAAGCTGAAATAATCGCTTGTGAAGAATATCTTTTAGGGACAGATTCAATATTATTGACATGCTTAACTCACACTTTTTTACCTGATTCGTAGGTGCACCAAACTTTATGCTTGTCTAACCGCTCAACCTTTTCCATGCTTGTCCCCCATCTATGGCAGAACAAGACAACAATTCTTTTAACGACCAGCCGGTGTTGGTCGAGGATAACAGTTTGGCAAAAATCGCGTGGCAGCTCATCATCGGCGCGGCTGTCGCTGTGGCGGTCGTGGGGGCCGCTGTTTATTATTGGTACCAGAAGCAGCAAACCGCCGAGATTGCCGCCGCCGCGCTGGCTGCTGCCCATGACGCGGCGCAGTGGCAGCAGGTTGTTGACCAATATCCTGGCACTGCCGCCGCCGGGTCGGCGCTGCTACTGTTAGCCGCTGACCGTCAGGAAAAACAGGATTACGCGGGGGCGGCGGAGTTGTACGCGGGTTATTTGCAGAAATACGCCGATTCATCGTTGGTGTCCGCCGTGCAGTTCGCGCGGGCGCAAAGCCTCGCCGCTGACGGACAGACCGACGCGGCACAGACCGCTTATCTCGCCATCGTTGACGCCAAGCCGGCCAATCCTTACGCGGGCGGCGCGGCGGTCGCGCTGGCGCGTGTTTATCTGGCAGGACACAATGTCAGCGCCGCGCGCCAGACGCTGACGGATTTCATTTCACGCGAGGTGAACGTGAACAGTAGCTTTCTGAACGAGGCGAACCAGTTGTTGCGCGAACTGCCGCAGGGTGGCGCGGGCCGGTAGCCGCTGACGGTGACGCCCATGTCCGCTAAATCCGCCGTTTTCATTTCCACATCCGCCGCCGAGACGCGAGCGCACGCGGCGCGTTTCGTCGCTGACGCTCACGCCGGCATGGTGGTGCGGTTGCACGGCGACCTCGGCGCGGGAAAGACGACGTGGTTGCAGGGGCTGGTGGCGGCTCTGGGTTCGGGCGAGGCGGTGACCAGCCCGACGTTCGCGCTGCTGCATGAGTACCGCGCGGGGCGGTTGGCGGTGTTTCATTGGGATTTGTATCGGCTGGGCGCTGACACTGACTGGACATTGCTGGATTTGCCGGAGCATTTGCCGGCGGGCGCGGCGCTGACGGTCATCGAATGGCCGGAACGTTATCCAGGACCGTGGCCGGCGGATTGTTGGGATATATATATCACCGTCAGCGGCGGGGAACGGCGGGAGATTGAGGTAAGCCGACCATGAGCGGCGTGGAAAAATTTTTAGTTATCGAGACTTCCGCCGCCACGGGCAGTTGGGCGCTGTTCGCTGACGGTCAGTGTGTCAAGGCCGCCACCGTCAGCGGGCGGGCGTCGGGCAACCTTGCGCCGGGGTTGCTCACCATCAGCGGCGAGCTTGGCGGTGTGGGGGAAATTATCGTCGGCGTTGGCCCTGGCTCGTTCAGTGGCATTCGTGTTGGCATCGCCTCGGCGCAAGGGCTGGCGGCGGTGCTGGGGTGTCCTGTTGTGCCAATTCGCAGCACGCACGCGCTGGCGTGGCAATTTCGCGACGTGCCCGACCTCGCCATCTTCGCTGACGCGCGGCGCGGCCAATTCTTCCACACCGCCTACGCCTACGGTGCGCTGACCGCGCCGACCCGGTTGGTCACCGCCGATGAATTGGCAACCCTCGCCACGAGGCATCAACTCACCATCAGTGTCGAAGTTCTCCCACACATCACGCGAGTGGAATTTCCAACCGCCGAAAACCTTGGTCACGCCCATTTGAATTTTCCCGCCGAACCCGTTCTCCCCCTCGACCCGATTTACCTGCACAACGCGGTAAAATAAATCTCGCTAAGATTCATCCGCCAACTCTATCCATGCCAAATTACAAATAAAAATTAAGGGACAGATAAAATTTTGTTGACAAACATCATAAATTTTTCTTATTTTGGTGTGCGTTATGAGAATTGCTCGAATTAAGGTGCCGACGTCGGAAGAAACGGCGGTGTATCATTGCATTTCGCGGACGGTCAACGGGGAACGGTTGCTCGTTGAGGATGACCGCGAGATGTTTCGCAGGCAAATGTGGCAGGTGGCGGAGTTTTGCGGGGTGGAAATCCTGACGTATGCGCTGCTCTCCAACCATTTCCATATCCTCGTGCTGGTGCCCAAGGCCGGCACTGTCAGCGACGTGGAATTATTGCGCCGATATAAAATCCTGCATCCGCGGCCGACCAAGTTCCAGCCAGCCCATCCAGAGGTCTTGGGAAAAATGCTTGCGACGAACGACGCTGACGGTCAGGAGTGGCGCGGGCGGCAACTCGCCTTGATGGGCGATGTGTCGCAATTCATGAAGTTGCTCAAGCAACGATTCACCATGTGGTACAATCGAACACACCAGCGTTTTGGCACGCTGTGGGCGGAACGGTTCAAGAGCGTGCTGGTGGAAAACGGGCCGGTGTTGCGGACAATGGCGGCGTATATTGACTTAAATCCGGTGCGCGCAGGCTTGACAAGGGACCCGAAGGACTATCGCTTTTGCGGTTACGCGGAGGCGGTGGCGGGACATAAAAAATTGCGCGTGTCACTGGCCGCGGTGCTGGAACAAACCGCTTGGACAACAACGCAGCAAGCATACCGGCGGATGCTGTACGGCGGAAGGAAAAAGCCCGACGCGGCGGCGCCGTCAGCGGCGGAGATTGAAAAAGTACTCAAGGAAAACGGTTCACTATCAGCGGCGGAATTGCTGCGCTGCCGGATGCGCTATTTCACGGATGGCGCGGTGCTGGGCAGCAAGGCATTCGTCGCCGGGCAACTCCGGCGCTACCGCCGTCTCACCGGTCGCCGCAAAAGCATCACCCCGCGCCCGCTGCCGCAAATCGCCGGCCAGCCGGAAATCACCATGCTGCGCGGATTGCGCCGGCATGCCATCGGCTGAATGGTCGGCGGCAGCCGGCGGCATTTGCCTCAACATCAGCGGCGCGATGGGTCCGGCTGCAACATTGCGTTCGCCCGCAATTCACGCTCGCCGGTTTGCGGATTCCTGAACCGCAGTGGGATTGGTACAATCATGTCGCCTTCCGTGGTCGGCGGCGTGACCAGCAACTCCCAACTCCTGCCGCTGACGATGACCCGCGTCTCTACCCGCCACCCCTTTTCCTCCGGCGCTGACGCTGACAACTCCGCCGTCCCCGGCCCCTGCCAGTCCACGCGCATGATTTTCGTCGAGACTTTCTCGCTGCTGTTCCAATGCACGAACGCCGGTTGCAATTTCGCCAACTCCGGCAAATCCGCGACAAGCAGCAGCTTGTACACCCGCCCGCCATCCTCGTCGCTCTCAAGCATCAGCGTCTCGATGCGCCGTCCCGTGCGTCCGCCGATGCGATACTTCGCCGTCAGCGTCCCGCGCTCGCCGGGCCGATAAGTTTTCAACACCGCGCGGTCCAACTCCGTGCAACCGCACGAGGTCGCCACCTCGCGCAACGTCACCGGCCGGCGCCCGCTGTTGGTGAACTGGTATTGATAAACCAGTTCCTGGTCCGCCCACGCCGCGCGCTGTTCCAGCTTTTCCGCATCCCACCGCAGCGCGCCCGGCGCCGGCAGTTCCGGGGCCGCGCTGACGCTGATAGCAAGCCACATGCCAATCCCAGCGAAAAAGTGACTGGCCGGCCATTTTAATAAAAATTGAAATATGCGCATAAATTTGTTGGCATTTTCTAAAAATCGTTTAATGTAAGATTACGTTATGAAACAAAGCCTAGTAAAAAATATTCTTGCTTTGGGGTTCGCCGTCATTATTGGCGGTTGTGCCGGAACTAATCAATCAAATTATTTGCAGCACTACTCCGAGTTCGTGCGCGATGGCGTGACTTACTCGCAGTGTTCCGCCGCATATCCAACGGGCTTCCTTGACAGCAGCGCCGTTCGCATGGACAAAATCGTGCCCAAGCAAGCGCTGGTCGGCAAGGAATACAACTACCAGTTCATTGTCACCAACCTGCGCGGGCAGGATTTGACCAACGTGGTGATTACGGACGAACTGCCGGCCAGTTTCAAAATCGTCAGTTCAAATCCCAAGCCCACCACCAGCGGCAACCAAGCCAAATGGCTGCTGCCCGTGTTGAAGGCCAATGAGAAACTGGTCATTGACGTTGTCGGCTCCGCGCCGGCCACCGGCAAAATTTCCAGTTGCGGCTACGTCAGCTACGATGACCAAGTTTGCGCCACCACCGATGTCGTGCAAGCCGGCTTGAAGGTCAAGGTCACCGCGCCGAAGACCGCCAGCCTTTGCGACATCATCCCGTTGGTGTACACCGTCACCAACATTGGCAGCATCCCGCTGGACAATGTCATCGTTGACGGTGGCAAAACTAGCGACCTCGAAGCTCTCGATGGCACTCGTGGCGGGCACACACCGGTTGGCACACTGCAACCCGGCGAGTCCAAGCAAATCGAGATTCAGGCCAAGGCTCCCAAGACCGGCAATATGTACACTGCCATCCGCGGCATTTCCAACACCGTCGTCAGCGAGGAAGACAAGGTGCTGACCGTGGTCTCCGCCTCGGCGCTGAAGGTCAAAATTACTGGCCCGGGCGAAGTCATCCAAGGGCGTTCAGCCACCTACAATATTGTTGTCACTAACAGCGGCAACGGTCCGGCAAATCAGACTGTCGTCACCAGTCCCGTGCCAGCCGGCTCGCAATTCTCCGTCGCCAGCGGCACCGCCGCGGTTGGCAAAGATGATTACATTGTCTGGCCCGCCGTCAACATTCCCGCCGGCGGTAACGTCACCTATAGCTTCACAGTCATCCCGACCAGCTCGCCGACGGTGAACGCCAGCGCCACCGCGCAGGATAATTGCAGCCAGTCGGTTAGCGACAAAGCCGTGACCAACGTTAAGGGCGTCGCTGCCGTGCACTTGGGCACCATCGACAGTCCCGATCCGATTCAGGTTGGCGAGACCACGGTGTACACCATCACCGCGCTGAACCAAGGTTTTGCCAAGGATACCAACATCAAGATTCGTTGCGAAGTTGGTGAATTGGAAGAAATCGTCGCGGTCGCGGGCGACACCAAGGGCACCTTCGACGCCAAGACCGCCACCTTCTCGCCGTATCCGGTGCTGGAACCGAAGCAAAAGGCCACGTGGACCATCACCGTCAAGGGCCTCAAGAAAGGCGACGCGGTGTTCAAGGCGTATCTGAAGACTGACCAATTCAGTGTTGAAGTTCTGAAAGACGAACCGACCACGATTTATTAATCCAATCGTGAATCAAAAACCCCGGCCTAACCCGCCGGGGTTTTTTGTTGCCTTTGTCTCTTCAGCCTATGGTAATTCATCATAACATAGACCGAGTACTACGTCATCCTGAGCGTAGCCCTGAAGGGGCGCGTCACCCTGAGCGGAGCCGAAGGGCGAAGAAGCGGCCCAGCATTGACCAACAGGCTGATGACGACTAATCCGCTGATGTTCACCACACCGCTCCTTCGACTACACACCTACGGCGCTGCGCTCAGGATGACGGGGTACTCGGCCAATGGCCGTAATGCAATGCTATAATTTTTTTACAAAAAAATCCGATTAAAATTGACGGCGGTGGTAAATTGTGGTTAAAAGTGGGGTGAAATGGTTGAAGAAACTATAGTTTAAGGCAATATTGTCACCATGAACGACGGAGTAAAACAGAATTACACGGGCACTTTTGAGCACGCTTTCGATGAGAAAGGTCGCGTGACGGTGCCGCGTGAGTGGCGCGGCAACGGGTTCGAGTCGCGGCTCTACGTCGTGCCATCGTCAGCGGGATGCTTGAAGGTTTTTCCGGGCAGTTGGCTCGCGGCGAAAACCAGCGAGCTGGCGGCGCTGCCGGTGAACGACCCGCGTCGCAAGCAACTGGAAAAACTCGCGCCGCTGATTCAGGGCGTTGAGCCTGACCAGCAGCATCGCGTCATGGTGCGCGAGTCGTTGCGCGCGACGGCGAAGTTGAAAAAGGATGCGGTGTTAAAAGGGCGGTTCGACCATTTTGAGATTTGGGACAAGAAGATGTCGCAAGCCACCGGCGGGGATGAGCCGTTGACGGTGGAAGAGGCCGGCTTGTGAGCGCGGGAGCGCACACGCCGGTGTTGTTGTGGGAAGTTATGGAAGCGTTGCAGCCAGCGGTGGGAAAGCGGATGCTTGACGCGACTTTCGGTCGCGGCGGCCACAGTCGCGCCATGCTGGCGGCGGGCGCTGACGTGGTCGCGCTCGACCAGGACGCTGACGCTGAACGCGCCGCGACGTCACTGGCGGCGGAGTTCCCGTGGCGGTTCACTTTTCGTCGCGTAAATTTTTCAACATTGGTAACAGTCAGTGACGAGTTAGGCCCGTTCGACGGAATTTTATTTGACCTTGGTGTGTCGTCGCCGCAACTGGACACGGCGGCGCGCGGTTTCAGTTTCCAACTCGACGGGCCGCTGGACATGCGGATGAATCAAGAGGCCGCCGTCAGCGCCGCCGATTTGGTGGCCACCGCCAGCGAGCGGGAATTGGCGGACCTTATCTTTCGTTACGGCGACGAGCCGCGCGCGCGCCGCATCGCCCGCGCCATTGTCGATGAGCGTCAGCGGGAACCCATCACGCGCACGGCGCGGCTGGCCGCTGTCGTTGAACAGGCCGTCGGCGGGCGGCGCGGCGCGAAAATTCACCCGGCGACGAAAACGTTTCAGGCCCTCCGCATCGCGGTGAACGACGAGCTGGGCGCGTTGCGCGCGGCGCTGGCGGTGACACCCCCGGCGCTGGGAAAACACGGGCGGCTCGGCGTGATTAGTTTTCATTCGCTGGAAGACCGGCTGGTGAAGGACTTTATCGCCATCCGCAGCGAGCCGGAATTGCGTGGTGACCGCTACGCCTTTGGCCGGCCCAACCCCGATTATTGTTTCCGCAAGCTGGGCCGCTGGCTGCCCGCTGACAATGAGATAACCGCTAACCCCCGTGCCCGCAGCGCCCGCCTGCGTGCCGCCGAGAAAATCGTATGAGCCGCAACCGTCTCAAGCCCGCCAACAGCCTGCCCTCCCGCAAGATTTGGGTCTGGGTCGTGTGTTTCGGCGTGCTGACCGTCGGCGGGCTGTTCTACCTGCACTTGCACATCAAGAACAATACCCTGGCAAAAGATTGCGCGACGCTGGACACGGCGTTGAAAAAAGAGGCGCAGAACAACCTGCGGCGGGACAGCGAGCGCGGACAGTTGCGCTCCGCGAAGATGTTGAAAAAGCAATTGGCGCATTACCGCATTGACATGGTGGAGCTGAACCAGTTGCAGGTGCTCGACGCGCAAAGTTTCCAAGCCTCCATGCTGGCGCGCCGTCCGGACCGGAGGGCTTGGCCGTGAACAATCTGATGCGGATTCGGGCGCTGACGGTGGTGACGCTTTTCGCAATCGGGTTTACCGTTGTGTCGGGCCGTCTGGTGTGGTTGCAGGTGTGGCGCCATGAGGACTACCGGCGGGAGGCGCTGCAAACGCAGATGCGCGTGGTGCCGCTGCCCGCCGGTCGCGGGCGCATCTTGGACTGTCAGCGGCGCATTTACGCGCAGAGCGTCACGGTGACGGATTTGTTTCTCGACGGCAAAATGGCGGAGGAAAATCCCATGCGACTGGACGAGGTCGCGGCGCTCGTCGGATTGTCACCGTCAGCGTTGCGCGGCTTGATTGACCCCGCCAAGCGCCATGTGCCGCTGGCGCGGGACTTGGATACCGACATGGTCGCGCAACTGAAAGCCTTGCCGAAGATCCGTTACCTCGCCTACGAGGACCATCCCAAGCGTGTTTATCCAAGCGGGCGCGAGGGCAGTCACGTGCTGGGTTTCACCAATCTGGTCGGGGAGCAACGCGCGGGCTGGAACGGCCGGCTCGTCGCCGAGACCGGCGCGGCGGGGGTTGAGAAAATGCTGGACGGTTATCTCGCGGGCACGATGGGCGAGCGGCACATCATCCGCGACCGGTCGGGCCGGGAAATTCCCGCGTACCGCAAGTCCAGCACGGAGCCGCGCGACGGCTGTGATGTGGTGCTGACCATTGACCAAGTCATCCAGTACGCCGTCGAGGAAGAGGCGGACAAGTTGGTGGAAAAATACGCGCCGGACACGCTGAGCATCATCGTGACGCGCCCTGAGACCGGCGAGATTCTGGCGCTGACCAACCGCCCGACCTTTGACCCGAACGACCGCAAGAGCATCACCATCGTCAAGGATGTCATGGACAACACACGGAACTGCGCGGTGGCGGACATTTATGAGCCAGGCTCGACGTTCAAAATCGTCACCACCGGCGCCGTGCTGAGCGAGGGCATCGCCACACTGGACACGCCGATTTTTTGCGAGAACGGCGTGTTTCTCTACGCGGGCGCGACGATTCGGGACACGCACCCGACGGGCACCATCACCCTGCGCCGCGCCCTGCAAGTCTCCAGTAACATCGCCTTTGCCAAGCTGGGGCTGGCGCTGGCGGGGCAGGCGCCGGAGCGGTTGTACCAGCATGTGCGCCTGATGGGCTTCGGTCAGCGCGCCCAGGACCCGCGGATGGCGCTGCCCGGCGAGCAGGAGGGCATTCTGCGCCCGCCGGAAAAATGGAGCAAGCTGTCGCCGACGCACGTGCCGATTGGCTACGAAATCGGCGTGACCAATTTGCAAATGACCATGGCGATGGGCGCGATTGCCAACGGCGGGAAGCTGATGCGGCCGCTGCTGGTGAAGAGCATCGTCGGTGCGAACGGCGCGGTGGTGCGGGAATTCGCGCCGCTGGCGGTCCGGCAGGTAATGGAGCCGGAAATCGCGGCGGAAATTCGCGCGGCGCTGGAGGGCGTGGTGTCGGACGAGGGCACGGCGGAAGGCGCGCGGGTGCGGGGTTTCACCGCCGCCGGCAAGACGGGCACGGCGCGGAAATA
The DNA here is from genome assembly GCA_031265365.1 of Verrucomicrobiales bacterium. Lineage (GTDB taxonomy): Bacteria > Verrucomicrobiota > Verrucomicrobiia > Methylacidiphilales > JAAUTS01 > JAIRPN01. The sequence continues at coordinate 9,121 of JAISCS010000178.1, forward strand.
CAGCGCCAAACTGCGGGGCTACGAGGATGGCGCGTATTACAGCGCGTTCATCGGCTTCGTGCCGGCGGACCAGCCGCGTTTTTTGATTTCGATTTTGGTGAACCGTCCGCGCGAGACACGCGGGCAAATTTACGGCGGCAAAGTCGCGGGGCCGGCGTTCAGCGCCATCGCCGACAAGGTGGCGCTGCAACTGAACATGATTGCCGGCGACCAGCCGCGCGTCATGGCGCGGGGAGGGATGCAATGAAACTCAGTTTCCTAACCAAAGATTTGCCAATAAAAGGGCGGCACGGCGCGGACGCTGACGTTGAGATTTCAAAACTGGCGTATGACACGCGGCAGGTGACGGCGGGCGCGCTGTTTTGCACGTGGCGCGGGTTCAAGACTGACGGTCACCGCCTCGTCGCCGATGCTGTCGCTCGCGGCGCGGCGGCGCTGATGGTGGAGAAAGTGCCGGAGTCGCCGCCGAATATTCCCGTGTTAGTGGTCGAGTCGGGACGGCGGGCGCTGGCGCTGGCGGCGGCGAATTTTTACGGCCAACCGGCGCGGACGCTGGATTTGACGGGCATCACGGGCACCAACGGAAAATCGTCCGTCGGTTTTCTGCTGCATTATCTCAAGGAGCAAGCCGGCCAAAAATGCGGGCTGCTCGGCACGGTGGAATATCGCGCGGGCGCGGAAAAAATCGTGTCGTCGCGCACCACACCGGAGAGTTCGGACTTGCAGGCGCTGCTGGCGCGAATCCGTGACGCCGGCTGCCAGTCGGCGGTGATGGAAGTGTCCTCGCACGCGTTGGAACTCGACCGCGTGTACGGTGTGCCGTTCCGCGCGGCGGTGTTTACCAATTTGACGCGCGACCATCTCGACTTTCACGAGACGCTGGAAAATTATTTCGTGGCGAAGCTCAAGCTGTTTTCGTCACTGCCAGCGGGCGCGCTCGCCGTGGTCAACCTCGACGACGCCCGCGCCGCGCGGGTGCTGGAGGCTGTGCCGCTGACGGCGCGCGCGGTAACGTTCGGCTTTTCACCGTCAGCGGCCTATCGCGCGGAGAACGTGCAACTGAGCGCCACCGGCAGCGTGTTCGATTTCGTCACGCCGAACGGCGCGCTGCTGGTCAGGTCGCCGTGGATTGGCAAATACAACGTCGCCAACACGCTGGCCGCGCTGACGGTGATGGCCGCGAATGGCGAGGCTACTTTGGAGGAACTGGCGAACTGGCTGCCGTTCGCGCCGTTCGTGTCCGGGCGGTTGCAGAAGGTGACGCACGGCGGCGGTTTCACGGTGTTGGTGGATTACGCGCACTCAGACGACGCGGTGCGGAACGTGCTGCAAAGTTTGCGCCCGTTGTGCCGGGGGAAATTGAAAATCCTGCTCGGTTGCGGCGGCGACCGCGACCGGACGAAGCGCCCGCTGATGGCGCTGGCCGCGTGCGAGCTGGCGGACGAGGCGATTTTCACCGCCGACAATCCGCGCGCCGAGAATCTCGAAATTATTTTGCGTGACATGAAAGTCGGCGTGTTGAATTTCACCAATTATCGCGTCGTGCCCGACCGCGCGGCGGCGATTGTGGAAATCCTGCGCGATGCCGCTGACGGTGACCTCATCGTCCTTGCCGGCAAAGGCCACGAGACCACGCAGGAAATCAACGGGATGTTCCAGCATTTTTCGGATGTCGAGGCGGCGGAAGAAGTTTTGAAACGTAGCACCGGCAATCCTGCCTGTGTCAACAACGAAGCACCGGCAATCCTGCCTGTGTCTGATAAAAACACAGACAAGATTGTCTGTGCTACGTTGGGAGGTGCCGCGTGAAGCCGCTGACGTTGACGCAAATCGCGGAACTCGCGGGCGGGAAGTTGTTGGGCGTTACGCGCGCGGACACGGACACAGGCAGGATTGCCTGTGCTACGTTGACGCGCGTGGTCACGGACACGCGGGCACTGTCAGCGGGGGATTTGTTTGTGGCGTTGCGGGGGGAGAGGTTTGACGGGCATGATTTTCTCCAACAAGCCGCCGAGCGCGGCGCGGTGGCGGCGTTGGTGGATAAAATTCCGCCAGCGTCAGCGGGGCTGCCGTTGATTTTGGTGGAGGACACTTTGGCGGGTTTGCAGCGGCTGGCAAAAAATTACCGGCGGACGCTGACGGTGAAAGTCGTCGCCATCACCGGCAGCAACGGGAAGACCAGCACCAAGGAGTTTGTCGCGGCGGTGCTGGCGGCAAAATTCAAGGTGCACAAGACGGCGGGGAATTTGAACAATCATATCGGCGTGCCGCTGACGGTGCTGGGGATTGACGAGGCGCACGAGTTCGCGGTGGTCGAGATGGGCATGAATCATCCGGGCGAACTCGCGCCGCTGGTGGAGCTGGCGAGGCCGGACATCGGCGTCATCACCAGTGTCGGCTGGGCGCACATTGGGGCGTTCGCCGACCGTGACGAAATCGCGCTGGAAAAGGCGCGGGTCATCGCGGGCCTGCCCGCCGACGGTCTCGCCATTTTGCACGACGATGAATGGCTGCCGCTGCTGAGGCGGTTGACGAGGGCGCGCGTGGTGACGGCCAGCGGCGCGACAACGCTGCCGGTGACGGGCGCGCACATGGCGCGCAACGCGGCGCTGGCGGCGGCGCTGGGCACGGAGTTGGGAATTTCAGCGGCGGACATCGCGGCGTCACTGGCGGCGGTGAAACTACCTAATAATCGACTATCAGCCAGAAAATTCCGCGACGGCTGGCTGCTCGACGACACGTACAACGCCAGCCCGGACTCAATGTCAGCGGCGTTTCGCACGCTGGCGGAGTTGCCCGGCGCGGGCCGCCGCGTCGCGCTGCTCGGCTCGATGGGCGAACTGGGCGCGCGCGCGGCGCGGTTGCACCGCGAGGCCGGCGCCGCCGCCGCGCGTGACGGCGTCGCGCTGCTGTTCGCGCTCGGTCCCAACGCGCGCGACCTTGTCGCCGGCGCCGCTGGTGGTGACGACAATTATCAAGCCTTCCCCGACCACGCCTTACTGTCAGCGGCGTATTGGGCGCGGTCGCGGGCGGACGACAAAATTTTGGTCAAAGGCTCGCGCGGTCAGCGGATGGAGTTGGTGGTCGGCGAACTCGAACGGAGGGGGGCGTCATGCTGTATTTCCTGAGCCAGTTGAGGGAAGTGTTCGGCCCGCTGCGGATGTTCGAGCACGTGACCTTTCGCGCGTTGCTGGCGGCGGTGTGCGCGTTCGCGTTCACGCTGTGGATGGGGCCGGCGGTGATTCGCGCGCTGACGCGGCTGAAACTCGGCCAGCCCATTCGCGGCCGGGACGAGGTGCGCGAGCTGGCGGATTTGCATGACAACAAAAAAGGCACGCCGACGATGGGCGGGCTGTTGATTTTGTTCTCGCTGACGATGAGCGCGCTGCTTTGGTGCCGCCTGGACAATCATTTCGTCTGGCTGGCGCTGACGCCGACGCTGTTGCTCGGCGCGCTGGGTTTCGCGGATGATTTCCAAAAGGTTCGCCATAAGAAATCAGACGGCATCAGCAGCCGGCAAAAGTTTGTGGGACAAGTCATCATCGCGCTCGGCTTCGGCGCGGCGCTGATGTTGCTGCCGCAAACGGAAACGCTGGCGCGGAGTTTGCAGGTGCCGTTTCTGAAAGTCGCCATCGTCAGCGACATGGGCTGGCTTTCGCTGGCGTTTGTGATTTTGGTCATCGTCAGCACGTCGAACGCGGTGAATTTGACCGACGGGCTGGATGGCCTTGCGGCGGGCTGCGCGTTGCCGGTCGTGGTGTTTTACGGCGCGCTGGCGTATTTGGTCAGCCACAAAATCTCCGCCGATTATCTGCTGCTGACGCGCGTGCCGCAGGCGGAGGAGCTCGCGGTGTACTCGGCGGCGCTGGCCGGTTCGTGCCTCGGTTTTTTGTGGTTCAACTGTCATCCGGCCAAAGTGTTCATGGGCGACACGGGGTCGCTGGCCATCGGCGGCTCGATTGCGGTGGTGGCGATTTGCGTCGGGCAGGGGCTGCTGCTGGTCATCGTCGGCGGCGTGTTCGTGATGGAGGCGCTGTCGGTGATTCTGCAAGTCGCGTCGTTCAAGCTGACTGGCAAACGGATTTTTGCGATGTCGCCGATTCATCATCATTTTGAATTGAGGGGCTGGAGCGAGACGGCGGTGGTTGTGCGGTTTTGGATTTTGTGCCTGGTCTTCACGCTCGTCGGGCTGGCGACGCTGAAGATACGCTGACGGTGAGGTCTTGGGATGAACGAGAATTTGGTCAGAGGCAAGCAAGCGGTGGTGTTGGGGCTGGGCGAAAGCGGCCGGGCGGCCGCCGAACTCTTGTGCCAGAAAGGAGCTAACGTGATAATACGTGATAATTATCTGAACGAGCGCGTCGACCAGGTGGCGCGCGGGTTGGGCGCGCGCGGGATGCGCGTGGAAACGCAAGCGACGGGCTTCACGCCCTGCCGTTTCGACCTCGGCGTGCTGTCGCCGGGCATCAACCCGAGCGTGCCGCTGGTGACGCAGTTGAAACGCGAGCGCGTGCCGGTCATCGGCGAGTTGGAGCTGGCGTACCGCTTTTGCACGGTGCCCGTCGTCGCCGTCACCGGCACCAACGGCAAGAGCACCACGACGGAATTGGTCGCGGCGTCACTGTCAGCGGGCGGTTTGCAGACGGTGGCATGCGGCAACATCGGCGTGCCGTTCAGCGACGTGGTGCGCGCCGGGGAGCCGCTGGACGTCATCACGCTGGAGGTGAGTTCGTTCCAGCTTGAGGGCATCGAGACGTTTCGTCCGCGCGTGGCGGTGTATTTGAATTTCACGCCGGACCACCTCGACCGTTACCAGACGATGGGGGAATACCGGCAGGCGAAAATCCGCGTGTTCATGAACCAAACGGCGGAGGATTTCGCGGTGGTGAATCCCGATTGCGAGTTGCCGGCGCTGGCGGCGCGGCGGGTGACCGTCAGCGCTTATCATGGCGGGGCGGATTACACGTTCACCGGCGGTTATTTGTGTTATCACGGTCAGCGGGTGCTGGCGCAGGAAAAGACGCGGTTGCGCGGGCCGCACAACGCGGAGAACCAACTCGCGGCGCTGGCGGTCGCCGACCTGCACGGCGTGCCGCTGACGGAGACGATTGACGCGCTACGGGCCTACCGCGCGCTGCCGCATCGTTGCGAGGTCGTGCGCGAACGCGGCGGCGTGACGTTCATCAACGACTCGAAGGCGACGAACATTGACGCGCTGGAAAAGGCGCTGCTGGGGCAGACGCGGCCCGTGGTGCTCATCGCCGGCGGGAAGGACAAGGGCTTTGATTTCGCGCCGCTGAAAAATTTGCTGGCGGAGAAAGCGCGGGAAGTGGTCGCCATCGGCGAGGTGCAGGACAAATTGGTGGCGGCGTGGGGGCAGTATGTGCGCTGCCATCGCGCGGCGGATTTTGCCGAGGCGGTGAGCGTCAGCGCGCGGCTGGCGAGGGCGGGCGACGTCGTGCTGCTGTCGCCGGGTTGCTCAAGTTACGACATGTTCAAAAATTTTGAGGATAGAGGACGACAGTTCGGGGAACTGGTCGCCAAGCTAGACTAACAAATAAAACCAAATCAAGAGGAGAAACGTATGAGTGAGGAAAACAACGGGCAAAGTACCGGAACCATCGCCAGCCCGAGGCTGTCGCGGGTGGTGGTGATTGTAATCGCGGCGCATGTGGTGGTGATTGCGGGGCTGGGGCTGTTCACCCTGCTGAAAGGCAACACCGGCGCCAAGGCCGGGGCGGAGATGGCCGCCGGTATCGGGGAAACCAAGGATAACACGACGGCCAGCCTGCCGCCTGCGGAGGGCGGACGCGAGACGGACGGTGGCGATGTGTCGCCGGTGACCCCGGACAACACGGCCATCACCCCCGCGCCGACGGCGCCGGTACCGTCGTGGAACATAACCGTGGATGTGCCGACCCAAGCGCAGTCGCCGGCGATGACGCGGGTGGAAACGCCCGCGCCGGTGACGGGCGGCGGCGGAACGTACACGGTGCGGAAAGGCGACACGTTGTACAAAATCGCGCGCCAGTTCAACGTCAGCGTGGCGGAGTTGAAGCAGGGCAACGGTCTGGTGTCCGACGCGCTGAAAATCGGGCAGGTGCTGAAAGTTTCCGACGCTGACGGTGGCGTCGCGCCGGCGGTTGCCGACAATTCACCGGTTATTGATACAACCGGGACTTTCGCCACCCGCCCCGCGTTTCGCGTGGGCACGCCGGTCGTGACCGACAACATCCCGCCACTGCCCGCGTACCAAATGTACAAGATTGCGCCGGGCGACACGTTGTACAAAATCGCGCGTCGGTTCAACACCAAGCCCGAAGCGATTGCCAGGGCGAACAACATCAGCGACCCGTCGAAGCTGAAGGTCGGCGTGGAAATCAAGGTGCCGCTGACCGCGCGCGAGACGGCCCGGCCCGTGTCACCGTCAGCGTTGCAGGATGTAAACGTGGCGCGGCTGCCGCGAAACCGGAATTAAACATGAGCAAGAACAGCGCCTACACTCTGATTATCGCGGTGCTCGGACTGGTCTCCATTGGTTTGGTGATTCTGACGAGTGTGGGCGCGTTCGCGCGCGGCAACAACGGCGAGGAGTTTTTCTTCGTCAAGCGGCAGGCGGTGTTTTTGGGCGGCGGCCTCGCGCTGTGCCTGGTGGCGATGAAAATTGACTACCATCGCTGGATTAAATTCGCGCCGCTGTTGTTCATCGTCGGCGTGGCGCTGATGCTGGCGTGTTTCCTGCCGCATATCGGCGTGAAGGTGAACGGCGCGCACCGTTGGCTGCGGGTTGGACCGGTGGGCATCCAGCCGATGGAAATCGCCAAGCTCGGCTTTGTCGTCACGCTGGCGTGGTGGTTTGGGACGAAGGAGAAACTCGCGGTGAATTTCAAGGATGGCGTGTTGAAGCCGCTGCTATTGCTGGGAATGGCGGCGGCGGCGTGCGCGCTGCAAAAGGACATCGGCACGGCGGCGCTGTTGCTGTTCCTGTGCCTGGTGGTGATGTTTGTCGCGGGCGTGAAGTGTCGCTGGCTGGGCGCGCTGGCGCTGACGGGCTTGTGCGGCGTGGCGGGCCTGGCGTTTCACTCGCCGCAGAAGTGGGACCGCGTCATGGCGTTTTTGCATCCCGAAAAATACGCCGGCGCCGAGGCCGACCAGCTTATCAACGCGCTCATCGCGCTCGGCTCCGGCGGGCTGACCGGACTGGGTTTGGGCAAGGGCGTGCAGAAGATGAAGTATCTGGCCGAGGCGCAGACGGATTTTATTTTTCCGAACATCGGCGAGGAACTGGGCGTGATTTGCACGCTGACGGTGGTGTTTTTGTTTTTGCTGCTGGTGATGTCGGGTGGCGTGATTTCGTTGCACGCGAAGGACAAGACGGGCCTGCTCATCGGCATCGGCGTGACATCGCTTATCGGGATGCAGGGGCTGATGAATTTGCTGGTGACCACCGGCCTGATGCCGACCAAAGGCATCGGGCTGCCGTTCATCAGCTACGGCGGGACGAACTTGTTATTGTGTTTTGGCTTGATAGGGATTTTGTTGAACATTCATTTTCAGGCGGTGTATGAAACGCGAAAAAACCGTCCGGCGAACGTGCCGGCGGCGATGACGGCGCGGATGTGAAGGAAACGCAAAACTCAAATCTCAAGGCGCAAGGCTGAGATTGGAGTTTTGAGATTTGAGTTATGGCAAATATCGGCATAGCGTGCGGTGGAACAGGCGGGCACCTGTATCCGGGGCTGGCGGTGGCGGAAGCGCTGGCCGCGATGGGCCATGCCACGCGCCTGTACGTTTCGTCCAAGGAAATTGACCGCGTGATTTTGGCCGGCTATCCGCAGTTTGCCAGCGTGACGCTGCCGGTGATTGGCTGGCCCGGACTGGGTTTGCGGACGCTGGCGTTCGGCAAAAAATTCTGGGACGCTTGCCGGCTCGCCGGCCGCGAGCTGCGCGAGCAACAACTCGACGCCGTGCTGGGCATGGGCGGGTTCACCTCGGCGCCGCTCATCCTCAGCGGCGCGCGGCGCGGCGTGCCGGTGTTGTTGCACGAGTCCAACGCCGTTCCGGGCCGGGTGACACGGCTGCTGGCGAAAAACGCGCGCGCGGTTTTGCTCGGTTTCGCGGAGTGCGCGAAACGTTTGCCGGGCGCCGCGACCAAGCACACCGGCACGCCGGTGCGCGCCACGCTGCGGCGGCTTGACCGTCAGCGGATGGCGGAGTGGTGGGGGCTGGACGCGGGGAAATTCACCGTCGCCATCATCGGCGGCAGCCAGGGCGCGCGCGGGTTGAACCGCATGATGATTCAGGCGATGGCGGAGTGGCGGCAGTGGCGGGACGAGGTGCAGTTCATTCATTTGACCGGGCCGGCGGAGGATGACTTGCTCGCGATTAATTACCGCCGCAACGGGTTCCGCGCGGCGACGCGACCATATTGTGGCGAGATGGAAAAATTGTACAGTCTCGCGGATTTGGTGGTGGCGCGGGCGGGCGCGGCGTCGCTGACGGAGATTGGATGGTTTGGTTTGCCGTCGGTGCTGGTGCCGTATCCCGCCGCCGCTGGCGACCACCAAACGCGCAACGCGCGGATTTTCATCACCGCCGGCGCGGCGCTGATGGTGAGGGAAGGGAAGGATGACTGGCAGCGGCTGGCGGCGGCGGTGTCGGAGTTGCGGTGCGACCACGAATCGCGCGCGTCAATGGCGGCGCGGGCCGCGACGCTGACGGTGCGGGACGCCGCGCGGCGCGTGGCGGAGGAGGTGCAAAATGCACTGTGAGTTTTCGGCGGAGAAAGCCGCGCGCGTTGAAAAATTGCGCCGCGCCGCGCCAGTGCTGGCAACGGGGGAGGAGTATCGCGGGAAGTATGAGTTGAACGCGAAAGCCGCCAAACAGTTTATCAATGACCATTTACGCGGTGTTTATCAAATCGAAGACACAGGTGACGAGGTTGAACTTAGTCGTGTCAGCGTCAATGAATTGATGTCGCATAGCAGGCACAATGAAGCGCATTTAAAATCCATCGGTTTGATTCCTGTGTTGATTAAATCTGGAATTTTTATTGATGAACTCCGCGCCAAATTTAACGACCCGCGTTTTGACAGCTACCGCTATTACATAACCGGATTGTTCATGGGTGAAACTGATTACACGGTCAAGATGGTGATTGGCGTCAAGAATGGCAGAAAATATTATGACCATGAGTTGACTCAAATAGAAAAGGGACACTTAATTGACAGCCTTCACCTTTTATCCAACAAGGTAGCTGCCAACCAAATGCCCCTTTCCACTATTAAAGATACCCGACTGCTGGATTTGCTCAAGTTAAATTTTACGCCGGAAAAGGACGCTGATGGTGACGTGGTTGGTGTGGCGGGGAAATTACTGGCGCAACCAAACGCGCATGTTCATCTTATCGCGGTCAGCGGGAGCGGGATGGTGGGGCTGGCGAAGTTGTTGCTTGACGCGGGCGTCACGGTCAGCGGGTCGGATTTGAAGCGGGGGAGACAGATCGCGGCGTTGGAAAAACTTGGGTTGAAATTTTACCTTGGGCATGAGGCGCGGCAGATTGAGGGGGCAACGCTGGTGGGCTATTCGTCGGCGATTGGCGCGGCCAATGTCGAGCGGACGGCGGCGGCGGGGAAAAATATTCCGCAGTTCCGGCGCGCGGAATTGCTCGCGGCGCTGGCGCGGGGCCGGCGGTTGCTCACGGTCGGCGGGACGCACGGGAAGACGACGACGACGCTGATGTTGACGCGGATTTCCCAAGCCGCCGGACGCGCGCCGGGTTTTTACATCGGCGCGGATGTGCCGGATTTTGAATTTAGCGCGGGGCTGGGCGGTGCCGGCGGTGACATGATTGTCGAGGTGGATGAAAGCGACGGGACGCTGGCCTGTTACGCGCCCAGTTCAGTGTTAGTGTTGAACATCGAGGCCGACCATCTCGACCATTACGCCGACCTTGGCCAGGTCCAATCGGCGTTCCTCGCGCTGGCGCGAAAATCGCGCGGTGCGACGGTGTTGTGCGCGGACGACGCGGGGTGCCGCGAGCTGGCGAAAAAATTGCCGCTGACGGTGACTTACGCGCTGGAGCATGACGCCGATTATCAAGCCGCCGACCTCATCGTCAGCGAGTCGTCGTCAACATTCACGGTGTTGGAAAACGGCGGGCCGCTCGGCGCGCTGACGCTGACACTGTCAGGCAAACACAATGTCAGCAACGCGCTCGGCGCGGTGGCGGCGGCATTGTCAGCGGGTGTGTCGTTTGCCGATTGTCAGCGGGCGCTCGCGGGGATGCGCGGGGCGGCGCGGCGGTTTGAAATTTTGCATCGCGACGAAGATTATCTCGTGGTGGACGATTACGCGCATCATCCGTCGGAAATTCGCGCGACCTTGGCGGCGGCGCGGCAGGCTGGCGCGCGGCGGGTGCTGGCGGCGTTTCAGCCGCACCGGTATTCGCGGACGTGGCATTTGCAAAAAGAATTCGCGGGCGCGTTCGCCGACGCCGACCGGGTGTTGGTCACTGACATTTACAGCGCGGGCGAGGCACCGATTGACGGGGTCAGCGGGGAGAAATTTGCCGCCGCTGTTGGTGGCGGCGCGGTTTACGCGCCGACGCTGGATGATTTGAAAACGGCGCTGGCGGTGGGCATGAAGGCGGGCGATTGCGTGCTGACGATGGGGGCAGGGGACATTCACAGCGTCAGCGGGTCCATCGCGCGCGACTTGAAAATTTACCGCGAGTTGCGGCGGCGGCTCACCGGCAGCGTGGTTAAATTGTACGAGCCGATGAGCAAGCGCACGACGCTGCGCGCGGGCGGGCCGGCGGCGGTGTGGGTGGAACCCGCCGACGACGAGGCGTTGCGGCGCGCGGCGGAGTTTTGCCGCGCGGAAAATGTGCCGCTGACGGTCATCGGGCGCGGCTCTAATTTGCTGGTGCTCGACCACGGGATTCGCGGGGTGTGCGCGTACCTCGGCCAGCCGGCGTTTGGCACGGTGAGCGTCAGCGGGACGGAAATTCGCGCGGGCGCGGGGGCGCGGCTGCGTGACATCGTGCACGCGGCGAAACGCGCCGGGCTGGGCGGGCTGGAATTTTTGGAGGGGATTCCGGCCAGCCTCGGCGGGGCGCTGCGGATGAACGCGGGCGCGTTCGGCGGGGCGTTGATGGACGTGACCGTCAGCGTGCGCGCGCTGGCACCGGACGGGGCAATCGTCGAAATCCCGCGCGCGGCGCTGGCGGTGAGCTATCGCAACGTGCCGTTGTTCGAGACGCACATCGCGCTGGAGGCGACCTTGCGCGGCACGGTCAGCGACGAGGCGACAGTCAGCGAAATTTTGCGGGAATACAACGCGCGACGCTGGGAAACGCAGCCGGCGTCACCGTCGGCGGGCTGCACGTTCAAGAACCCCGCGACGATGCCGGCGGGCAAGTTGATTGACGAACTGGGGCTGAGGGGAAAAAAATGCGGCGGGGCGCAAATTTCCGCTGTACATGCCAATTTTATCGTCAATGATGGTGGGGCGACGGCGCGGGACGTGATGAATTTGATTGAAACGGTGAAACGCGCGGCGCGGGAAAAATGCGGCGTGGAACTGGAGCTTGAGGTGAAGATTTTGGGATACTGAGATGAACTTGCGCGACCGGAACATATTATTGCTGAAAGGCGGAATTTCCGCCGAGCGCGAGGTGTCGTTGCGCTCGGGCGCGGCGATAGCGGGGGCGTTGCGCTCGTTGCAATACCGCGTTACGGAACTGGACGTGACGGCGCGCGACTTCGCGTTGCCCGCTGACACTGACATTGTGTTTATCGGCTTGCACGGGGTGTTTGGCGAGGACGGGGAATTGCAGGAGCGGTTGGAAAAAGAAGGGCGCGTGTTCACCGGCAGCGGGTCGGCGGCGAGCCGCGTGGCGTTCGACAAGCTCGCGGCGAAAAAATTATTCATCAAAAACGGCATCAAGGTCGCCGCCGGCGGTTGGTGGAATCCCGCGACGCCGCTGACCGCGCCGTGCGTGTTGAAGCCGGTGGCCGAGGGGTCGAGCGTCGGATTGTCCATCGTGCGGGGCGCTGACGATGTGCCGCGCGCGGTGGCGGCGGCGGCGGCGTTGGGCAAGCCGATGTTGGTCGAGGAATTGGTCGCCGGACGCGAGGTGACGGTCGGCATCCTCGGCGACGCGGCGCTGCCGGTCATCGAGGTGGAGCCGAAGGGCGGCGATTTGGATTACGCGCACAAATACACGGCGGGCCTGGCGACGCACATTTGCCCGGCGCGATTTGACACGGCGCTAACGGCGCGGATTCAGCAAACCGCGCTGGCGGCGCATCGCGCGCTGGATTGCGCGGTGTATTCGCGCGTGGACTTGATGGTGCCCGCCGACGGTGAGCCGGTGGCGCTGGAAGTGAACACGCTGCCGGGCATGACGGAGTTGAGTTTTCTGCCCGAGGCGGCACGGGCGGCGGGCCTTGGGTTCCCGCAACTGTGCGAAAAAATCCTGACCCTTTCCGTGGAGGCGGTCCGCTGATGGTCACGCGACGTTTCAACACGGCGGGCCGGCGGCGGCGGAACGTGCTGCACGTGGAAGTGCAGCAGCGCCGCCAGTCGAAGAAATTGTATTTCCGGCTGGCGACGGCGACGCTGGCGCTGGCGGCGCTGGCCGGGGTGTGGCTGGGCTTGAGTTACGCGGGGCGCGCGGTGATGGACGCGGCGTTTTACCAGAACCGCGATTTTGAGTTGAAGACGATTGACACACGGTTGCAGGGCGCGGTGACGCGCGCCGAGGTGCTGCGGGTCGCCAATCTCCGCGTCGGGCAAAATATCATGGCGCTGGACCTCGCGGAGATTCGCCAGAGTTTGCGGGAAATTTCCTACGTGGACACGGTGCGGGTGGAGCGCGCGCTGCCGTCGCGGCTGACCATCACGGTCGAGGAGCGGCGGCCGGTGGCGCGCCTTGAGCCGTTCTCGCCCGATGGGCGCGAGCTGGCACGGCCGACGTATTACATTGACGCCGAGGGTTACATGATGCGGCCCAAGCCGGGCGAGGAGTTGAAGCCGCTGCCGGTCATCAAGGGCGTGGGCGCGGAGCTGGCGCAGGACGGGCAGCGGACCGACCGCGCGGAGATTTTGAGCGCGCTGCGATTGTTGCAACTGGCGGATGACGCGGCGCTGAAGGGCGACTTGGACTTGACGCAAATCGGCGTGGACAGCAAGGGCTACCTCGTGCTGAACACGCGCGAGCAGGGCAGAATCAGGTTCCGCGTGGATTTTCTCGCGGAGCAGGTGCGGCGGTTGAGGACGATTTTGGATTACGCGCGCGGGCGCGGGCTGGTGATTCGCACGGTGGATTTGGCGCCGGAGCGGAATGTGCCGGTGACGTTTGCCAATTTAAATTCATAACACGGAGGTTGTATGTTCTGGCGGAAGAAAGAAAATTACGCGGTGACGGCGGTGGATGTCGGCACGAGCAAAATCGCGGTGGCGGTCGGCGAGTTGCGCCCGGACGGCTCGCTGGTGCTGCTCGGCGTGGGCGAGTCGGCGGTGACGGGGATACGCAAGGGCGAGATTGTGGATTTTCAACTCGCGCAACAGGCGATTGAGCGGGCGCTGGTGGACGCCGAGGCGAAGACCGAGTGCATGATTAAATACGTGTATCTCAACCTGAGCGGCGCGCACCTGGAGCCGCGCGTCATCCGCTTGAAAACGGCGATTGACGGCGAGGACCACCGCATCACGGCGGAGCACGTGGAGCGGCTGGCCAGGGACTTGGAGGATTACGCGATTCCGGCGGAGCACGAAATCATCCACAGCGCCGTGCAGCATTATTACATTGATAACAACGCGCCGGCAGCCGAGCCAATCGGCCTGAGTTCGCGGACGCTGGAGGCGAGCTACCACATCGTGCACGGGCTGCGGACACGGCTGGAGACGCTGTTCCGTTGCGTGATGGAACTGGACGTGGAGGTGGTGCATTACGCGCTGTCGTCATACGCCAGCGCGCAGGCGATTTTGACCAAGCAACAAAAGGGGCTGGGCGCGGTGGTGATTGACATGGGCGCGGGGGTGACCGATTACCTCGTGTACGCGGACGGCGCGGTGGCGCACTCCGGCGTGCTGGCGGTCGGCGGCGACCATGTGACGCAGGACCTCGCGCTGGGGCTGAAGCTGCCGTTCGCCAAGGCGGAGGAGTTGAAGACGCGGCACGGCAATTTGTACGCGGACGGCGCGCGGCCCAACGCGCGCCTCACTATCCCGAAGGACACGAACACGGACGAGCGCAACGTGTATGTCGAGTCGCTGGCGAAAATCATGCACCTGCGGGTGCGGGAGACGCTGGAGCTGGTCCACGAGGAAATCGAGCGCAAGGGCCTGTGGTCGCAGGTGTCGGGCCACGTGTACCTCACCGGCGGCGCGTCGCAGGTGGCGGGGTTGCTGCGGCTGGCCGGGGAGATTTTCCCCGCGCCGGCGCGGTTGGCGCGCGAGTTTTCGCTGGAGGGCGACCAGACGTACAACCAGCGGCCCGACTTGGCCACGGCGCTCGGCTTGTTGCGGTACGCGCAGCATTACGACTTGACGCACGAGCGGGCGACCGGCTGGACGCGGTTGCGCCATTCCATGCAAGACCTGCTGGCGCGGGTCGGATTATTTTAACACGGAGGAACCATGATAAACTTCAAAAGCGACGGGGAATTTCAAGCGCCGGAGGCCGCGAGCCTCGCGGGGCACGCCATCATCGGCCTTGGCTCGGCGGGCGTCAACGTGGTGGACCAAATCATGCTCGACCGACGCGACGGCGAGGGCTTGCTTGGGTTCGACACGGACGGGCAGGTGATGCGCGGCTCGGTGCTGGACGAGAAGATGCTGCTGGGGGCGGGCAAGATTCACGGGCTGGGCACGGGCGGGGACCCGGCGCTGGCGGCGGAACTCGCGCGCGAGGAGCGGCTGGAAATCAGCGGGCGGTTGCAGGGCCTCCGCAGCGCGGTGTTGGTCGCCGGCCTCGGCGGCGGCACGGGCGGCGGCATGGCGCCGGAGTTTTGCCGGATGTTGAAACAGCTCGGCGCGGCGGTGGTGGTTGTGGCGGTGACGCCGTTTGCGTTCGAGGGCCGGCGGCGCTCGCGGCAGGCGGCGGAGGCGCTGGCGGCGTTGCGGCGGGAGGCGGACGCGGTGTTGTGTTTGTCAAACGGGCGGCTGGTGGGGGCGCTTGGCCGGGAAGTGGAGGTCCGCCACATTTTCGCCACGATGAACGGGCTGGCGGGGCGCGTCTGCTTGAATTTGCGCGCGGCGCTGAACCAGCGCGGGCCGCTGCAGATCCACCTTGCCGATGTGCGGAAGCTGCTGGCGGAGCACGCTGACGGCGGCGTGGCGTTGGAAAATTGCTGGGTGGGTTGCGGCACGGGCAGCGGCGGCGAGCGCGCGCGCGCGGCGGTGGACGAGGCGCTGGGCAGCCCGTTGTTCGCCGACGGCCAGGTGTGGGCGCGGGGCACGGCGGTCGTCGCCTGTCTCGGTGGCGACGGCAATTTGTCGATGGGCGAGGTGCAGGCGGCGCTGGAATATTTGCGGCGGGAGATGCCCGTGGAATTGCCCGTGCTCGCGGGCACGATTTTGGAGCCGCGCGAGACAGCGGAGTTGAGCCTGACGCTGCTGGTCATCGGCCAGGCCGACGCGGAGGAGGAGGAGGCGCCGCGGCCGGGCGCGCGCGGGGAGCTTGCGTTTGCGGCGCCGCCCGCCGCGCCGGTGAGCCACGGCGCGCCGGTGGCGGAAGTTCCCGCCGGCGTTGCCGCCGCGCCCGCGCCGCCGGGCCGCGCCGCCGGGCACCAGGGCACCGAGCAGCGTTATTTCGCGCAGCAGCAGGAGGAGTTGCCGCTGGACCAAAAAATCTACCGCGGTCGTTTTGAGAAATCCGCGCCGACGATTTTCCACGGCGAGGACTTGGACCAGCCGACCTTCATGCGGCAGAACATCAAAATCCGGTTGAGCAGCTAGGCGATGAACCAGCTGGCGCTCATCCTCGGCGTGCTGTCACTGTCAGCGTGGGCCGGCGGCGCGCAGACCAAGGTGTTGCCCGGCATTGACACATTGCGGGCGCGTGATTTCGCCGCCCTGGCCGGCAAGCGCGTCGGCCTCGTGACCAATCCCGCCAGCGTGGACTCGCGCGGCGTCGCCACGCTGGACGTGCTGCGCGCCGCGCCGCGCGTGCGCCTCGTCGCGCTGTTCGGCCCGGAGCACGGCGTGTACGGCGACGTCAAGGCGGGCGCGCGCATCGCCGACCGCGTGGACGCGCGGACGGGGCTGCCCGTGTACTCGCTGCACGGCGCCACGCGCAAGCCGACGCCGGAAATGTTGCGCGGCCTGGACGTCATCGTGTACGACTTGCAGGACATCGGCGCGCGCAGTTACACGTTCATCAGCACGCTGGGGCTGGTGATGCAGGCGGCGGCGGCGGCGGGCGTGGAGGTGTGCGTCCTCGACCGGCCCAACCCGCTCGGCGGCACCCGCGTGGAGGGCGGCGGCGTGCGGCCCGATTACCGCTCGTTCGTCGGCCAGTACGACATCCCCTACCTCTACGGCCTCACGCCCGCCGAGCTGGCGCAATGGCTCAACGCCCGCTGGCTGGCGCGCCCGTGCAAGTTGACCGTCTTCAAGATGGACGGCTGGACGCGCCGCATGGTGTGGGCGGACACCGGCCTGAAGTGGGTGCCGACCTCGCCGAACATTCCCACGGCGCAGGCGGCGGTCGGCTACGCGGCGACCGGGTTGCTGGGCGACATCGGCGTCTCCAACGGCGCGAACGTCACCCGCCACCCGTTCCAAGTCGTCGCCGCCGAAAATCTGGACGCCGCCGGCCTGGCGCGGCGCTTCAACGCGCTGGGGCTGCGCGGCGTGACGGCGGCCCCGTTTTCCTTTTACCCGGACGCGGGCAAATACACCAACGTGCGCTACGACGGCATCCGGCTGGACCTGGACCCGCGCGCGCCGACCCACCTGCTCGCGCTCAACTTCCGCATCCTCGACCTGCTCCGGCAGGCGCAGCCGACGCGGAATTATTTCGCCCGCGCCGACGCCAGCCACATCAAGATGTTCGACAAAATCAACGGCGGCCCGGCCAACCGGCAGGCGTGGCTGGCGGGCCAGGGCGCGGAGCGGATTGCCCTGGGCTGGCGCGCGCGGGAAAGCGCGTGGCGCAAGGAGCGGGAGGCGTATTTGCTGTATCAATAACGCGGCGGCGGGGTGGCGCACCGTTTGATTTGCGCGCGGATGGCGCCTTTGACTTCGAGCAGCATGATGTTCCCGGCCGCCATGCGCTCGATGCCCTTGAGGTGGCCGATGGACGGGCTGATGACGTAATCACCGCGCCAGACGTAAGTCTGCGCCCGCCCGGCCACCGCCACCGGCCACAGTTCATACAACGTCAGCGACAGGTAATAGCTTGACGCGGAATAATACGTCAGGTCCGCCAGTTGCCAGCCGTCGGCGGTCTTTAACGCGTGCACCGCGCCGAGGGCGAAATTCTGGTTGCCCTGGACTTTCTCGTCGGCCCAGTAATGAACCGCCGGCTGATTGGCGCCGGGCTGACCGGTGAAGACCTCGTCCATGACACAGACAAAGCGCCGCAACACCGGGGCGCGCTGCTTGAGCAGGCCGACCAATTCCGGCGCGGGCTGGAAGAGCGCGCCGCCGCCCAACTCATAAGCCGCCGCCGGCAACAGCCCGCCGGTTTGGAACGCGGCGGCGCGGGTGAGCAGCAATTGCCGCCACACCGCGTTGAATTGCGGCGGGTCGCCGCCGCGGCCCGCCGCGCCGAAGGTGGTTTTCTCCCCGGCGGACAAGTTCAAGCCCTTGGCGGTTTTCAAGGACGCGTCGGTGACGGTCAGCGATTTGAACTCATCCGCCGCCACCGGCTTGGCCAGTGGGAGGGCGACCTCGGCGGGATTGTCGGCCACGTCACGAATCAGCGCCGCCGCTTGGTCGGGCGCGACCGGCAGCAAGTAGACGGCCTCCGTGCCGAGGTTCAGCGTGGCGCCGGCCATGCCGACCCGCGCGCAATGCACGCCACCGCCGGCCAGCACTTGCGGCGCGGCGGGGACCAGGCCGGCGTAAGTCCGGGCCTCCCGCCAGGACTCCTGCGCGCGGGCGCCGGTGACCGCCAGCGCCGCCAATAAAAGCCACCAATGCATTGTTAAATAGGGCATACCATTGTTGTTCATGCAATCTTATTAAATAACTCAAAACGCAAAACTCAAAGCGCAAAACCACAACGGAAAAGGCAAAACTCGCTGATTTAATTCCCCTTCCGTGAAGGGGTGGCGCGGAGCGACGGGGGAGTTCAGCGTTTGGGACAGGCGAAAGCCGAAAGTTGAAAGCTGAAAACAGAAATAATTTCAGCTTTCTGCTTTCGGCTTTCTAATTTCCCTTAACGCTGAACTACCCCGTCCGCCGACAGGCCCACTGCCTCCGGCGAAGGTCGAAAATCCACCCCATCAATTTACTGAAATTCAGGTAGTTGTAAGAAATCTCCTCTCTCCTTCCTTCCTAA
>JAISCS010000042.1 GCA_031265365.1 Verrucomicrobiales bacterium
GGAAATTCCGGTATGCGGGTCGCGTCGGTTGACATTCGGGTTAACCCCACCACACGTCCGTCGCGGTTATTCAGAAGCATTCCCCAATATCTGTACAAATCGGGCGGCACCATGTTGCACATGTATATTTTATATCGTCCCGGCGCGTTTTTTATTTCCGTGTCTTCCATATTTAGCTTCATTGCACTGACCTTGGGATTGCGTTTCCTTTGGCTGGTTTATTGGACCGATATTCCCGCCCCTGGCCGAACTTATTTGCCTTCGCTGATTTTGCTGGCATTGTGCGCCTTGGTGGCGATTTTTTTGTTCTTTCTCGGCATCTTGGGGGAATTGTCCGGGGCACAAAGAAAAATCGCCGAGGAGAACATGTTTCTGCTGAAGAAAAAAATGCTCGGCTAGAGTTTTGCGTATAATCCGGCACCGATGAGTTCAATCAGCAAGTACGGTTGGAGATGCCGTCGATGAAAATCATGACCGTCATGCGGCATTTTTTTCAGTGCATTCACGGGAGTTGCCCGGCGGGGATGATGATTTTCTTCATGCCGAGTTCACTCAGTGAATGTCCTTTTTGGCTGGTTATATCAATTTCCGCGGCGTTAAAATCCGGTGGTGGCGTGAGTTGACCGGTTACCGTTAGTGATGGGGCATCCGGGCGGATGAGGTCGGGCAGTTCAGCCGGTAGCATCACGGCCAGCGGCTGGCCGTCTTTAAGAAAGCGTGCCGTCACCGTCAGCGTGTCTGGGCCGCTGTTTGGCAAAATCGCTTCGCCGGTGTTTTTCAACTCCAACGCCAGCACCAGTTTTCGTACCATCTCCAAACTTGGCAGCGGCGACCCGACCACCATCAATAACACCGGCACCATCCAAGCCTTCAGTGGAACACTCAACATCAACGCCAGCACCAACAACTCCGGCGGTTTGCTGCGCGCCGGGAACGGTGGCGCCTTGGATTTCAATAATTCCACCGCTGTCATCGGCGGCGTCCTGCACATTGATGCCAATTCCAAGCTCGTCTACAATAACGTGCAAGGCACTCTTGCATCCAGCGGTGTTGATTTTGAAAATCACGGGCAGTGATGGCGGGGTACTGGCGCCGTCCGGCACGCTGACGTTAACCGGCGACCTCACCGTCAACGGCGGCACGTTGGAATTTGACGGCGCGGCCAACTCGTTTTTGTACATCGCCGGCGATGTGGATTTCACCGGCGGCGGCACGCTCAACGTCAGCAACATGGATTTGAGCGACAGCGCGTATTTCCTCGCCGAATACACGGGCATGAGCGAATGCCAGGTGAATATCAGCGGCTAGCGAGCGCGGGGTTGCGCGCGTTTGTTGGACATTCGCAAATAACGTGACCATTCGCTTGCTGACGCTAACCGTCAATTTGACCATAACCCGCGGCCAAATTAAAAATCACCCCGCCTGACCGTCAGCGGCGGGCTTTTCCTCAAGCGTAAGCCGGCTCTCGCCGTCGCGGAGTTTGGTGATGGTTTTGTCGAAACGGTCGAGGTCACGCCCCGCTTTTTCGTAATCATCCTGCGCCTGTCGGATGCGTTGTCCGATGCTGGCGAAATCCTTGCGGAAATTTTGGAAATGCTTGTCCATGTCCTGAATCGTCCGCAACAGCGCCTTCGCGTTTTCCTGCATCTCATAGCCGCGAAAGGCCAGCGCCACCGCGTACAGCGTGGACGCCAGCGTGTTTGGCGATACCACGCTGACCTTCACCCGCCGGCAATGCTCCGTCAGTTCCGGCAATTTCAAAATCTCGTAATACAAACTCTCGCTCGGCACAAACAAAAACGCCTGGTCGGTGGTGCCCAATTCCGGTCGCACGTATTTTTTGCCAATGTCAGCGGCCATCAACTTGACCACCGCCGCCAGTTCCTTGCGCGCCGTCTCCCGTCCCGTCTCATCGTCAGCGGCGGCCAGCAGCGTGGCGATGCGGTCTTTGGGAAATTTCGAGTCCACGCACAGCCGCAAATCCTTGATGCGAATCGTCGCGTCCGGCTGGCAACCCTCCGCCAGTCGCGGTTGCAACTCAAACGCGCCCGCCGGCAAAATATCCGCCAGCAACCGCTCCAGCTCAGCCTCGCCGAAATTCCCCTGCAACTTTGGCGAGCCGAGAATCTGGTTCAACTCGCCGACCTGCTGGCTGACCTTCAGCATCTGGTCGGCGCTGACCTTCAGGTCGCCGAGGCTTTTGGTCATGTTCTTGAACGCGGAAAAATTCTGCTCCAAGTTTTGTTGCAACTGTTTTTCCACATTGGCGCGGATTTCCTGCAAGCGTTGCCCGGTCCGGTCTTGCAGCGACTCGAAGCGTTTCTCCATCAGCAGCGACTGGTTGGTCAGCGAATCCTGGATGCTCTTACGCAATAATTCAGTGTTAGCGGAATTAAAATCGCGAAAGTCACTTTTCTGGTCGCCAAGGCTTTTTTGCAATAATTCGCGTAATCCGGCGATTTGCTCGTTTTGTTTATGCTGCCAAGCCGTCGCCAACCGCAAGATGACCAGCCAACTCACCATGAGCACCGCCAACACCGAAACCAACAACGCCGCCGACACAATTACCATGCGCCCAGTCTAGGCATCGTCAGCGTCGCGGCAAGTCGCTAATGGTGACACAACAATCCCGCGCGGAGACGCGACTGAGAGGTTCCATCAGGCTCGCTGTACACAGAATAAGATTATGCACAGGCTCTTGGCGTTTCTTGGAAAAAACTCACCGTCAGCGGTTGGCGCTGTCGTTTTCATTTGGCTAACGGCGCGGGTGTCCCTATAAAGTTGGCCCATGCGTAATTTTGTGTTCATCGGCAGCCCCGGTTCGGGAAAAGGTACCCACGCGGATTTGCTCGGCGCGAAGCTGGGGATTTTGCACATTTCCACGGGAGATTTGTACCGCGATGAAATGTCCGTCGGGACGCCGCTGGGCGTGGCGGCGAAGAAGTTGCTCGACCAAGGCTTGCTCGGCACGGACGAAATGACGGAGGAATTGTTGCGTCGCCGCCTCGCATTGCCGGACGCTGACGATGGTTTCATCCTCGACGGTTTCCCGCGCACGCTGACGCAGACGGGCATCCTTGAAAAAATTTTACGCGAGCGCGGACAGTCATTGTCAGCGGCGATTTTTCTGAAAATCCCCGACCTGTCGGTCATCGCGCGGCTGTCGGGGCGGTTGATTTGCGCGCACTGTCAGCGGACGTATCACATCGAGTACAATCCGCCACGGTCAGCGGGCGTGTGCGACGAGTGCGGCGGCACATTGCACCGGCGCGACGATGACCGGCCAGACTTGATTCGCAAGCGGCTGACGGTGTTCCACGCGCAAACCGAGCCGATTTTGGAATACTACCGGCGCGAGAAATTATTGGTGGTGGCGGACGCCGACGCGCCGGTGGAAACCGTGTCGCGCAACATCGAGACCGCCGTGCGCGAATTTTTGCGGGTATGAGCACAGGCAAAAACATGCCGATTACCGGCGGCCGCAGCCTCAACGGCTCGAACTTCATTCGCGCGACGCTATGGTCGCTGATGGTGTGCGGCGGCGGCACCAAACCCACTGACGGTGACACGGCATGAAAATCCTGGCGATGAAATTCAAGTTCCTGGGTGACGTGGCACTGATGACGCCGGCGCTGCGGGCCTTGCGTGACGCTTACCCGCGCGCGGAATTGCATGTCTTGGTGGCGGAGGAATCCGCGCCGATTTTACGGCATTTGCCGTGGATTGACAGAGTGTGGGCGATGCCGCGAAAGCGCGGCACGTGGCAAGTGCGGGCCTTGTGGC
The DNA here is from genome assembly GCA_031265365.1 of Verrucomicrobiales bacterium. Taxonomy (GTDB): domain Bacteria; phylum Verrucomicrobiota; class Verrucomicrobiia; order Methylacidiphilales; family JAAUTS01; genus JAIRPN01. The sequence goes on from JAISCS010000042.1 coordinate 3,784, forward strand.
CGATGGTCAAACAGTTGCGCGCGGAAAAATTCGACCGCTCGGTGGATTTCGCCGGCAATGACCGCGGCGCCATCATGAGCCTGGTGATTGGCGCGAAGCTGCGGCTGGCTTACAAGGGACACGCCGGATTTCTTGGCCGCGCGCGCTGCTATCACAAACTGGTGCCGCGCCGGCAAAAACTTTTGTACGAGCCGTGGTACGATTTGGTCGTCTTGCGCGAGGGCTGGGGGGTCCGGTTGCCAAAACAAATCCAGATTGAAATCGCCGCTGACAGCGGGCTGGCGGGCGCGGCGGCGGAATTGTTGCCGACGGATTGCATGCTGTGCCACATTTCCTCAACGCAGCCGAAGAAGCAATGGCCGCTGGCGCGTTGGCGGGAGTTTGCTGCCGCCGCCCATGACGCGGGGCTGCGCGCGGTGTTTTCCGCCGGGGTCAGTCAGCGGGAGCAGGAGGAGTTGGCGGAACTCCGGCGGTTGGACGCTGACGTTGAGGTGTTGCCGCCGGTCAGGGACTTGGCGCTGTTCCTCGCGGTGGTGCGGCGGGCGCGAGTGTTCGTCAGCGTCGACACGGGGCCGCTGCATTTCGCCGTCGGGCTGGGCGTGCCGACGGTATCGCTGTTCGGCGCGAGCGGGGCGCGAAGCTGGGCGCCGCAAGGCCCGCGACATCGGGTGCTGACCGGTGGCAAATGCCGCTGTCCGCAGGCGTGGAAAACTTGCGCCAACCACGCGGCGTGCATGGTTAATATTTCTTCAGGCAGGGCGCTGGAAGCGGCGCGTCAGTTGTGGCGCGTCGGGAATAAGGATTTGACAGCTTCCTGAGCCATCCTCACATTTTCACAAGAATTGATGACACCGCAAGCCATATCACGCGACGCGGCGGCAATCATCCGCGCCCATTCGGCCAACGCGTGTTTGCACGGGCTGGTGAAAACGGGTTGTAAATCGGGCCGGTGCCATGATACGCTGACGGTGAACGAAAGATAATCGCATGGATGAAAAATTGCCGGTTTCCGTGGTTATGATTGCGCGCAATGAGGAGCGACAGTTGCCGCGCTCGCTGGGCAGTGTGGCGGGGTGGGTGCGTGAAATCATTGTGGTGATTAATGATTGCACGGACAATACGGCGGCGGTGGCGGGGCAATTCGGCGCCATTGTCAGCGAGCATCCGTTCAAAAATTTGCGCGAGCAAAAACAATTCGCGCTGGACCAAGCCGGCCAGCCGTGGGTGCTGGGGCTGGACGCGGACGAGGTGGTGTCGGATGAGTTGCGGAAGGAATTGCTGGTGTTTTTCCGGCAGGTCAAGGCTGACGTCAACGGGGCCTGGCTGCCGCGGCGGCTGTGGTTCATGGACAAATGGGTCAGGCACGGGGACAATTATCCCGACCGGGTATTGCGTCTGTTCCGGCGCGAGAAGACCACGGCGGGCGGGGTGGAGGAACATGACCGTTTTGATGTGGAGGGGCGGACGGTTTTTCTAACACATGATTTATTACATTATTCGCACAAGTCCATCGCCGACCACATGGCGAAGATAAATTTCTTCACTGATTTTTTTGCCAGGCGGATGATTGCCAAGGGGCACAAATGCTCGCCGCTGTCGGCGATTTTACACTCGGTCTGGCGGTTTTTCCGCGCTTATGTGTTGCGGCGCGGTTTTTTGGACGG
>JAISCS010000043.1 GCA_031265365.1 Verrucomicrobiales bacterium
AATTTCAGCTTTCTGCTTTCGTCTTTCTAATTTCCCTTAACGCTGAACTACCCCGTCCGCTCCGCGGCCACCCCTTCACGGAAGGGGAATTAGCTCACGCAGGGGCATGGGCGGTGGAGAGGGGGGCGGCGTCCGCTCCGCCACGGCTAATCGCGCGGAACCTTAAACCGCGTTCTCCGTGCCCCCAATCAAACCGTGCCGAAGATGCTCTTGCCCGTGGAACGCAAGTCGTCGCACGCCTCGGCGAGTCGCGCGGTGACGCCGTCCTCAGCCTTCTTCAAGTAGCTGCGCGGGTCGTAGGCTTTCTTGTCGCCGATTTCGCCGTCCACCTTCAGCACGCCGGCGTAGTTGCGGAAGAAGTGGTCGGCGATGGGGCGGGTGAAGGCGTATTGCGTGTCGGTGTCGATGTTCATCTTGACCACGCCGTAGCCCAGCGTCTCGCGGATTTCGTTCAGCGGGGTGCCGCTGCCGCCGTGGAACACGAGGTCGAACTCGGCGGCCTTGCCGTATTTGGCGATGACGGCGTCCTGGCCCTGCTTCAAAATGTCGGGGCGCAACTTGACCGCGCCGGGCGTGTAGGAGCCGTGGACGTTGCCGAAGGTGGCGGCGAACAGGTAACGTCCCCGGCCCTTGAGCGTCTCGTAAACTTCGAGCATATCGGCGGGGCTGGTGTAGAGTTTGTCGGCGGGATGGCCGGAGTTATCCACGCCGTCCTCCTCGCCGCCGACGACGCCGGCCTCAAGTTCGAGGATGATTTCCTGCTCGACGCACAGCTTGAGAATTTCCTGCGTGAGCTTGAGGTTCTCCTTCAGCGGCAACTCGGAGGCGTCGAGCATGTGCGAGTTGAACAGATTGCCTTGGCCGGCCTGGCGCCGCGCGGCGGTGGCGGCGATGAGCGGCCTGAGGAATTTATCCACTTTCTTCGGCTGGCAGTGGTCGGTGTGGAGGCCGACGAGCACCTGGTATTTTTGCGCGAGGAGATGCGTGGCCTCGGCGAGGACGATGGCGCCGAAGGCCATGTCCTTGACCGCGACGCCGGAGGCGAACTCGCCGCCGCCGGTGGAAACCTGGATGATGCCGTCGGATTTCCTGTCGGCGAAGGCTTTCAGCGCGGCGTTGATGGTGCTGATGGAGGTTACATTGATGGCGGGGTAGGCGTAGTCGCCCGCTTGGGCCGCGTCGAACATGGCGGCGTATTGTTTTGGTGTTGCGATAGGCATAGGGGTATGACGTTAGCGGGTTGGCGGGGAAAGGGAAGGAAATGTTCCATTATTTTTACCAAGAGTTCATGGAGTTATTGGAGAAAGTTGGCCTTGGCTAAACCGCCCCCCTCCAATTCCTCCATGTTCTCGTTGTAAAAGGTTCATTTTTTCTGACCGGAGTCGGCCCCCTCCCCTCCACCGCCCATGCCCCTGCGTGAGCTAATTCCCCTTCCGTGAAGGGGTGGCCGCGAATGCGGACGGGGTAGTTCAGCGTTAAGGGAAATTAGAAAGCCGAAAGCAGAAAGCTGAAATTAGTTCTATTTTCAGCTTTCTGTTTTCAGCTTTCGTCTTGCGCCTGTCCCAAACGCTGAACTACCCCGTCGCTCCGCGCCACCCCTTCACGGAAGGGGAATTAATATAAAAAAAACTTGCGCCGGTCAGTTGGTTCGGGTAATTTCACGAATCAATAGCTTGCTAAAGATGATTGGCCTAGGTCATATATTAATGGCACCGCACGCGCGGTATGAATTTTGCACCGATTCGTTGGTTTCGGTGCGGAGTTTTAACCGCTTTCGTGGGATTGTAGTAGGCTACTACGGCCATGTGGTAGGTTACTGTAACGATGTAATAAGCTACTACGGCCGTGTAGTAGACTACTGCAACGCCGTAGTAAGCTACTACAGCCGTATGGTAGGCTATTGCAACGCCGTAGTAGACTACTGCAACCGTGTAGTAGCCTGCTACAACGCTGTAGTTGACAACTACAGCCTTGCGGTAGGCTACTGCAAACCGACATTTGCCCCCTTTTAACCTGAACCAGAAAGTATTATGAGCACTCAATTAATCCCCGCGCTACGGCGCAACTACTTGCCCGCCAACGAAGACCGCGCCTTCGATTGGCTGGTCAACTTCAAAACCGAACTGCCGCGCTTTGCCGCTGTCTTCAACATCAGCGCCACTCAAAGCCAGCAGTTGGTCAACACCACCGCCGTCTATGAGCACACCCGCGAATACGCCGCCAACGCCGCCGACGTTTACCACGAGCGCATCGCCAACAAAAACCAAGCCGCGTGGAACCCGTTTGGCACCGAGCTAATCATCCGCCCCTTCACCGCCCGACTGAACCTCGCCAACAACGAAGTCGGCAGCGTCGGCGCGCTGACCTGCGCCGTGACCATCGCCGACGTGATTTTGAAAAGCCCGGCCTGCACCAGTGAAATCAAGGACGCGTTGCGGTTGAACAACCTGCCCAAGCACCAAACCAGCGGCAAGCCGGAGTTCAGGGTGTTCATTGAAAACAACCAACTGACCATCATCTTCGTGAAAGGCGCGTTTGAGTATTTTATCGCGAAAATCGACCATGGCACCGGGGCGTTCGACAAGGAATACACGCTGTTGCACAGCCCGTGGCATGACCCGCATCCGCTGCCGGAGAACGATTCGCAAATCTGGAACGTGCAACTCATCGGCTTTTTGAAGGGCGACGCCATTGGCATCCCCGGCGACATCATCGTCATCGGCGCGAAAGGCTACACGGCCAAGCACTCGGAGGGCGCGAATTAACGCCGGCGCGCGGTGAGGGGGTAGTCCGCTTTCTGCTCGCTGCTGTGCCAACGCTGAAACACCCCGTCCGCTGGCGCGTCCACCCCTCTACGAGAGGGGAATTGAATTAAGTTCCTCACTGTTAGCAGTGGCAGCGCAGACGCCGCCCTTCCCACCGCCCCGGCCTCCCGCGCCAGCGCATTCCCCTTCCGTGAAGGGGTGGCGGCGCAGCCGACGGGGTAGTTCAGCGTTGGGACAGGCGAAAAACGAAAGCTGAAAACAGAAATAATTTCTGCTTTCGGCTTTCCCATTTCCTATAACGCTGAACTACCCCGTCCGCTTCGCGGCCACCCCTTCACGGAAGGGGAATCGCTGGCGCGGAAATCAACCCCGCTGACCGTGACTTACCGCGGCGCGTTGACTTGCACGGGCTGGCGGGCGGCGGGCGGCGGCGCGGGGGGGTGATAGGGCACGGGCGTCGCGGCGGGTTGCGGCAGGGCGGGACGCTCGATGATGTTCAGGTTAAAGGTCAATTCCCGGTCGCCGCGGATGACGCGCACGGGGACGGTGCTGCCGACTTTGGCGAAAAACGCGGCGTCGAGAATGTCTTGCGGGTTGTGGATGCGGCGGTCGCCGATGGCGATGACTTGGTCGCCCTGCGCCAGGCCGCAGTTGGCGGCGGGCGTCCGGTCGTAAATCTGGCTGACGTAGACGGCGTGGGCGTAGGGTTGGTCGAGGTTGGCCTCGACCACGCCGACGCCGACCCAGCCGTGCCGCGCCTCGCCGTGCTCGCGCAGGTCGGCGACGATGCGGTTGACGGATTTAATCGGGATGCCGTAGCACTCGCGCCCGCCGTCCACGGAGAACACCATCATCGCCACCACCTCGCCGTTGCTGTTGAGCAGCGGGCCGCCGATTTGGCCCGGGCTGACGGTGACGCTGCAGCGCACGTGGGTGGTGGCGAAAAAGTTGTTCAGGTAACGCACGTCGAAGCCGGTGATGATGCCGAAGCTGGGGCTGACCGGCAGGTTGTAGGCGTAGCCGACGCCCACCAGGCCGGCGGCGATTTTCAGGCCCGCTGAGTCGCCGCTGACGATGAACGGTGTGTCCGCCAGGTCCGCCTTGAGCAACGCCACGCCGCTGCGGATGTCGCGCCCGATGATTTTCGCCTCGACGAGGGTGCCGTTGTAGTCGATGTTGGCGCGGGTCGCCTCTTGCACCACGTCGTAGGCGGTCAGCAAGGTGCCGCGGTTGTCGATGAAGAAGCCGGTGCCGGCCAGTGTTTGGTCAAGGTTGGCGGCGCGGATTTTGACGACGGCGGGGGCGACTTGGTTGAAAATCCGCGACACCTCGCCGGTCAGTGAATCCATGACGGTGTCCGCCGCGCGAACGCTGGCGGTCAGCAACAACACCAGCAGGACGGTCAACGTCAGCGGGTTAAAACGCGATGGTCTGGTCATAGGTCAGCGGCGTCCGGCCTGTTGAATAACGCGGGACGGATTGTTCATCGGCGGCGGCGCCCGCGTCGGAAACCAGCCGCACTTGCGCGTCCGGCGCGGGATTGGCCTTGGCCGCGACGCTGTTTTTCCCGCCCTTGAACGAGCCGCCGCCCAGCACGCCGACGGTCACCAACGCCGCCACCAGCGCGCACCCGCCGCCGATGGCCAGCGTCCGGCGCGGCGCCCAAACAAAAGCCTCGCGGAACCACATCAGCAGCGGCTCCCAGCGTGACGCGCGGCGGAACACCTCGGCGCGTTGATACCGTTGGAACTCGGCCAGAAAGCCGTCGAAATATTCCTTCCCCGGCGTCTCCAGTTTTTTCAACCGCAGCAATTTCCCCAACTTCCGTTCGTCTAATTCGTCCATACTGTTTGCTATTTCCTCAAATAACCGGCCAGCGCCTTTTGCAGATACCGGTGCGCGTAATGCAACCGGGAACGCACCGTGCCCTCGGAGCAGCCCATGATTTTCGCAATCTCGGCGTGGCCCACGCCCTCGATGTCAAACAAAACCACGGCCGCTCTTTGGGATTCAGACAAGTTTTTCAATGATTCGTTCAATTTATTTTGTAACTCGTTGAGTTCAGAGGCTTTTTCGCCGCTGACGGCGCGCCGGTCGGCAAACTCTTTCTCCATGGTCTCATCCAGCGACAGCGCGTTAAGACTGAAATCATTGCGCCGTTTCTTGTTGCGATTGATGTGGTTGATGGTGTGGTTCAGCGCGATGCGGTAAATCCACGTGTAAAACGAGGCGTTTTTTTTGTACGACGACAGGCTGCGGAACGCTTTGTCAAAGGTCTCCATCAGCAGGTCGTTGGTGTCCTCGTGGTTGGCGGTCATATTGTAAATGACGCTGTAGAGGCGTTCCTGATAGCGGAGCACCAGCCAATCGTAAGCGGACACCTCCCCCGCCAGCACTTGGTCAACCAACGCCTCGTCCGCCACCGGTGGTTCGCCGGGTCTGAAATTTTGCTCTGCCACCGGCTAGGAACATAATGGATTGTCGCCCATATCACAAGCGCGAACCGGCGCGCGTCTATTTGGCGGTGCCTTGGTTTGATTTTTAACGCAAAGGTGCAAAGAGAATTCCCCTTCCGTGAAGGGGTGGCGCGGAGCGCGGGGGTAGTTCAGCGTTGGGACAGGCGCAAGACGAAAGCTGAAAACAGAAATAATTTCAGCTTTCTGCTTTCGGCTTTCTAATTT
>JAISCS010000046.1 GCA_031265365.1 Verrucomicrobiales bacterium
GCGCCGACGACGTGCCGCGGCAACTCGCCGAGTTCACCGCCCGGCGCCCGTGGCTGGCATGTCCCGACCAAGACGCCTTCAACGCCGTGTGCGGGACGCGGGCGCTGCCGTTGCCGGCGAAATTCAACCACATGGTCATGTATCGCGGCGCCGCTGACGGTGAGGCCGCGCACGTGATTCACTACGCCAGTTGGCACAAACCGTGGCGCGACCTAGGCGTCCCGCTGGCGCGCGAATTCACGCGGCACCTGACGCTCGCGGAAAAACTCGCGCTACTGCCGCGCTGGCTCACAACGCTGTGGTTTTACGAAAAAAGCCCCGGCGCTGACACTGAGAGTGTGCGGCGCGCGTTCAAACTTTTCGGCCTGCCGCTGTACGTGAAGGAAAAAAATCGCGCCGGCGTCACCGTCAGCGTGCTCGGCCTGACCGTCAACAAGAAAATATACTGACTATGGAGATTGTGTTTATCACCGATGAAAACTACGCGCTGGCGACGCGCGTCGCCGTCCGTTCCGCGATGCAAAACGCCGTCGCCGACAGTGCCCAGCCGCTGACGGTGCATGTGATTTGCGTGGAAACGACACCGCTGACGGTGGCAAAATTCCGCGCCCTCGGCGCGCGCGTGATTGAAAAAGACAACCGCTTTGCCGGCGTCGGGCAAGAACATCGTCACGTCTCAAAGGCGGCGATGTGGAAGTTTGATTTGCCCAAGGTATTCCCCGAACTCGACCGAATTTTGTATCTCGACAGCGATGTCATCGTCAGCGGCGATTTGCGGGAATTTTATGACTTGGAGTTCGCTGGGAATTATGCTGCGATGGCGCGTGACATTTCCACGCACGACCCGCGCTATCACGAAAAACTCGGCTTGCGCGATTATTTTAACAGCGGCGTGATACTGTTGAATTTGGCGGCGATGCGCCACGATAACATTCCGGCGCAATTACTGGAATACAAGATAAACACGCACTCCATTTTCATGGACCAGGATGCTTTTAACATGGTATTGGGTGTGCGAGTGGTGCCGGTCAGCAGAATTTACAATGTTATGTTACATGCGGGCCGTGACGCGCTCACGGAACTGGGCGGGATGGAAAACTGGAGAATCATTCACTACGCCGCGCGCAAAAAACCGTGGAACGACATGAGCGCGCCGCTGGTGGTGACGTGGATGAAACATCTTTCACCGGAGGATTTTCACACCTGTCTGGCGGCATGGTTTGCAAGCGAGCGAGGCAAAACCAACGCGCTGGAACGCACGGTCAGCGACTTGAAAAAACGCCTCGCCAAGCTGGAGAAGTCAAGGTTCTTCTGGCGCGCGCTGTTTTACGAAAAGCGCGTGGACACTGACGGCGGGGTGAAGCGCAAATTCAAATTGTTCGGCCTTGGCATCTGGTCACTGCGCAAGCGCCAGAACTTGCGCGTGGCGCGGGTGCTCGGCGTCAAAATCTCGTGGCACCACGGTTTGGTACTCATCGACCCCGCCAGCGGGTTGCGGTATCTGGACCGGGCGCGCGCGGATAAAAAAATCAACCGACTCCGCAAGTCCGGGGTGCTGGCGCGGCACCGTCAGCGGCGGCTGATTGTGTCACTCACCTCGTTTCCCGCGCGGATGTATGACATACACTACTGCCTGTATTCGCTGTTGACGCAACAGTGCCAGCCTGACCGCGTGATTTTGTGGCTCGCGCCCGCCGAGTTTCCCAACGGCGAAGGCGACGTGCCGCCGACGGTGACGCGCTTGAAAAAATTCGGCTTGGAAATCCGTTGGTGCGAGGATTTGAAGTCTTATAAGAAACTGCTGCCGGCACTGGCGGCGTTCCCCGACGAGGTGATTGTCACCGCTGACGATGACATCTTCTACCCGCCAGACTGGCTGGAAAAATTATCCGCCGCGCACCGTCAGCGGCCGGGATTGATTCACTGTCACCGCGCGCATTTTTTATTCAACGGCGGCGCCCAGTCGGTGCCTTACCACCAGTGGCGCAAATGTGTCAGTGGCAGCGCGCCGTCGGTGTTTAATTTTTTGACCGGCTGCGGCGGCGTGTTGTTTCCACCCGGCGTGTTTCACCCCGACGTGACACGCCGCGAACTGTGGCAAAAGTTATGCCCGACCACCGACGATGTGTGGTTTTGGGGCATGGCGGTTTTGCGCGGCACAAAAATCAACGTGGTGAATGACCACACGGCCCGCCTGGTTTATGTCAACCTGGCGCGGGAAACACGGGCGAGCGGGGAGCCGACCTTGGTGTCCGTCAATTTGTTCAACGGCGGCAACGAGCGGGCGTTGAATAATTTGCTGGCGGCGTATCCGGCGCTGACCGTGGCGTTGCAAGCCGCGCGTTATGATGAATTGGGGCAACTGCCGCTGGGCCGTGCCGTCAGCCGGATTTCATCCCATGCCGCGCCGGGGGCGCCTAAAGTTTCCGTGGTGGTACCGGTGTTCAATGTGGAAAAATTCCTGCCGCGCGCGCTGGACAGTCTCGCCGCGCAAACGCTCGCTGACCTTGAAATCATCTGCGTGGACGACGGCTCGACCGACGGCAGCGCGGCGATGTTGCGGCGCTATGCTGACCGTGACCGGCGTTACAAAATCATCACGCAGCCCAACGGCGGCGCCGGCGCCGCGCGCAACGCGGGGCTGGCCGCCGCCACCGGCGAGACGTTGATTTTTCTGGACAGCGACGATTATTTTCAGCCGCTGATGCTGGAAAAACTTTACACGCAACTCACCGTCAGCGGCGCGGACCTGTGCTGCTGCAATTACGACGAGGATGACGCGGGCACGGTCCGGCCCGGTCGCAAAATCATGGAGAACCTGTTCGCGCGCGGCCAGACGCTGACCGGCGCGGATTGTCCCGCCTGGCTTTTTCAACTGACCAACGGCGCGCCGTGGAACAAATTGTGGCGCGCGGATTTTGTCCGGCAAACCGGCGTCGGGTTCGGCGCGCAGGACACGGCGGAGGATACCGTGTTTGTTTACCGGCACATGGCGACCGCCAAAATCACCCGGGTCGGCGAGACGTTGCTGCGCTACACCGTGCGGCGCAAAGGGGCGCTGACGGCGGACAAGGCGGCCAATTTGCGCGACACCATTTGCGCCTACACGGTATTGCACCGGCAGTTGGCCGCGCTGGGGCTGGCGCGGGAACTGAACGACACCTATTATCGCGCGTTTGCCAACAGCCTGAAATGTCGCTTTGCGCCCGACACGCGGCGGCGCATCGCTGACCGTGACCTGAAATTATTGCGCGACTTTTTGCGCTCGGCGCTGTGGCGGCACATTGAGGAACCCGTGCCCAAGCGCGACGAGTTGGTCGAAAACCTCAAGCGCCTATCCATATAACTACTCGCTTGGGAAACTCCGGCCACGAAGATGTCGGAGGTAATATCAGAGGCAGATAATACCAAGAGCCAGTCCGCTGACAGTGCTCTATTTTTCTCCCAACCGCCGCAATTTTTCCTCAATCTCACCGTCAGCGTTGAAGTAATACACCTTGCCGATTTTTTTCACGCGCAGGATTTTTTTATCCACCAAACCAAACAAATCATTCCGCGCTGTTTGAACGGTGACATTATGACTGTTTTTATGGCTGGTAATAGTATAACGAAAATCCGGGTGACGCATCGCATGTTCAACCAGAGCTTGCTGGCGATAATTCAGCGCCGCCGAACCTCGCATGAGCACAGCCACACGTTGAATTTCATCCTGCTTGCGCCGTACATATTCACGCAATTCTATCAACGCGGCTTTGATGATTTTCAGATGATAAAATAAAAAATAATTCAAATCATTTTCGTCGGACTCGGTTTCGAGAAACGCGCGGGCGTATTGCACCGGCGCTTTGAGGATGCTGCTGGAGATGGAAATAAACTCGAAAATCCAATAGCCTTGATGCAGCATCGCCCAATAAAACAGCGCCCGCGCCGTGCGCCCGTTGCCGTCGGTGAACGGATGGTCGTAAGCCAGCCAGAAATGTAAAATCATGGCGCGCACGACGGGATGTACATAACCGCTCTCCCGCTCCGGCGTGTTGGCAAAATCCAGCATGGCTTGCACCCGGCGCGGCAATTCCGCCGCTGACGGTGGCTCGTGATAAATATTACCTTCATTGTCAGCGACCTTCACCGGCTCGTCCTCACGGCGCAATCTTCCGGCGGCGGTATTGTTTTCCAATGTGCCGACGGTCACGCGCCGGTGAATTTCCAGCAGCAAGTCCATGGTCAGCTGCCGACCTTGGATTTCGCGGATAAATTCCATCGTTTGATAATTATTCAAAATCATTCGTTCACCATCGTTGCGCGGCGGGCGTCCGGTTTTGAACATTTCCTTTGCCACCAAGCGTGTGGTCACCGCGCCTTCCAATTGGCTGGAGGTAATTGACTCCTGTATCAACGTGCTGATGAGGTAACGATTGCGGGTTTCGTGATTGTTAACATCCAGTCCGGCAACGAAGGCTTGCCCGCCAACATTGACATCAATTTCGCGCAACTCTTTGTACAAATCGTCGCACAACAAAAAACTGAACGGCATACTGTTAGCGTCGGTTAGCGCAATGTCTTGCCGCCGGATGTGGCGTTGGATTTTAAGACCAATCCACAACTCTTCCGCAGACAAATTCTCAGGCAAAGGTTTGAATCGCAAATCATCCCAATGCAAATATTCATCGCGATAGATTGGCGCTTTTACCAAATTGAGAATCTGGATAAATTTTTTCGGCTGTAATTTTGGCGTAAACTCCGCCCAGCTAATCGGTTTAGAAGGTCGTTTAATCGGCATGGGGAAATTATACTCTAATTTCATTCTAATTAAATCAAAATTAGAATGAAATTAGAGTATCCTATGCAACATATTGAATTTACGATAATTATGGATGATAAATTTTACCTAAATCATCCCAAAATCCCCGCAAATCAGCCGGCAACGGCACGCTGACGGTGACCGGTTTTTCATCCCAAGTGAACGTCAGCGTCGCGGCGTGGAGGGCGTGACGGTTTAGGCGCAATGCTTTTTGCATCTCGTCCGTCCAGCCATTTTCGATAAACGACAAATAAAAATTTTCGTCCGAGCCGTATATTTTATCGCCGACGACGGGATGTCCGATGTGCGCGAGGTGGACGCGGATTTGGTGCAGGCGTCCGGTTTCCAAGACCAATTCGAGCAACGAAAACTGGTCGCCGTCAGCGGCTTGCTTCACCGCCAGCCGCGTGAAATGCGTGGTCGCGGCATAAGTTCCCGCAATCACGGCTTGCCTGACGTGAATCGCCGACGGTCGGTGCTTGCCCAGCCGGTCGAGCGGCGCGCTGACGGTGCCACGTTCCGGCGCGACGCCGCTGACGATGGCGAGATATTTTTTGCCAATCTCGCGCCGCATGGTCATCTTGCCGAGCCGCGACGCCGCTGCCGCTGACCGCGCGACGAGCACCAGCCCGCTCGTCTCGCGGTCAAGGCGGTTGATAATGGCGACAGGTTCGGCGGGAAATTTTTGTCTGACCCATTCCAACAAAGTGAACTGCCCGTCCGGTCGTGTCGGGTGAATCAGCAAATGCGCGGGTTTGTTGACCACGAACCAGTCCGCGCTGGCGCTGACAATGGCCGGTTCCGCTGACGGTGACAAATGAAGCATTGCAACGATTAAAGCAACAAATCGCCTCGTCTCGAATAAAAAATGCGGTAGATTAATTTCACTATGACCGCAACAGTTTCCAGTAGAGTCGGCCAAAGGCAGCGCGGTTCAGACTAGGCATCGCTGCCGGTGGCAAGTTCAACGTCCAGATTAAAGACGATGGTGTTTTACTGGTGCCGAAGAAAAAAGCTCACGCCAGACCAAAGTTCATCATCAGCAAACTCACGGGTATTCCATACCTCAGTTCCGAGGGGAGAAGCGGCGTGATTACCAACGAAATGGTGCGTGAAATGCTGGCAGACTTCCCATGAAATATTTGCTTGCTGTCAATGTGTTGGTTAGCTGGGGTGACGATATGCATTTGTTCCGTAGGCGCGCGGAGTCGTGGGTTAACTCCCTTAATCCGAAAACTGACGAACTCGCCACCTGCTCCATCACGGAATTGGGTTTCGTGCGTATCACCAGCCAGATGCCCAACTCCACCGTCAGCGACTCGCCACTGCGAATCGTCACCGCTGGCGGTGACACATCGTCCACCGCCAGCAGCTTGAGTTGCTCGCCGTCGGTCATCGTCTCGACAAAATGGTACAACGCCGTCGTGCCGCCCAAGTGCGGAAAAAACACCAACGGCAACACCAGTCACAACCTAACCAGCGAGCGAATGAGGCACGGGGAATTTTTCACGCCGCCATGTTAAGCAATCGGCAAAACAATAAACCCAAAAAGGTTCTATCCCATGAACAGTAGAATTGCCGTGGCGCGTAGTAGGCGCATAATAATTCCCCTTCCGTGAAGGGGTGGCGCGGAGCGCGGGGGTAGTTCAGCGTTGGGACAGGCGCAAGACGAAAGCTGAAAACAGAAATAATTTCAGCTTTCTGCTTTCGGCTTTCTAATTT
>JAISCS010000099.1 GCA_031265365.1 Verrucomicrobiales bacterium
GACGGGGTGATTCCCGCGCTCCGAACGCGGCCCGCTGTCAGTGGCGAGCACCTCCTCATTGGCGAGCACCGTGCCGAGTTCGGGGCAATACCACACCGGCGCCTCCGAGACATACGCCAGGCCCTGTTTATAAAGCTGCGCGAAAATCCACTGCGTCCACTGATAATAAGCGGGGTCCGTCGTGTTCACCTCGCGCGACCAATCGTAGGAAAACCCCAGCGCCTTGATTTGCCGCTTGAACGTGGCGATATTGCGCTCCGTCGTCACACGCGGATGCGTGCCAGTCTGCACCGCGTACTGCTCAGCCGGCAACCCGAACGCATCCCACCCCATCGGGTGCAACACATTGAACCCGCGCGCGCGCTTGTAACGGGCGATGATATCCGTCGCCGTGTACCCCTCCGGGTGCCCGACGTGCAAGCCCGCGCCGGACGGGTAGGGGAACATATCGAGAATGTAAAACTTCGGCCGTTCACAGCCCGACTCGCCGGGATTGGCAGCGCGAAACGAAGCGTGTTGCTCCCAATAAGCCTGCCACTTGGGTTCAAACTCGGCGAACGGAAATTGTTTGCGCAATTGCATAGGCCCGCCACCTTAGCGGGGGAATCGGAAATTACCAAGAAAATCCATGTTCGCGCGGAGCCGCGGAGCCGCGGAGTTTTTTTTGGTTTAATAAATTCTCCGCGGCTCTGCGCGAACATAACCCTCACGCCACAATCACGCTCTTGATATCGCTCCACGGGCCGGCCTCGAGGCGCGGGTTCAGCCACGCGGCACGGATGAAACAACGCCGGCCCAGCGCGTGGTCCTTGAAACGGAGCGCGTGCCGTTTGCGCGGCATGAAGACATTCTCCCACTCCGGCTCGTCCGCCAATTTGTATTGCAGGTGCGTCGCGCGGTAGGCGGGCGGGGCGAGAAATTCCGTCGGGTGCCCCAGTTGGGGGACGCTGACGGTGACGCTGATGGTGAGGTGGGCGGTGATGCGCGACACCAGCAGCGGGGCCTCCGCCGGCGCGGGCAAGGGGCTGCGATGGACGCGTTGGCGCGGGCGGATGCCCATGCCGAGAAGGTCAGTGTCGGGCACGCCGGAATCTTTGCTGAGAAGGAAATTGATGAAGGCGCTTAACGCGGGTTGCAGGGCGCGGAAGGTGGAGTTTTTGCGAATCACGGAAACGCTATTGCGGGTGCTTTTGGGGAGGTTGGCGGCGTAAGCCTTATCCGCCGCGGCGATGAGCCGTTCCAAGTCGGCGAGGGTATCGGGATTGATGTGCCAGCGCGGGAGATTGGCGCGACATCGTTCGGCGATGTTTTTGGCATAAGGGATGAGTTTGCCGGGGATACGCGGGATGTAACGGTGTTGACTGGACATGGTGCCATTGCAACATAAAATCGTGGGATGTCAACTAAAAAAGACATGTGGCATGAATAAAAAGACATATGGTATAGACTGTAAGACATAAGGCATAAAGTCAAAACCATAAGGCATATGGTCGCTGACATATGGTTTTAACTTAAAGACATAAGGTAGAAAGGTAATGCCATGTGGTATGGAGTTTATTCCTTATGGCATAGAGCTTATGACATAAGGAATAGAGTCTATGCCATAAGGTTTTAAGTCTATTCCTTAAGGAATGAAGTTAAAACCTTATGGCATAGAGTGCATGACATATGTCTTTTACTTAATGCCATGTGTCATGGAATTAGTTAATGTCCTTTCCGTGAAGCAGATGAGGCATCCGCGCTCTATGCGCCGAACGCTGAACTACCCCGTCGGCTTGCGCCGCCACCCCTTCACGGAAGGGGAATCGCTGACGCGGAAACCAATCCCGCTGCCCTTGACCCTTGCGTGAGCAAATTCCCCTTCCGTGAAGGGGTGGCCGCGCTAGCGGACGGGGTAGTTCAGCGTTAAAGGAAATAGGCCAGCCGAAAGTGATAATCAGCAATACCGCCCGCCGCTGATGATTCAGGCGGTGGATTGACGACGGTTCCGGTACTCTTGATACCAGGCGCAAAACCGTTGCATGCCGTCCTCGATGCTGACGGTGGGCTTGAACCCGGTCGCGGCGGTCAGGGAGTCAATGTCCGCGACGGTTTCCACCATGTCGCCGGGTTGCATGGGGTGTTCCTCGCGCGCGGCAGTTTTGCCGAGGGCGGTCTCGATGGCGGCGATGAACCGGGACAAGGTCACGGGCTGGTTGTTGCCGATGTTGTGCAGGCGGTACGGGGCGCTGCTGGTGGCGGGGTCGGGGCGCGCGGGGTCGAAGGCCCGGTCGGCGGCGGGGATGACGTCGGCGATTTTGACGACGCCGCTGACGATGTCGTCGATGTAGGTGAAGTCGCGGCGCATCTGGCCGTGGTTGAACACCTTGATGGGGGCGCCGTCGAGGATGGCCTGGGTGAACAGCCACGGCGCCATGTCGGGGCGGCCCCACTCGCCGTACACGGTGAAGAACCGCAGGCCGGTGGCGGGGAGGTGGTAGAGGTGACTGTACGCGTGCGCCATCAACTCGCCGGCTTTTTTCGTCGCGGCGTAGAGGCTGACGGGGTGGTCGGCGGGGTCGCTGACGTTGAACGGGACGCGGCGGTTCAGGCCGTACACGGAGCTGGAGCTGGCGAAGACGAGGTGTTCGACGGGCGTGTGGCGACAGGCTTCGAGGAGGCCCAGGAAGCCGAGCAAGTTGCTGTCGGCGTAGGCGCGGGGATTGTGCAACGAGTAGCGGACGCCCGCCTGCGCGGCGAGGTGGATGACGCGCTGGAATTTTTCGCGCGCGCACAGGCTGCTGACGGCGGCGGCGTCGGCGAGGTCCATTTTTTCAAAACGGAAACCCGCCGCCGGCGTGAGCCAGGCGAGGCGGTCGTGTTTGAGCGCGGGGTCGTAATAATCGTTCAAATTGTCCAGGCCGACCACCGCATGGCCGGCGTCCAGCAAACGCTTGGCGACGTGGCTGCCGATGAAGCCGGCGCTGCCGGTGACGAGGTATTTCATGGTCAGCGAAGATAACGGAAAAATCCAGAAATCCAAATTCAAAAAACGGAACTCCGGTCACGAAGACGCGAAGGCGCGAAGTTTGACAAAATAATCCGGTTGATGCCTTGTTTGATTAGGGGGACGTTGAAGTTGATGAGGAAGCCCAAGTTTAGTTTGGATAATTTGAGATAGGTGAGGAGTTGGGCTTTGTGGACGGGCAGCAGCGTTTCAACCGATTTGATTTCGACGATGATTTGGTCTTCCACCAGCAAGTCCAGCCTGAAGTCGGCGGTGATTTGATGTCCGTCGTAGGATATTGGAAGGGGAACTTGCCGGGCTACCTTGATTCCGCGCTTGGTCAATTCAATGACCAAACATTGTTCGTAAATGGATTCCAACAGTCCAGCGCCAAGCGTTGAATGCACCCGAAAAGCCGCGTCAACAATTTGATTGGCAGGAACCTCAATCGCGGGATTTAAGGGTGTTTCTCGCGGCAACATTTCTTTGGGTCTTCGCGTCTTCGTGTCTTGGTGACCGGAGTTCCAATCAATTCATCCGCATCGCCGCCGGCACGGTCTGGCGGTGGGAACGGCGGTCGGCGGTTTGCGTGCCCGCCAGCGGCTCTTGCTTGATGACGCGGCCGAAGCCGACAAAGGCCCCGCGCCGCACGTAGTTGCCGAGGAAATTTTTCACGCCGCCCATGTTGGCGTTGGGGTCGAACACATAGACGTTGACGCCGCCGTGGTCGGTGGTCTCGCCCTTGGAACGGCTGGCGCTGCCCGCCATCTTCGGCGTGCCGTCGGCGGTGCGGCCCAGATAGACCATGACATGCGTGATGGGCGGGTCGCGGTCAATGTCATAGGTCCATTGCCAGAAGAGCAAATCGCCGGAGCGGAGTTGGCCGAGCAGCGCCGCGGTGTCCACGCGTCCGTCGGCGAGGCGCGGGGCGTGGGTGACGCGCCCGACTTGTTTCAGGGCGTAGTATTGGTCGGACGCGGTGCGCGGGAGTTGCAAGCCGAAGACGGTTTGGTAGATGTAGCGGCTGGTGTTGGAACAATCCATCGCCCAGGCCTTGGGGTCACCCGGCGGGCGCCAGCCTTGGTTGTAGGAGATGCGCAACAGACTGAGCTGGCGTATCTCATCGACCAGAATGGTGTGTTGGGCCGGCGTGAGTTGGGCGCTGGCCCCGCCGGCGCTGACGCCGAAAACCATGATGGCAAGCAGCAGTGTTTTCATTTTCACGGAGTGTACCGTAAAAACTATTTTCGTCAACCCGCTTTTGTTTAAGCTCCGTCCGAATAACGCTGTGAACGATGAACCATTCCCCTTTGCGGAAGGGGTGGGGACGCCAGCGGACGGGATGTCCGCGCTCCACGCGCCGAACGCTGAACTACCCCGTCCGCTAGCGCGGCCACCCCTTCACGGAAGGGGAATCGCTGACGCGGAGATGAACTCCACTGACCATGACCTTTGCGTGAGCTAATTCCCCTTCCGTGAAGGGGTGGCCGCGTAGCGGACGGGGTAGTTCAGCGTTTGGTGCCGCTGCCCTTGGAACGCTGAACTACCCCGTCGGCTGGCGCCGCCACCCCTTCACGGAAGGGGAATTATGATATGCGTAATGCATTGGTGGCGCCGAATTTCCCCGCGTTACTTTTTCAGGCCGTTGAAACGCGGGTCGTCGTAGGCGAAGGGGGGCTGTTGGCCGAAGAGCACGTCGTAAATGCGGGCGTGCGTCTGGCGCAGGGCGGTGATGAGTTCCGCGTAAGGCCGGTCCGTCACGTCCACGAGGCCGGTGTTGGCGCCCTCGCCGTTGAAGCCCTCGAAGAAGCGGCCGCTGAGGGCTTGGTCGGTGTAGATGAACCATTGCGCGCCGACCACGAAGGGGAGCGCGGCGGTTTGCTCGACGTAGTTGCGGTAGGCGAGGCCGCGCTCGCGCTGGTCGCGCACTTCGCGCCCGCCGCCGAGGCCGCGCTCGCCGCTGGCGAAGTACCATTCGCTGAGGATGAGGGGCTTGCCGGTTTGTTCGTGGATGCGCCGCAGGAAGTCCAGGTCGACGCGGTGGGTGTAGTAGTTGATGCTGACGAGGTCCAGGTGCCGGCCGGCGGCGCGGGTGACTTCCTCGACCTTGGCGGTGGTGGGCGTCCAGCGGCTGCCGAGGAGCAGGTGGTTGGGGTCGTGTTTGCGGAAGGCGCGGGCGATGTGGGCGTAGTAGGCGTCCATGAAGCGGACCAGATATTCGCGCATGTCGGCGGTGGCGGCGGGGGTGGTGGGGAAGAGTTGCGCGTCGGGCAGTTCGTCGAAGGTGGCGAAGGGTTTGGCGGGTTGCCACGCGGTGTTGAACTTGGCGATGTCGGTGTATTTGTCGCGCAGCATGGTGACCAGCTCGCGCTTGGCGGGGGAATCGGCGCGGAGGGCGGGGACGACGGTGGGGATTTTTTCAAAGGCTTGCTCGTTGCCGAGGAAGTAGCCGATGAGCAGCGGGTCGCCGGCGCGGGGGGCGATTTCCTTGGCGTAAAGTTGGTCGAGCGCCGCGGCGAAGCCGGGGGCGAAAGGGTCGGGCGCGCGGGTGGGGCCGAGGGGGATGTGCGGGATGGCGGGGGCGTCGGGCAGGATGTCCACGGTGGGGAAGTGGGCGCGGCGCAGGGCGTTGGAATACACGGAGAAGGCGCCGAGGCTGTTGAAGCCCCAGGCATGGAGGCGGGCGGCGGCGTGGGCGGTCCAGTCTTCGTAGGAGTAGGGGCGCCCGTGGAGGCGTATCCAGTTGGCGATTTGGAAGGAGAAGACGCCGGGGTCGCGCGGGCGCCAGGCGGTGCGGTACTGCTCGTCGTCAGCGGCGGGGAGCCACTCGAAGATGTGCTCGCGCCCGCGCGTCCGGGTGTAATCGTCGCAGTTGTTGAGGCCGCAGACGGCGAGTTGGAAAAAGACGTTGCCGGCGGGGGTGACGAGGACCTCACGGTCGGCGGCTTTGGCGACGCGGAAGAAGCCGGTGGGTGGCAGGCCGTACCGCGCGCCGCTGCCGGCGAGGCCGCCGTATTCGTCCAGCGCGGGGCCGGCGCGGGGGGGGAGTTGCTCGGCGGCGGCGGCGGCTTTTAACTCCGCGTCGCCGGTGATTTTGCCGGGGAAATCCTTCGTGGCGCTCTGGCCGAAGCGGTCCACGAGGAATTTGCCCGTCTGCCCCGCGCCGAATTTGACGGTGAAGCCGAACCAGCCCTCGGTCTTGCCCATGAAGTTGTAGTGATAGACGTACACGTACACGGGCCAGTCGAAGACGCGGTTGTCCTGCAAGCCCTGCCAGCCGCCGGGGGTCGCGACGGTGATGGACTCGCCGAGCGGGTCGGCGACGCTGAAGGTGGTGGCGCTGCCTTGGTGGAGGAACTGCGCGGCCTTGGCGGGCGGGATGTCGCGCCACTGGCCGTCGAAGGCGAACTTGCCGCCTTGGTTGAACTTCAGCGGGATGTAGAGGAGGAAGCGCAACGCCTCGGCGCCGGCGGGCGCGCCGGTGAAGTGGCAGGCGACGCGACCGGCGGCGGCGTCCACGGTGCAATCGAGCGTGAGGCCGGAGGGGTATTGCACCGTCAGCGTGTCGTTGGCGAGCGTGGCGGCGGGCTTTTCGCCGCGCCCGCCGGAGAACCTCAACTCCGGCGTTTCGAGGATGAACTGGCCCATGCCGCTGGTGTTCAACTCCACGCCTTTGTCCACGAGGCGCAAGGCGGGCGCGCCCCGCGTCACGCTGACGGTGAGCGACAGGACGAGGATGGCGAGGAGACAGCGGGTCGTTTTCATAAGCGTGACATTCTCCACCACGACGGGAGCCGCGCAATGGCGGCAGGCGGGAATTTTTTGCATTTAAGCGGGATTATTTTTTCGCGCCAGCAACAGCGTCAGCGAGACGCCCAGTGCGGCCAGCGCGACGGATAGGCTGATGGTAAAATGACGGGGGTAAAATTGGAATGCAACCGTGTGTTTGCCGGCGGGGATTTCGAGGCCCATGAATGTGTAGTTGACGCGGTGAATCGGCGTTTCACGCCCGTCAACGGCAGCGCGCCAGCCGGGATACCAGGTGTCGCCAAACCATAGTAAGCGCGCGCCCAGCGTCTCGGTTTGCAAGGTGATTTTATTTGCCGTTTCCGTAATCACTTTCAAGTTGTCAGTGTCAGCGGAGGTTGTGCCGGTCAGCGTCAGCGGGTGATTGGCGATGTCGCCGGCATAAAGACCAACGGGTTCGACCAGCGGCGCGTTGGGCGCGAAGTTGCCACTGACGATGCGTCGCCATGCCTCGCCATCGTCAGCGACCGGCGTTTGCGCGGCGTATAGTTTGAAACGCGGTAAGGCTGTCGGTCGCTCGGCGATTTTCAAATCGCGGCTGGCGTTCCCCCACAAAATCCGCTGCCACGGTTCGCCGACAATCAGCCATTTCACGCCGAACAAATCCAACGCCTGATTGCTCAACACGGGGTTGTCGCTGTA
>JAISCS010000122.1 GCA_031265365.1 Verrucomicrobiales bacterium
CAACTTCAAGTTCCCGCAACCGCCGCGCGGCGGGCAACGCAGCGTCACCCTCAGCGGCGCGCACTTCGCCTACGGCCCGCTGACGGTGTATCGCGGCATCGACTTCGCGGCGGAACGCGGGCAGCGCGTCGTGCTGGTCGGGCCGAACGGCGCGGGCAAATCCACGCTGCTGAAATTGCTCGCCGGCGTGCTGGCGCCGTCGGCGGGCGAGCGGTTGTTAGGGCACAACATTGTCAGCGGCTATTATGCGCAAAATCGCGTGGAGATGCTCGACGTGAAGCGCACGGTGCTGGAGGAGGCGCTGGACTTGCCCACGCCGGTGCCGGAGCAAACCGTCCGCACCGTGCTCGGCTCGTTCCTGTTCAGCGGCGACGATGTGTTCAAGCGCGTCGGCATCCTCAGCGGCGGCGAGAAGTCGCGGCTGGCGCTGGTCAAATTATTACTCAATCCGCCGAACTTGCTGTTGATGGACGAGCCGACGACGCACCTCGACATGGCGAGCATCGACGCGCTGCTCGATGCGCTGGCGCAATATCAGGGCACGCTAATCTTCATCAGCCACGACGTGTATTTCATCCGCGCGCTGGCGAAGAGCGTGCTGAGAATCAGCGCCGGCCAACTCACCCCCTACGCCGGCGACTACGATTATTATTTGGCAAAAACCAAAACTACCGACGCCCGCGCCGGCCTGGTCGCGGGTGAAAAACTGTCCGACCACCGCCCCGAGGAAGCCGCTGACGATGCGGTCAAGGAAAAGCCGTCCATCTTCAAAACCCGCGAGCAAAAGAAACAAGAAGCGCAAGACCGCGAGCAGCGCGCCAAGTTAAAACGCGCCGCCGTCGCTGATGTCGCGCGCCTGGAGGCGGAAATATTATCCCTGGAATCGCGGCAAAAGGAACTGCTGGCGGAATTGCAAAACCCGAACACCTTCGACTATCAACGCCACCAGGAATACGAGGCGCTGACTGTGACCTTGGCCGCCGCCAACCAGCGCTGGCACGAGGCCGTGGAAAAGTTGGCGACACTGCAGTGATGGCGCTGATGGTGTGGTGATTTCATTCGCGGAAATAAAAATATTTTTGTTGAGAGATAACTTCTCCGGCAGCGTTGAATTTCACGCTAACCCATACCCTGTTGTTAGTCGTGGTAATTCCCCATGACGGCGCATGGTTGGCGGAGATGGCGGCGGAATTATGCAAATGCTCGTGACGCCTGTCAGCGTGTTCGTCGTATGCATATATCTTCACTGTTTGCGTATGCAGGTTACGGGCTTCGCGCAACGCCCATGCCGCCACATCCTCGCGCGACTGTCCGCGAAAATCAGGGATTTTGCAATAGGTATATACTGGTTCGGTGATGGTGTAGTATATTGCCCAGCTGATGCCGAGCGCGCAGACAGCGGCGAGTACCGAAGCCACCACCGTCAGCGCCGGATGCGTCAATTTGCCCGGCGCGCGGCCGCGATGTTCGCGGATGGCCTGGGCCAGGTAGGCCGCTGATATTGAAAAAACGAGCACCACCGGCACTTCCCAACAAATCATAATGCCGGCCACAACCAAATCGAACATCTCGTCCCAGCTAACCATATCGAGACCGACCAAGCACAAAGCCAACACCACCCACAGCACCGTCAGCGCGCTGGTGACGATTAGCGGATAAAATAACAACGGGCGGTATTTGAATTTTTTACACCGCCACACAACCACTAATGCGACCAACAAAACACACATCACCGGCACAAAAACCAAGCAAGTAACCATGCGCCCAATCTCGCACCATCCATCCTAACACGCAAGTGCAAATCTACCATTGGCGGCGTTGCGGTGAGGCTACTGAAAAATTAGCGCGGATTGGGGTGATGGTCAGCCGCGCCCTTGGGCAACAACAGAATTGAGGCTACGCTGACCGTCAGCCCCATGATGAGCAGACATTGGCCCAGCTCCGGGCGCACCTCCGCCGCCATCAGCGTCTTCACCGCCACGGCGACGATGGTCAGGTTGGGGCAGACGATGAGGAAAGTCCGGTCGTTGCCCGGCAGCCAGCGCCGCCACCACACGCGGTACAGCCCCCAACGCAACATCAGCAGCGCCAGCGCCGCCGCCAGCCCTGCCAGGCCAGTCCATGAACACACCGCGCCCGGCGGGATGAGGATGCCAAGGCTGGTAAAAAACACCGGAATGAGCAGCCGCTCCGCCAGCGGGCGCAAATGCCGTTCCAGCGCCAGCCCCTCGTGCGTCGCGCCGCTGATGAAGAGGCCGAGAAAAAACGCCGTTTTCGGCGCGGCTAGGCCGAGCCGCTCGCCGACGGCGGCGACCACCAGCACCAGCAGCGCGATGAAATGCACCTGCCAGCGATTGGTAAATTCTAACAGCCGGTTAACGAGCTTGGCGAGAAATTGCGCGCAATACGCCACCAGCGCTACCGCGAGCGCGATGCCGCCCAGATGCAGCGGAATCCGCGCGTAATGCTCGTTCTTCAATGTCGCGCCCGCCGCCGTGACCAGCAGCACCGCGAGCACTTCCAGCGCCACCATCCACAACAACACCGTGCGCCGCGCCGCCGCGTCACGGTGCGGGTAATCCTGCCACGCGTGATAGGTCATGCTCACCGAGCACGCGCACAACGCCGACGCTGACAGCAGGCTGGCGCCCCAGTCGAACCCCAGCCACACCCCCGTCACGGTCAGCGCCGGAATCTGCGCCAGCATCCAGAACGCCGCGTTCCGCAGTGCCGTCAGCGACTCGCGTTTGCCCGGCAAATCAATTTCCAAGCCGATGGTGAACAACAGGAACACAAACCCAAACTCGCCCACCTGCGTCAGCAACTGGCGCGCGTCCCCGTCAATCAGCGCGCCGAACACAACCCCCGACAGGATGTACACCGGGTAAATCAACGCCGCGTGGCCGAGTTTCCGGCACAGACCCGGCACAATCATCAGCAACAACAGGACCAAAATGGTGACATCAATCTGAGTCATGCGCCCAGTTTAACCATGAATGGACACGCGTGAACACCAATTAACAGGTTCCTCGCTGTTAGCAGTGGCAGCGCTGACGCCGGAATACCCGCCATCGCCCATGCCCCTGCGTGAGCTAATTCCCCTTCCGTGAAGGGGTGGCCGCGGAGCGGACGGGGTAGTTCAGCGTTAACCGGGACCTCGCCCCAAACGCTGAACTACCCCGGCGCTCCGC
>JAISCS010000142.1 GCA_031265365.1 Verrucomicrobiales bacterium
GAGACAAACATCCGCAACTGCTCCGCCATGACGCGCGCGAGCGGCTGCCCGCTGATGTCCTTGACGATTTTTTCGCCGCCGTCCATCTGCCACGAAAACGCCGTGCCGCCGTTGATGAGGAAGCCGTGCCGCGTCGGTTGCGAATATTCCCAGCGCAAAAAATCGGGCCGGCGGAAATAGAAATGCCCGCTGCTGATGAGCGGTTTGTCAGCGATGGCGAGGTGCCGCTCCATGCGGAAGTCGCACGAGACAGTTTCAACCTCGGCGAAGCGCGAGTAATCCTCCGCCGCTGACAGTGATAACAAAACGGAACCACGAATGAACACGAATAAACACGAATATCGCACGAGTCCGCGCAGGCAGCGTTTCAGTTGACCTTTATTCGTGTGCATTCGCGTCCATTCGTGGTTAAAAACTGTACAGCCGAAAGTTCCCCGTGACCAGCAGCGTCCCGCCCCGTCGCGCCACGCCGCTGACCAAGGCGACGCGGTCCACGTTTCCTTCCGAGCACACCGTCACCGTCAGCGTGTCGCCCACCGCCGCGTCGCCACGAAACTCCACGCGTTCCAGCCCGACCAAATAACCGGGCGGCTTGACGATGCCCGCGAGCCACGCTTGGTAAACCTCCGTCGCCGCGAAACTTTGCGCCATGACTTCCATCAATCCCGCGCGCGAGAGCCGACCGTCAGCGTCGAGAAACAAATTGTCCGGCCTCACCGTCAGCGCCGCCACGCCGCCGCCGGCGTCCGATTCCAGCAAATCATCCACCATCAACATCGGCGGACGGTGGAACATCAGGCCCGTGTGGAAGCCGCGCATGGCGCCTTAGAAAACAAGCTTCTTCGCGATGTCGGCGGACAAATAACGCACCCAGAGTTGATAATTGCGGTGGATGCTGTTGTCGCTGACGACGAGGTTGTAGCTGTTTTGGTAGGTGATTTTGTAACCCTTCGTGTCGTAGGCAATCAATACGCTGACCTTGTGCTTGCGGATGTTCAGCGTCGCGGCGATGGTGTGGTCATCCACCGTGGACGCCTGCCAGCCGCGCGTCGGGCAACCGGCGAGAATCGCCTGGCGCATTTGGTCGAGGCTCACCGGCGTCGGCGCGGTGAAGACCACGGGGTCAATGACCGGCGTGTATTTCACGGTCACGGTCTGGCCGCTGTCGTTGATGGCGGTGTATTGCGGAAGTTTCGCGGCGTCCTGCTCCGGGGCCGCGCCGCTGACGGTGACGCCCGCCAGCATGACGGCTGACAAACAGATGAGTGATAATTTCATACAGCCGGATATTAAACCCGCCGCGCGCGAATGACAAGCCGCCAGTCGTTTAATTTTCCACCAGCCCGGCGGCGATGATTTGCCGCGCCGTCCGCGCCATCCGCAGCGGGCCGGCGGCGTCCGTGAAATCACGCGCGCTGAGGGCGGGCAGAATCGTGTAGCGCAATTTCGCCGGACGCGGCCGGTGACAGCGCGGCGGCAACATCTCCGCGTGGCCGCTGATGGCGACCGGGGTTACGTCGGCGCCGAGGGCGGTGGCGACGTGAAAGGCCAGGCTGTGAAAACGCCCCAGTGTTTCGCCGCGCGTGCCTTCGGGGAAAAACACCACGCTGACGCCGTCCACCAGCAAGGCCCGCGCGCGCGCGCGCAATTCGTCGAACCCGACCTCGTCCGTGTTGATGAAGCCCGCCGCCCGCAGGTAGCGCCCGTAAAACGGGATGCGAAACGGCCAGTGTTTCGCCACATGCACGACGCGGGTGAGGCCCAGTCGCGAGAACACGAACGCGTCCATCACCGATTGGTGGTTGGCGACAAACAGGCGCGCGCGGTCAGCGCCAGCGTTCTTCTTGACGACGCTGATGCCATTCACCACGGGCCGCAGCAAGCCGTACACCACGTCGCCTTGAAACTTGAAAAAAGAGAACAACCTTTCGCGCTCAAACCCCGTCCACCAAAAATACGGATACAACAACCCCGCCGTCACCATCAACCACGCGACGCCCAGCAGGTAATGCGGCAGGATGAAGAGGCGCCGGTAATATCTCATAACTCAAAACTCAAATCTCAAAACTATAATTGGCTAACCGGTTGATTGGTTTTAGTTTTGCGTTTTGAGCTTTGAGTTTTGCGTTAAGTCCTCGATGAACCCGTACAAATCGCCGAGCGTGCGAATCTTGTCCGCCGCATACGCCCCGCGCAACCGGACCTTGAACGCCTGTTCCAGCACGACCACCATGTCCACCGCGTCGAGGCTGTCCAGGCCCAAGTCCTCGCCGAACCGCGCCGTCGGCGTCAGCGCCGCCTCGTCCAACTCAAACTCCCGCGCCAACACACGATTCACCGTCCTGATAATTTCCGCCTTGTCCATAGTGGGCAAAACACTAACCAAACCCGCCGCGAAACACAATCAGAGAAGTTTTTTAGTTTTCTGGTTTTTTAGTTTTTTGGTTACACGGTATCTCGCCAACTAAAAAACTAGAAAACCAGAAAACTTAAAAAAAATAAAAAAATATTTATTTTCCCTATTGACACCACCAACCGACCCGCTACTTTCCACTCCATGCAATTTGTGATTGACAACGCGAAAGAGGGGCGAGTAAAATTTTCGCTCCTTCGCTCCTTCGCTCCTTCGCTCCTTCGCTCCTTCGCTCCTTCGCTCCTTCGCTCCTTCGCTCCTTCGCTCCTTCGCGCTTGAGCTGATTTTCCAGGAAAATTTTACCCGCTTCATTCCCCATGCGGACAAGCCATGCCGCCGGACGCCAATGTCAGCCGGTTTTGCCCCCATGTCATCAGACATCAGGCTAATGTCTCCTGACATTGCCGCAAAGACGGCAGACTTCACGGCCATGTCGTCAGACTTTGCCGCAAAACCGTCAGACATTGACCTAATGTCTGACAACATCAAGCCGATGTCTCCCGACTTTGCGCCAATGTCATCAGACATTGACTCAATGTCTGACGACATTAAGCCAAAACCGTCAGACATTAAGTCAATGTCTGACGTCTTTACCGCCCCGTGGGCCTGCCTGATGTTCTGGTCGGGAAACATTAACACTCTGTCAGCCAACAATTAACGAAAGAAAAAACCATGAACAAAGCCAATCAAAACAAAATCCCGCGCCAGGATAGCGAATTGCTGCCCTACAGCCGGTTAATCGAAACCACCTGCCGTAAAAACCAAGCTCCAACCCAGTGGAACATCAGCGTCAGCCTGCTGCAACAGCTAACTGACCTGAACAACGCCTACGAGTCTGCCTACAACGCCAACGCTGCCATTGAAACCCGTAACCATTTCACCGTCGCCGCCAAGAACGCCGCCGCCGCCGCCCTGCGCGCCTTCCTCGCCGGCTTCGTCAACTATTTATTGGGCAACCCCTTGGTGACGGACGAGGGCCTCGACGCCATGGGCATCCGCCCCCGTCACCCAGTCCACCATCAACCCCTGCCGCCGCCAACCGAGGCCCCGGTCATCAGCCTAGTCACCGGCCAACATCACGACGTGGACATTTACCTATATAATAACCAAGCTGGCCATCCCACCACCTACCTCGCCGACCCCAACCACTACGGCGTGTTATTACAATACAAGTTCGAGGACGCCGCCGACTGGCAACAAGCCATTTTAACCAGAAAGCATCACACCCTAATCTTCGACGACGCGGCGGAAGGCAAATACCTCCTCGCCCGCGCCGCGTGGCTCAACCCCCGCCTCCAGCAAGGCCCTTGGAGCGACACCGACAAGAAGCTGATTAACTAACCACAAAAAGAGCCACGAACATGACCCCCAACGTCAGCATCAGCGTCAGCAATTCCTCTTCCTCGCGGAAGGAAAGTAGAAGCGGCGTGTGGTTGCCGCTTGAAAATTCCCCTGCCGTGAAGCAACTGTGTAGTGAAAATATTTTATTTTGGGGGGATTTGTGGTGGGCAGGGGTGTTGTTGGAGCTTGGCGTTAAGGTGGCAGAGGAGCTTGCGCATGACGG
>JAISCS010000150.1 GCA_031265365.1 Verrucomicrobiales bacterium
TTGGCGGATTGGCGGATTGGCGGATTGGCGGATTGGCGGATTGGCGGATTGGCGGATTGGCGGATTGGCGGATTGGCGGATTGGCGGATTGGCGGATTGGCGGATTGGCGGATTGGCGACCCTAGCTGCGAGTGGAAAACCAAAAAGGTTTTCCATAGCAAACTACTCGGCTGATTACAAGCGTGGTTTTTCATCAACTCCGCCAACTTCACCGTCAGCGGCATTCATTCCAGCAAAAAAATCCGGTGCTGCAAGATAATATTTTCATAACAACCGCTCCTGCCGCGCCGCTGACGGGGACAGGCCCAGCTTCTCATACG
The DNA here is from genome assembly GCA_031265365.1 of Verrucomicrobiales bacterium. Taxonomy (GTDB): domain Bacteria; phylum Verrucomicrobiota; class Verrucomicrobiia; order Methylacidiphilales; family JAAUTS01; genus JAIRPN01. Next base: position 321 of record JAISCS010000150.1, read on the forward strand.
CCAGCGGCAGCGCGACGCGGCCTTGTTGCGTGCGGCTGAGGTAGCCTTGCATGATGAGGTACGGCTCGTGCACTTCCTCCAGCGTCCCCGCCTCCTCGCCGACGGCCACCGCCAGCGAGTTCAGCCCCGCCGGCCCGCCCTGGAACTTCACTATCAGCGTCTCCAAAATCCGCTTGTCCATTTCGTCGAGGCCGTGCTGGTCAATCTCCAGCATCGTCAGCGCCCGGTCCGCCACCTCGCGCGTGGTCTGGCCGCCGTGCTTCACCAACGCGTAATCGCGCACCCATTTCAGCAGGTTGTTCGCGACGCGGGGCGTGCCGCGCGAGCGCCGCGCGATTTCCCGCGCCGCCGGCTCGTCCATGCCGCTGATGTTCAGCAAGCCCGCCGAGCGCAGCACGATGGTCGTCAGCGCCGCCGTGTCGTAATACTCCAGCCGGTTGGCGATGCCGAACCGCGAGCGCAGCGGCGAGCTCAGCATCCCCGGCCGCGTCGTCGCGCCGATGAGCGTGAACCGCGGCAGGTTCAGACACACGCTGCGCGCGCTCGGCCCCTGGTCAATCACGATGTCAATTTTGAAATCCTCCATCGCCGGGTACAAATATTCCTCGATGGTCTTGTTCAGCCGGTGGATTTCGTCAATGAACAGCACGTCGTTTTCCTCCAACCCCGTCAGCAAGCCCGCGAGGTCGCCCGCCTTCTCCAGCGTCGGCCCCGACGTGATGCGCATCTGCACCCCCATCGCCCGCGCCAGAATGTGCGCCAGCGTGGTTTTGCCGAGGCCGGGCGGGCCGCTAAGCAGGACGTGTTCTAGTGCCTCGCCGCGCATCTGCGCCGACTGAATCATCACCTCCAGCCGCTCCTTGACCTTCTCCTGCCCGACGAACTCGCCCATCCGCGCGGGGCGCAACGTGTTCAGCTCGCCGTCGGCGGCGTCCTCGCGGTTGAATTTGTCCAAAGTATGCTCGCTCATAAAAAGTCAACTCGCAGGTTACGCCGATTTGCGCGGATGCAAAGGATGTTTTCATAAAACATGGCACTGCAGCGACGCGGAGAACGCGGAGGTTTTTGGTTCTATCCCATTATCAGCGGAATTGCAGTGGCGTAATTCCCCTGCCGAGAAGGGGAATTATACAGCGGCCGCCAATTCTCCGCGTCTTTGCGGCTCCGCGCGAACCTCAACTACGCTCGGCAAAAAACTCTAAAAAGCTGGCACGCTTCCTGCTTTATTCTAATCGGTCACCCCGACGGTGGTTTTGCGATTGCATTAGCTGGCGCGACCCGCCATTGTATTCGCCCGTCGCGGGGAACCATGAAAGGATTATAATCTTATGTCAGACAAATATATTAAAGCGAAAAACGGCAGGGAAGTCCTGGACTTTGCCAAGAAACACGGCGTCAAACTCGTTGACTACAAGTTTCTCGATATTCCGGGTACATGGCAGCATTTCACCACCACCATCGGCGACACGGAGGAAAAGGTCTTCGAGGACGGCCTCGGGTTCGACGGTTCCTCCATTCGCGGATGGAAGGCCATTGACAATTCCGACATGCTCGTGCTCCCCGACCCGGCCACGGCGTTCATTGACCCGTTCAATGTCGAGCCGACGCTGAGCCTCACGTGCACGGTCATTGACCCGGTGACGAAGGAAACTTACGAGCGCGACCCGCGCAGCATCGGCATCCGCGCCGAGAATTACCTCAAGAGCACCGGCATCGCGGATACGGCGTCCTTCGGCCCGGAGGCGGAGTTCTTCATCTTCGACGAGGTGCGGTACAAGAGTTCGTCCAACACGCAGTCTTACACGGTGGATTCGGAAGAGGCAATTTGGAATACGGACCGTGATGAGGCGCCGAATCTCGGTTATAAAATTCGCCACAAGGAAGGTTACTTGCCGGTGGCGCCCGCTGACACTCAGCAGGACATCCGCAATGAGATTACCCTCGTGCTAGAGTCGCTGGGCGTGAGCATTGAGCGGCAGCACCATGAGGTCGCCACGGCGGGCCAGGCGGAGATTGACATTCGCTATGACTCGCTGGTGAACACGGGCGACAAGATGGCGATTTATAAATACGTGGTCAAAAACATCGCGAAGAAATATGGCAAAACCGCCACGTTCATGCCGAAGCCGTTGTTCGGCGACAACGGCAGCGGGATGCACACGCACCAGTCGTTGTGGAAAGACGGCAAGCCTTTGTTCGCGGGCAACGGTTACGCGCACTTGAGCGAGATGGCGTTGTTCTACATCGGCGGCATTATCAAGCACGCGCGGGCGCTGACGGCGATTTGCAATCCGACGACCAACAGCTTCAAGCGCTTGGTGCCCGGTTTCGAGGCGCCGGTGACGTTCGCGTACAGCGCGCGCAACCGCAGCGCCGCCATCCGCATCCCGACGTACTCGGCGAATCCGAAGGCGATTCGCGTTGAATTCCGCACGCCCGACCCGGCGGCGAATCCGTACTTGTGCTGCGCCGCGCAGTTGATGGCGGGCCTGGACGGTATTCAAAACCGCATCCACCCCGGCGACCCGATGGACAAAAACTTGTACGAGCTGCCCGCCGAGGAATTGGCGCGGGTGCCGATGGCGCCCGACTCGTTGCAAGGGGCGATGCAGGCGTTGGCGGAGGACCACGCGTTCTTGTTGAAGGGCGATGTGTTTACCAAGGACTTGATTGACATCATTCTGGCGCGGCACAAGAACGACTACGACCAGATTCGTCTGCGCCCGCATCCGTACGAGTTCTTCATGTATTACGACGTTTGACGGCAATTCCCCTTCCGTGAAGGGGTGGCGCGGAGCGACGGGGTAGTTCAGCGTTTTGTTTTTATTCCGAAGAACGCGGACCGACCCCGTCCGCTTCGCGGCCACCCCGTCACGGAAGGGGAATTAGCGGACGTCCCTGTCATTCATCCATAATGAAAAACTTGGTTCTTTTGCGCCTTTGCGTTAATTCCGCAAACTGAGGTACTGCCGGGGAATTTGGCGGTGGCGCTATCTCAAGGTGAACTGCTATAATATTCACCTATGTCCCGCCCCTTGCTTTACGAATCCCACATGCACACGCCGCTGTGCCGGCACGCCACCGGTTTGCCCGGTGAATACGCCGCTCACGCGCAACGGCGCGGGTTGCGCGGCATCATCGTCACCTGCCACAGCCCGATGCCCGACGGTTTTTCCGCGTCAGTGCGGATGCGGCCGGAGCAATTCGACGAATACCTGTCGCTTATCGCCGCTGCCGCTGACGAATGGCGCGGGCGCGTCGAGGTGCTGGCCGGCCTGGAGAGCGATTACTTCCCCGGCATGGAACGCTGGCTGGAAAAATTGCACCAGCGCGCGCCGTTCCATTACATCCTCGGCTCGGTGCATCCGCAAATCAAGGAATACACGAGCCGGCATTTTCACGGCGACTGGCCGGAGTTTCACCGTCAATATTACCGCGACCTCGCGGCGGCGGCTGAGACGGGCTTGTTCGACAGCCTCGCGCACCCCGACATCGTGAAAAACCAAGGCGCCGAGTGCTGGGACGTGAACGCGCTGCTGCCGGACATCTGCCGCGCCCTCGACCGCATCGCCGCCACCGGCGTGGCGATGGAGTTGAACACTTCCGGCCGGTTGAAAACCGTGCCGGAGATGAACCCCGCGCCCGCCATCATCCGCGAGATTCACCGGCGCAGAATCCCGATGACCATCGGCGCTGACGCTCACGAGCCGGCGCGGGTGGCCGACCATTATGAAGAGGCGCTGACGCTGTTGCGGGAGTGCGGTTTTGCCACGGTCAGCGTGTTCCTGCGCCGTCAGCGGCGGGAAATTCCCATCCAGGACGCCCTCGACAGTCTGCGCGGTTAAATTCCCGGTGGCGCGGAGCGACGGGATGTGGCTGCGACGGGTGATTTATCTAACGCCGTTGGTAACGTTACAAACTTTGTTTGTGACCTTTCTAACGCCGTTGGTAACGCGACAAACTTTGTTTGTGACCTTTCTCATGCCGTTGGTAACGCGACAAACTTTGTTTGTAACCCTTCTCATGCCGTTGGTAGCACGACAAACGCCGTTTGTAATGTGACAAACTTTGTTTGTAACGTTACAAACGCCGTTAGATTTCCCGCTTTTGGCGCATCCCGCGCTGTCAACAAAAACATAAGCCGTTAAACCATAGGAGCATGGGTGTTTCAGCGTTAAGGGAAAAAGAGCACCAACACTTAGCGGGGAATTTTACGCGGGGATGAGGTCTTCCACCTTGACGCCGCGGAAGGCGTAGAGCTTGTGGATGATTTCCTCTATCAGGTTGTTCGGGCAGGAGGCGCCGGCGGTGACGCCAACCACGACGGCGCCGTCGGGCAGCCAGTCGCGCGCGGCTTCCTCGATGTTGGTGTGTTGGTTCCAGTGGTGGATGAGGCGCGGGGATTCCATTTTGGAGGCGTTTTTGATGAAGTAGGTCGGTAGTTTGGCCTCGCCCATTTCGGCGAGGTGCGAGGTGTTGCTGCTGTTGTAGCCGCCGACGACGATGAGCAGGTCCATCGGTTCGGCGAGCATGACGCTGAGCGCGTCTTGCCGTTCCTGGGTCGCGCCGCAGATGGTGTCGAAGAAGCGGAAGTGCTCGGCCAGGCGCGCGGCGCCGAAGCGGTCGGCGATGGCGCTGCGGATGCGGTTTTGGACTTCCTCGGTTTCGTTGCGCATCATGGTGGTTTGGTTGGCGACGCCGACGTAGTTGAGGTGGATGTCGGGGTCGAAGCCGGGGGAGTAGGCGCCGTCGAATTTTTTCAGGAACTCGGCTTTGTCGCCGCCGTTGCGGATGTAGTTGCAGACGTAGTCGGTCTCGGCCAGGGTGAAGACGACGAGGTAGTGGCCGGTGTTGGCGCTTTCGCCGAGGGCGCGGGAGCTGGTGGCTTTGGTTTCCTCGTGCCAGGCTTTGCCGTGGATGATGGAGGTGACGTGGTCGCGGTGGTATTGGCGGACGCGTTTCCAGACGCTCATGACGTCGCCGCAGGTGGTGTCGACGACGGCGCAGTTGAGTTCGGCGAGGCGGTTCATGGTTTCGACGGGGGCGCCGAAGGCGGGGACGATGACGACGTCGTCGTGGGTGATGTGGGTGAGGTCGTAGCCGTTGGGGCCTTCCTTGAGGGATTTGACGTTCATTTCGCGGAGTTGGTCGTTGACTTCGGGGTTGTGGATGATTTCGCCGAGGAGGTAGATGTTTTTGTCGTGAAAGTATTTGGCGGCGGCGTAGGCGAGGTCGATGGCGCGCTCGACGCCGTAGCAGAAGCCGAAGGCTTTGGCGAGTTTGACGGTCAGGCCGTTGGCGGTGAGGGTGTGGCCGCCGGATTGGCGGATGTGGTCGACGACGCGGCTGCGGTAGTGTTCCTCGACTTGCGCTTGGACGATGGACATGACTTCCGGGGTGCGGAGGTTGACTTTTCTGGGGGTGGACATGGGGATAGGTTAGCGGCTGGTGGGAAAAAAACAAGAAGTTCACCGCAGCGACGTGGCGAACGCGGAGGATTTAATCAATAAACCGGCATGGACGGGTCAACATCCTCGGCCCAGCCCTCGATGCCGCCTTCCAGCGCTTTTAATTTCTTGAAGCCCGCTTGTTGCAGGATGCGAAACGCTTGGCCGGTGCGAATCTCGCCCTTGCAATAAATCACCAGCTCGTCCGCGCTGTCCAACTCGTGAATCCGCTTGGGCAAATCACCGACCGGGATTAACTTCGCCGCCGGCACCGCGCAAATCTTGAACTCATGCGGCTCGCGCACGTCCAGCACCACGACCTTCTCGCCCCGGTCCAACTTCGCCTTCAGCTCCAGCGGCGCGATTTCGGGAATCGCCAGCAGCTTCTTCGCCGGCGCGTCCACCGGCGCGGTGCCGCAGAATTGGTCGTAATCCACCAAGCCGCTGATGGTGGGCCGCGCGCCGCACAGCGGGCACGTCGGGTCTTTGCGAATCTTCAACTCGCGCATCCTCAGCTTCAGCGCGTCGAACAAAATCAGCCGCCCCACCGCGAGGTCGCCGATGCCGACGATGAGCTTCACCGCCTCAATCGCCTGCAACGTGCCGATGACGCCCGGCAGCACGCCCAGCACGCCACCCTCGGCGCACGTCGGCACCAAGCCCGGGTCCGGCGGCTCCGGGTACAGGCAGCGGTAGCACGGCCCGCGCTCCGCCCAAAACACCGTCACCTGCCCGTCGAAGCGGAAAATGCTGCCGTACACATTCGGCTTGCCCAGCAGCGCGCACGCGTCGTTGGTCAAATAGCGCGTGGCGAAGTTATCCGTCCCGTCCACCACGAGGTCGTACGGTTTAATCAACTCCAGCGCGTTCTCCGCGCGCAACGCCGTGTTGTACGGGTTGACCGTGATGTGCGGGTTGAGGTCGCGCAACGCCGCCGCCGCCGACTCCACCTTCGGCTTCCCGATGCTCGAAGTCTTGTGCAAAATCTGCCGTTGCAAGTTGGAATAATCCACCGTGTCAAAATCCACCACGCCGATGGTGCCGACGCCCGCCGCCGCGAGGTACGCCAGCAACGGCGACCCCAGCCCGCCGGTGCCGACCACCAGCACCCGCGCCGCCTTCAAGCGCCGCTGACCCTCAATCGTTACCTCCGGCATAATCAAGTGCCGGCTGTACCGCTTGATTTCCTCGTTCGTCAACTCAACGCCAGCGGCCCGCGCCGCGATGTCCGGTAAATAGCTCATGATGGAAAACTCAAATCTGATACTCCCACGACTCCCCCGCCGCCACGCGCTGCCGCCGCACCCGCTCCACCAAATCCCCCAGCGACACCTCGCGCAACACCGCCGTCGCCGCCAGCCGGCATTGCCGCAGCAACTCAAAATACACCCGCGTCCCCGTCTCCATGCGCTCCAGCCCGCGCGGCTCATCCGCCAGCGCCGCGCCGTCCAGCAGCGCCACCACCCGCTCCATCGGCACCGCCTCCGGCGCCTCGTTCAACGCATAACCGCCCTCGATGCCGCGCCGACTTTTCAACACCCCGCCGTTCTTCAACGCCAGCAGGATTTGCTCCAAGAACTTCTCAGGAATCCCGCTGGCCCTGGCAATCTCCGCGATTTGGTACCAACCCTCGCCGTTGCGCGAACGCAGCGCGATTTCCATCAACGCCCGCGTGCCGTACTCGCTTTTCTTGGAAAGTTTCATGCCCGGCAAGTCTGGCGGATTAAGCGGCGATAGTCAACTGCGCGCGACGGCAAACTTGGCGTCTTTGCGTCTTGGCGCGAACCGGTTTTACTGATATAACCACCCGCCTATGCAAGCAACTTGGATTTGGTTCCCCGGTGACTTCGAGCTGTGGCTCAGCGCCATCGTGCAAAACCGTCGCGTCGAACGCGGCCAGTGCAACCCCCCGTTCTGGCGCCTCGACCGCCCCGCGCAAATCGTCGTCTTTGAAAAACACTTCGACCTCGCTGACCCGGACACCGTCACCATCAGCGCCCAAGGCGAATGCATGGCGGTCATCGACGACCAACCCACCGCCGCCCGCGTCATCACCCTCGCCACCGGCCCGCACCACATCCTCCTGCGCGTGTACAACCCCGACACCTTCCCCGCCGTCCACGTGCAAGGCCGCCACATCGTCAGTGACCGCGCCTGGACCGCCGGCAAACAAAACGGCCAGTGCGTTCCAGCCGACGCCTGGGACTTCACCGCGCCCGACCAGCCGCCCGCCGCCTACCGCCTCCCCACCACCCCGCAAGCCGCCGTCACCACCAGCGCCGGCGCGGACGGCCACTCGCTGACGGTGGATTTCGGCCAAGAAACCTTCGGCTACCTCCAACTCCACCGCGTCACCGGCAGCGGCGCGCTCACCGCGTGGTACGGCGAATCCGCCGAGGAAGCCGCCGCCACCACGCAAGCCGAGACCTGGGACACCTTCCACTTCACCAACGCCGCCGCCGCCGACCTCACCAGCCCGCACTCCCGCGCCTGCCGCTTCGTCAAACTCACCTGGGATGCCCCGCTGACCGTCGGCGACGTCTCCATGCTCCACGAATTCCTCCCCGTCCCGCACCGCGGCGCCTTCCGCTGCGACGACGCCGAGCTGAACCGCATCTGGGCCACCGCCGCCCGCACCCTGCACCTCTCCTCCCGCGAGTTTTTCCTCGACGGCATCAAGCGCGACCGCTGGGTCTGGAGCGGCGACGCCTGCCAAAGCTACCTGATGAACTACTACCTCTTCTTCGATAACGCCCTCGTCAAACGCACCACCTGGGCCTTGCGCGGCAACGACCCCGTCGAGCAACATATCAACACCATCCTCGACTACTCTTTCTACTGGTTCATCGGCATCCACGACTACTACCAACACACCGCCGACCGCGCCTTCCTCGCGCAACTCTACCCGAAAATGGTCACGCTGATGGACTTCTGCCTCGCCCGCCGCAACGCCAACGGCCTCGTCGAGGGCCGGCCCGACGACTGGGTCTTCATCGACTGGGCGCCGATGGCCAAGACCGGCGAACTCAGCTTCGAGCAAATCCTCCTCTGCCGCAGCCTCGAAACCATGACCCTCAGCGCCCGCCTCATGGGCGACGCCGCCGGCGAGCGCCGTTACCGCGCCCTCGCCGACGACCTGCGCCGCGCCATCATCAGCATCTTCTGGGACGACCAACCAGGCGCCCTCAGCCACCACCGCGTCAACGGCCACCGCCACCGCGCCATCACCAAATACGCCAACATCTTCGCCCTCAGCTACGGCTACCTCGACGCCGCCCAAGCCGCCGCCGTCAAAACCAACGTCCTCCTCAACCCGGACGTTCAACCCATCACCACCCCCTACATGCGCTTCTACGAACTCGACGCCCTCTGCCGCGTCCGCCAACACCACCACGTCCTCCAAGAAATCAAAGCGTACTGGGGCGGCATGTTGCGCCACGGCGCCACCTCCTTCTGGGAAACCTACGACCCCGCCGAGACCGGCGCCCAACACTACGCCATGTACGGCCGGCCCTACGGCAAAAGCCTCTGCCACGCCTGGGGCGCCAGCCCGCTCTACCTGCTGGGCAAACACTACCTCGGCGTCACCCCGGCCACCCCCGGCTACCAAACCTGCCGCGTCGAGCCGCACCTCGGCGGCCTCGAATGGATGGAAGGCACCGTACCCACGCCCGACGGCGACATCACCCTGCGCGTCACCCGCGACCAAATCACCGTGGACACCGCCGGCGGTGACGGCGGCGTCCTCATCATCCACAGCGCCACCGCGCCCGCCAGCACGGACGGCGTCATCCGCCCCACCGCCCCCGGCGAGTACGCACTAACCCTCCGCCCCCGCCACCGGCACACCGTCAACTATCAAGCGGCCGGATAACGCTGAAACACCCCGTCGGCTGGCGCCGCCACCCCTCTACGAGAGGGGAATTTGCTGACGCAGGGGCATGACCGGCGGGGTTGGTCTTAGCGTCAGCGATTCCCCTTCCGCAGAGGAGGGGCCGCGGATGCGGATGGGGTATTGTGGGAGTCCAGTGAGCGCGCGGGTAAAGGCGCACCCCCTGGGAACGCGGGGCTCCTGCCCCGCTGGTGCAGATGCGGGGCAGAAGCCCCGCGTTCCCAGGGCCGCCGCCCCCGCGCCAGCGTAATTCCCCTCTCGTAGAGGGGTGGCGGCGGAGCCGACGGGGTGTTTCAGCGTTGCGTGCTGTCCGTAGCGTGTCGGACATCGGTCTGCAACGATTTTCCTGACCTCCCGACATCGGGAACATCCCGTTGCAATGATTTTCCTGACCTCCCGACATCGGGAACATCCCGTTGCAATGATTTTCCTGACCTCCCGACATCGGGAACATCCCGTTGCAATGATTTTCTCGACCTCCCGACATCGGGAACATCCCGTTGCAATGATTTTCCCGACCTCCCGACGTCGGGAACATCCCATTGCAGTGATTTTCCCGACCTCCGACACGTCAAGGGTTCGCCGCGCCGCCGCGGGGGCCGTTGCGTTTGGAATGGGCCGTTAATTTTTTAATCAGGTTGGCCTCGGCTCGGCGATATGGGGTCCCGTCACGCCGCAGGAGGTCGTGATGCCACAACTTCGGCTCCCGTTCATACGGTTGCTGCCACGAGTCCCACGGGTATTCTGTCTGCGCGCGACCGGCCACCGCCCCCCAGTGGTATGCCCCCACCCGTTGCTTTTTGAAATATGGCAAGATTGCCGCGAAGGTGCTGCCGGCGGGCCGCGCCATATACTCCGTGCAAATCAGCGGACGCCCGAACCGCCGCAACATCTGCACCGTCTGCCGCGTCACCGGCAGTGTGTCGTAGCGGTGGAAGGTGATGAGGTCCGAGGCGCGCGCTTGCAATTGGCCGAGTGGCGGGTGTTGCGTGAGTGTCTCGTCGTTGTCCCAGTATTGGCCGAACCAGATGCCGCTGGTCAGCGGTTGGCTGGGGCGGGCGGCGCGGGCCCATTGGAACGTCCGCGCCAGCAACGGGAATACCACCTCGCCCTTGGCCACCACGGTGGGGAAATCGCGCGGGCCGCGGCTGGCCCAGTTGTGGTTGTCCGGCTCGTTCCACAAATCCCACGCGAACACGCGCGCGTCGTCGCGGAACCGGCTGATGACGCCGGTGAGGTAGGGCCGCAGCCGGTCAAAGTCAGCGGGGCGCCGGAGCACGCGCAGGCCGGGGGATTGCACCCAGCGGCTGTTGTGGACGCCCGGCTCCGGCGCGCACTGTGGGCCGAGGCGCGGGAACGGGTGCCAGCAACTGTCGAAGAACACCAGCATGGGGCGGAGGCCGAGGCCGGCGCTGATGGTGAGGAATTGGTCGAGGCGCGCGAGGAAGCCGGCGCGGTCTTGTTGCCACAACAAATCGTGCAGGAAGACGCGGACGGTGTTCAAGCCGAGCGCGGCGAGCCAGCCGAGTTCGCGCTTGATGAGGGCGGGGTTAAAGGTGGTGGCCTGCCACATTTCGAGCTGGTTGGCGGCGTCGCTCGGCAGGAAGTTGCAGCCGACGGGCCACGGTTGGGCGGCGTACCAGTCGCGGGCTTGGGTGACGGTCCAGCGGCCGGCGGCGGCTTGGTTGATTAGTTGTGGCGCGTTGACGGTCTTCATAAAAATTTTTCGGAACTCCGGTCACGAAGACGCAAGGACACGAAGATATTTTTCTTAATGGCTTCGTGTCTTCGCGTCTTCGTGACTGGAGTTTCCATTTGGGATTTTCTATCCGCGGGCTTTGGCAAATAAATCAGCGAACACGGCGTCGCGGTCAAGCTGGATGACCATGCTGACGGGGTGACGGCCGGCGGGGGTCGGTTGTTGCCACGTGAGGTTGTCGAGCAGGACGGGCGCGGGGACAGTGACGGCGCGGGTCCAGGCGCGGTTGACGAGCCACGCGCTGACGCTGATGTCCCAGATGATTTTGCTGACGGCCGGGCGGTCACGGCCGTCGCTGACGAGGTCGGTGAGGTAGCGGCCCAGTGCGCCGGCGGGGGCGAGGTGGGCGCGCAGTTCGGGCACGGTGGTGAGCAGGCCGGAGGCGACGGGGTGGCAGGGTATCCACACGAGCGGCGCGGCGGAGTTGAAAATGACGCGGGCGGCGCGCGGGTCTTGCGCGAGGTTGAACTCGTTGGTGTCCGGCCAGTGCGGGGCGTGGCCGCCGAGCCAGACGATGGTGATTTTGTCCGCGATGTCCGGCGCGAGCAGCAGCGCGGCGGCGACGTTGGTGATGGCGGCGATGGCGAGGACGTGCAGCCGCTGGCCGTCAGCCGTGGCGCGGGCGCGGGCGATGAGGTCGTCCACGGCGGCGCTGCGGACGGGCGCGGCGGCGGCGGGCAGGAAGGCGGTGGCCCCGCGCAACACCGTCGGGCGGGCGGCGGGCCGCGCGAGGTCGATGATGCGGTGAATCTCGGCGTAACTTTTTTCCATCCCGTCGGCGGGGCCGTTGCTGCGTTCGTTGTGGAACGGCGCGGCGTACACGGCTTGCAGGTCCACTTGCGCGGGGCTGAGCAGCAGGTACGCGAGGGCGAACTGGTCGTCCTCCTCGTTGTAGGTGTCGGTGTCGAGAACGGCGGCGGGGGGCATGGGCGGTTACTGTAACGGGCGGCGCGGCTTTTGCCAGCATAAAATTCCGGTCACGAAGACGCGAATGCACGAAGTTTCTTTATAAAAAATTTTATTCCTTCGTGCCTTCGCGTATTCGTGAACGGAGTTTGGTTTTTGGATTTTTTTCATGGCCTTGCGGCGGCGTTGCTTTATAACTATCCGCTTATTATGGAACAAGAATCAAGCAAGGCGGCGGCGGTGCGGCAACTGTTCGCGGATTACGTGGTGCCGACGTACCGGCGCTCGCTGGTGCTCGCGCGCGGCGCGGGGATGTATGTGTGGGATGTCGATGGCCGGCGTTATCTCGACATGGGCGGCGGCGTCGCCGTCAACGCGCTCGGCCACGCGCACCCGCGCCTCGCGGCGGCGTTGCACCGGCAGGCGCTGACGCTGACGCACACGTCGAACTTGTATTACCACGAGCAGCAGGGCCGGCTCGCGCGGCGGCTCGTCGGCCACCTCGCGCCGGGCAAGGTGTTCTTCTGCAACAGCGGCGCGGAGGCGAACGAGTGCCAGTACAAACTCGCGCGCAAGACCGGCCACGCGCGCGGGCGGTTTGAAATCATCACCGCGCTCAACTCGTTCCACGGGCGGACGCTGGCGGGCATCGCCGCGACCGGTCAGGACAAAGTGCGCGCCGGGTTCGAGCCGACCGTCAGCGGGTTCAAGCACGTGCCGTTCAACGACCTCGCCGCCGCGCGCGCCGCGGTCAATGAGCATACGGCGGCGGTGCTCATCGAGGGCATCCAGGGCGAGGGCGGGGTGACGCCGGCGACGGCGGAGTATTTGATTGGCCTGCGGCAACTGACGCGGGAACACGGCATCCTGTTGTTGTGGGACGGGGTGCAGTGCGGCTATTTCCGCACGGGGCGGTTCCAGAGTTTCCAGCGGATTCTGGAAGGCGTGACGGTCAGCGGCGCGGCGGACTTCCTGCCCGACGCCGTGGCGATGGCGAAATCCATCGGCGGCGGCTTCCCGATGGGCGCCGTGTGGATTGCCGCCGAACACGCCGACGTCTTCCAACCCGGCACGCATGGCACGACCTTCGGCGGCACCCCGCTCGCGTGCGCCGTGGCGAACGCCGTGCTGGACGAAATCGAGGAGCACCACCTGGCGGACAACATCCGCGCGATGGGCGAGTTGTTGAAGGCGCGACTGTCAGCGTTCATCGGCACGCGCGGCATCAAGGACGTGCGCGGCACCGGCGGCCTCATCGGCCTGGCGCTGACGGTGGACGGCGCAGCGGCGGCGGCGAGGTTGCGGGAAGCGGGCCTGTTGCTCATCCCCGCCGCGGGCGACGTCCTGCGTTTCCTCCCCCCGCTGAACGTCACCGCCGCGCACATCGAGGAAGCGGTGGAGATTATCGGCAGGACATTGTGACCATCGGCGGCGGTGGCGTGGAATGATTTAGCCGGCTTGCCGGACCAGCGCGTCGAGCAAGGTTTTTACGGTGCCCATCACGGGCGTTTTTATCCAGACGCTGCCGTCGGGCAAGATTTCCTTGATGACGCCGCGCACATTGCCTTGCAATGACTGGACTTGGTCGCCCACCGCCAGCGGCGCGCCACCGGCGGCGAGCAGCAAGGACAGGGCGCGCTCTTCCGCCGGGGTGATGGTGCCGGCGATGTAGTGGCCGGCAAAAGAATTGAGCGCCGCCTTTTGCGTGCTGGGCAAACTGACTTGTTCTGAAATGACTAACCGAAAAATGGCGACGAACGTATTGCCATTAAAATTCAAAAATGGCGCCAGACGATGACAGCGGTTGGCAAGTTGCAGGGCTTCCGTGAGCGGCAATTGCCGTGGACTGGATTCCCATAATTGTTGGGCGGCGGCGTAGCCCTCGGAATTTTTGCCAGCCGCCGCCTTGGCATTCTCGCACAGGTTGGCATTGATGACTTCGACCGCCGCCCACGTGTATTTGGAAAAATCAATGTTCATACGGCTTTGGCGTGGGCCAGGGCGCGCCGGGCTTGGGTTCGCGCGACGCCGGCCTTGACTTTTTGCATGACGGAAACTCCCTCGCTTTTCATGTAGCCGACACCAGTGGCGGCGTACAGTGGCTCGGGTTTGAAACGGTGCTGGATACGCAAACCGATTTTGGTCGCTGCCTTGACCACTTCCAATTCTTCGGGAGTTAATGCCATGCCCGCATTATCCCCCTATCTCGCGGATTGTCAATTTTGCAAACGCGCCGGCGGGCGGCGGCGGCGGAAAAAATTCACCGTCAGCGGTTGCTTTTTGCGGGGCGGGGGGTATGGTTATCCGCTTTCAGTGAAGGACCAGGTCATGAGAAGTTTCTTGCAAATCAACGATTTCACTGCCGCCGAGGCGCGCGCGGTGTTGCGGCTCGCGGAACAGTTCAAAACGCGGCGCGGGGCGGTGCATGCTGACCTGTTGCGTGGCCAGACTTACGCGCTGATTTTTTCCAAAAGCTCGACGCGCACCCGCGTGTCCTTCGAGGTCGGCATCCGCGAGCTGGGCGGGCAGCCGCTGTTCCTCAACGCCGGCGACATCCAGCTCGGCCGCGGCGAACCCATCATCGACACCGCCCGCGTGCTCGCCAAGATGGTGCACGGCGCCGTCATCCGCACCTACGCGCAGGCGGACGTCGAGCAATTCGCACGCTACTCCGGCCTGCCCACCATCAACGCGCTCACCGACAACGAGCACCCGTGCCAAATCCTGACCGACATCTTCACCTACGAGCGCACGCACGGCGGCATCCGCGGCAAAAAAGTCGCGTTCATCGGCGACGCCGCTTGCAACGTGGCGCACTCGTTCGTCCACGCGGCGGCGTTGTTCGATTTCCAGCTGGTCTGCGCCGCGCCCGACGGGTACCAAGCGCGCGTCACCAACGCCAACACCACGCTCACCGCCAGCGTCAGCGACGCCGCCCGCGACGCCGACCTGCTGTACACCGACGTCTGGATTTCCATGGGCAAGGAGGCCGAGGCGCCCGCGCGCGCCGCCGCGTTCCAAGGCTACCAAATCAACGCCGACGTGCTGCGGCTGGCGCGGCCGGACTGCATGGTGCTGCACTGCCTGCCCGCCTATCGCGGCAAGGAAATCACCGCCGACGTGCTGGAGGCGCGGGCGGCGGATATTTTCGAGCAAGCGGGCAACCGGCTGCCGGTGCAGCAGGCCATCATCGCGTGGCTGGCCGGCGTCCGCTGACGGTGGGGCAATTATGAAACCGATACGGTGGTTAAACGCGTTTTGCTGGGGCAACTCCGTCGCGCTGTCGTGGCTGTGGGGGCTGGGGCTGTTCTTCTCGGTGCAGATGACGTTTTTGTTCGGCCTGACGGGGCTGCTGGGCTTCGCGCTGTTGAACGCGCTGGGACTGTTCCTGTTCGGCTTCCTCACGCAAAAAATCGCGCGGCGCGACAGCGGCGAGGAGGCGCTGGAACGGTTCTTCAAAAAATGGTCGCGCCCGTTCCGCCTGAGCTTTTATTTGTATCAAGTGCTGGCGCTGACGCTGACGGTGTTCGCGGTGGTGAATTATCTGCTGGTGCCGCTGCTGGCCTTGCGCTGGCCCGGGTGGGGGCGGCAAGGGCTGATTTTGACGGTGATTTCGCTGGCGCTGCTGGTGCTGCTGGTAGTGTCGGCGGCGTGCCTACTGGGCGAGGAATTTCGCATCAAGGGGCTGAAGTACAACCACCTGTTCCAAGGAGCGCTAATCCTCGTCGCGGCGGTGGTGGTGGTGGCCGGCGTGCAACCGCTGGCGGTGCTGGGCGAGGCCGGGGCGTGGGTGCGCGAGCAGACGCGCGAGCCGATTTTCTGGGGCTACATGATTCCCATCCTCATCGGCTTCTTCGTCGGCCCGTGGCTGGACTTGCAACAATGGCAGCGGGCGATTCAAATTCACAAGGAACACACCAGCATCAGCGCCAGCTACCTCTGCGGCGCGGGGCTGTTCTTCCTGCTGTTGATGTTTCACGGGGTGCTGGCGGCGTTCGTGCTGAACGGGACGGCGCCGGTCTGGGATTGGGTGGTGCAAGGGTACGGGGATTTGCCATACGGTCACGAAGTGGTGGTGCGGTACATGGAGGCTTGCAAGGACGCGTTTCAATGGGTGCCGGCGTGCTATTACTTGTTCCTCGGCCTGAGCGTGCTGACCACGCTGGACAGCGGCTACGTGGCGTTGAAATGGTTCCTGACCGACAATGTCAAGACCAGCAAAAGCCCGCTGCTGTCATTCCTCCCGCACGCCGTCATCGCCTCGCCGATACCGACTTATATATTCGCCGGCGCCTTCACCATCTTCGCGGTGGTGGTAAAGCTGGAGGTGGAATACTTCATGGTGTTCTACGCCTCATTCTTCGTCGGCTACGCCACCCTGGGCATCGCGCGGTGTTTCGTGCCCAACTCCCAACACGGACTGCCGCAAGTCAAATTATTCGCCATCGGCAGCCTGTCAGTGGTGGTATTCGCATGCGGCTATTTCATGAAGATTGCCGCGCTGATGGTGGCGGGCGCGATTTTGCCGATGGCCTACGTATGGTGGCTGGTGTTCAACACCGACCTGCTCCGCATCGTGACCGAGAAGGCCGAGGAAGTCATCGACGCCGCCAGCGAACTGCCGATGCTGCGGAAAATCTCGCAAGTCGCGCAACACACCATCAACGGCGCGACGCATGAAGTCACCACCGGCGGGCACTTCGAGGACCAATGGTTCGTGCACACCTTCACGGCCACCTACGCCGACACCAACAGCGTCGGCAACGTCTACTTCGGCCAATACATCCTGTGGGTCGGCAAAACGCGCGAACTATTTTTCAACTGCGTACTGCCGGAGTTTGACCTAAAGACCACGCCATACTTCATCCTCACGCGCGGCATCGAGCACAAATACATCACCGAATCGCGCGAATTCGAGCGCATCAGCGTGAAAATCCGCGTGGCGGAATACAACCGCAAGTTCGCCACCTTGGAACACCAGATTTACAACGCCGCCGGCCACCTGCTGGGCAAAGGTCGGCAGCAACTCATCTTCGTCGCCTCGAAGGACTACAAATTACTGGACATCCCCGCCGAAGTGTTACAGGCGTTCATGCCGTATATCTAAAAACGAGGTTCCCATCAGTCGACAACCTGCTGGAAAGCATTGGAACAAATTATAAAAGAACCGATGCTTTCCAAAAAAGCGTCGAGACAAATTATAAAAGAACCGATGCTTTTCAAAAAAACGTCGAGACAAATTACCAAAGAACCGATGCTTTTCAAAAAGGCACCGGTTCTTTTTACCGGTCAACCACCTCTTCCCAGCGTTGTTTCGTATACTTATCCTTTTGTAAATCAACAACCTGGGAGAAAGCGGCGCGAAGGATTGATAAAATGGTTCCTCGCTGTTAGCAGTGGCAGCGCTGACGCCGGAATACCCGCCACCGCCCATGCCCCTGCGTGAGCCAATTCCCCTGCCGTGAAGCAACTGTGTAGTGAAAATATTTTATTTTGGGGGGATTTGTGGTGGGCAGGGGTGTTGTTGGAGCTTGGCGTTAAGGTGGCAGAGGAGCTTGCGCATGACGG
>JAISCS010000153.1 GCA_031265365.1 Verrucomicrobiales bacterium
CGCCTTTACCCCTAACAATCGCGCCGCCGCCTCGCACGACTCGCGCCGCTCGTTGTACTCGCCCGCCGTCAGCGCGTGCTTCACGCCGCTGTGCGCGATGACGAACTCAACGTCAGCGGTCAGCGGCAGATGGTCAATGGCAAACGTCCGGCAATCAATATACGTCGCGTGATTCTTCTTGCTCAGCGCCACCGAGATTTGGTCGAGCAACCCGCACTTCACCCCCGCGTAGGTGTGCTCCGCCGCCTGGCCGACGCGCGCGATGTCCAGCCGCGACAGCTCATACGGGTACAATTTCTGCACCGTCAGCGCCGCGGCAATCTCCAGCGCCGCGCTGCTGCTCAGTCCTGCGCCGACGGGAATCGTGCTCGTGATTTCCGCGTCGAACCCGCTGACGTTGACACCGCGTTTTTGCAACTGCGCGACGACGCCGAGAATATAATTCGCCCACGACTCCCGTTTTTGCGGCGCGAGGTGGTCGAGCCGGCCCGACCAATGGCGCTCAAACGTGCGCGCGTACAAATTAATTTCCCCGCTGTCGTTGACATCGGCGCTGATGGTGGTGCCGAACGAAATGGCCAGCGAGAGCACCAGGCCCTCGTTGTAATCGGTGTGGTTGCCCAGCAGCTCGGCGCGGCCCGGCGCGTAAGTCGTAATCATATCAGTAACTCCGTTATGCTGTCCGCCACCAACCGGCCCCTCACCGTCAGCGCGGCGCTGTCATTGACTATAACCAGCAAACCCTCTTGTTCAAGATTTCTCAGCGCCGCGTCTTTCCCTGCCAGCAGCGGCAGCGGGACGCCCTCGCGCGTCCGCAGGCCGAGCATGACGCGCTCCGCATGTTTCACGGTGACCGTCAGCGGTTCGATTTCACGCGGCGGCGCGCCGGTCAGCGCCAGCGCCTCCACGTAGCGCCGGTTATCCGCGACATTTTGCCAACGCTCCAAACCAACGGTGGCGCAGGCGCCGGGGCCGATGCCGAGATAATCCTCTCCCCGCCAGTACGCGCGGTTATGCGCCGACGCAAAACCCGCGCGGGCGTAATTGGATATTTCGTAAAACTCAAAGCCATGTCGCGCCAGCAATTCCGTCGTTTGCAAAAAAAACTCGCGGTCACGGTCGGCGTCGGCGCGCCAGACGCCCGTCGCCAGCCGGTTGAAAAATTCCGTGTCTTCCTCGTAACTCAGGTTGTAGGCGGAGATATGCTCCGGTCGCAAGGCAACCGCCGCCGACAGTGTCCCCTGCCATTGCGCCAAAGTCTGCCCCGGCAGCGCGAACATCAGGTCCAGATTGATGTTGTCGAATCCCGCCGCGCGCAGGATTTTCAGCGTGTCACGCACCGCGCCGGCGTCGTGGCGGCGGCCCAGCAGCTTCAGCGACGCCGTGTCGAACGCCTGCGCGCCGAGGCTGACGCGGTTCACCCCCGCCGCGCGCAACACCGCCGCCTTGCGCGCGCTGACGGTCAGCGGGTTGGCCTCGAAGGTGAACTCGCCGACCGGCAGCGGCCACGGCCAGCCGGCGAACAATTCCTCCAGTTGCGTCACCGACAGCGCCGACGGCGTGCCGCCGCCGAAGTACACCGTCAGCGGTTGCACGTCGAAGTTCGCGCGCGCCCACCGCGCCTCGGCCAGCAGCGCCGGCACGAAACCGCGCGTCTCCGCCGGCACATTGCGCGTCTTGAAAAAACCGCAATACGGGCACACGTGCGTGCAAAACGGCACGTGGACATACAGGTGGCGAATGACGGACATCGCGTGGTCTCAATGCCGGAAATGGCGGCGACCGGTGAAAATCATCGCCATGTCCGCCCGGTCAGCGGCGGCGATGACCTCGGCGTCGCGGACGCTGCCGCCCGGCTCAATCGCAGCGGTCGCGCCGGCGTCAGCGGCGGCTTGGATGCCGTCGGCGAAGGGGAAAAAGGCATCGCTGGCGATGACGCTGCCCTTGAGTGACAGGCCCGCCTCGCCCGCTTTCCACACGGCGATTTTCGACGAGTCCACGCGCGACATTTGACCGGCGCCGATGCCGAGGGTCCGACCGTCAGCGGCATAGACGATGGCGTTGGACTTGACGTGCTTGACGACTTTCCAGCCGAAGCGCAACGCCGCCAGCTCGCCGGCGGTGGGCTGGCGCTTGGTGACCACTTGCCATTGCGTCTGGTCGTCGGGCGCGTCGTCGCTTTCCTGGGCGACGAGGCCGCCGAGGACGTTGTGAAAATCGTAGCGCGCGCCGGTTGACCGCCAGCGGTTTTCAATGAGGCGCAAGTTTTTCTTTTTCATCAATAATTCCCGCGCGTCCGGCACGAAATCCGGGGCGATGATGACCTCGCTGAAAATCTCCGAGATGGCTTGCGCGACGGGCAAATCCAGCGCGCGGTTCATGACGATGATGCCGCCGAACGGCGCCTGTTTATCGGTGGCAAAGGCGCGTTCCCACGCCTCGCGCAAATCCTTCCCGCCGCCGACGCCGCACGGGTTGGTGTGCTTCAAAATCGCCAGCGTCAGCGTGTCGAACTCGCGGATGAGGTTGGCGGCGGCGCTGATGTCGATGATGTTGTTGTAGGAAAGTTCCTTGCCGTGGAACTGGCGGAAATGTTGGTGGAAATCGCCGTACAAACCGGCTTGCTGAATGGGATTCTCGCCGTAACGGAGCGGCTGCGCGAGCCGCCCGCCGACGGTGACGATTTCCTGCAAGACGGGATTTTCCGGCGTGGCCCGCGCGGTCAAATACTTGGCAATCAGGCCGTCATAGTAAGCGGTGTGACGGAAGACTTTGGCGGCGAGTTGCTCGCGCGTGGCGGCGCTGGTCGCGCCGTCAGCGGCGAGTTCGGTCTGCACACGCGCGTAATCGGCGGGGTCAACGATGACAGTGACGCTGCGGTAGTTCTTCGCCGCGCTGCGGAGCATGGACGGGCCGCCGATGTCGATGTGCTCAATCAGCGTCTCGTGGCTGGCGCCGGGCTTGGCGAGGGTTTGCTCGAACGGGTACAGGTTGACGACGACCAAATCAATCGGCTCGATGTCATGGTCGGCGGCTTGTTTGACGTGCTCGGCGTTGTCGCGCAAGTGGAGCAAGCCGCCGTGGACTTTCGGATGCAGCGTCTTCACGCGACCGTCCATCATTTCGGGGAAGCCGGTGTAATCGGAAATTTCCCGCGCGGGCAAGCCGGCGTCGCGCAGTAACTTGGCGGTGCCGCCGGTGGAGATGAGGCGGATTTGTTTGCTGACAAGAAACCTGGCGAAGTCCAGCAGGCCGGTCTTGTCCGAGACGGAGAGGAGGGCGTTTTTAATCATAAAATTTTTCACCGCAGAGACGCGGAGAACGCGGAGTTTTTTTGATAGTTGTTAACGATACGTTTGATTCCTTGTTTTAGCATGGGAACATTAAAATTGATGAGCAGACCGAGTTGTTTGCCGGCCAGTTTCAAATAAGTCAGCAACTGGGCTTGGTGAATCGGCTCGAATTTTTCGACCGCTTTTAGTTCCAGCACCACACTATCACTGATGACAAAATCCATGCGATAACCACAATCCAGAGTTTTGCCTTTGTACGTGACTGGCAGCGGCACCTGCCGTTTGAACGGAAGTTTTACCAATGCAAACTCCGTCGCCAAACATTCCTCATAGGTTGATTCAAGCAGTCCCGGCCCAAGATGGCGGTGGACTTCAATCGCCGCGGCAATAATCTGTTCTGTTATCTGTTCCATTTCAAAAAATCTCCGCGTTCTCCGCGTCTCTGCGGTGAAAAATCAAAACACCAGCCGCACCTTGCGGCGGCCCTTGGTGATTTGGCCAATGATGTAGGATTGACTGTGCGCCAGCACTTTCGGCGCGTCCTTGGCGCTGACGATGGCCACCATGCCGATGCCCATGTTGAACACTTGGTACAACTCCTCGCGCGCCACGCCGCCGCGCCGCGCCAGCAGGTCGAAAATCGGCAGCGCCGGCCACGTGCCGATGTTAATCAGCGCGTCAACGCCGGCGGGCAGAATCCGCGGGAGATTGTCCACGAAGCCGCCGCCGGTGATGTGCGAGAGGCCCTTGAACGTCACCCGTTTGGCGAGCTTGCGCAGGCGCGGCTGGTAATTCACGTGCGGCGCCAGCAACGCCTGCCCCAGCGTTTGCTTCCCCGCCAGCGGCGTTTGCACCGGCAGACCCAGTTGGTTGAACAAAATCTCGCGCGCGAGGCTGTAGCCGTTGGTGTGCAGGCCGGACGAGGGGAAGCCGACCAGCACGTCGCCCGGCTTGATGCGCGCGCCGTCGATGATGTTCTTCCGGTCCACCACGCCGACGATGCACCCCACGAGGTCGTAGTCCCCGCCTTGGTAAATCCCCGGCATCTGCGCGGTCTCGCCGCCGATGAGGGCGCAGCCGGCCTCCTGGCACGCCGCCGCCAGCCCGCCGAGCACCGCGTTAAACACCTGCGGGTCCAGCCGCCCCGTGCCGACGTAATCGAGGAAGAACAGTGGCTCGGCGCCGACGACGGCGATGTCGTTGACGCAATGGTTGACCAAATCCCGGCCGATGGTGTCATGCCGGCGCATCAGCGCGGCCACCTTCAGCTTCGTGCCGACGCCGTCCACGCTGCTGACGAGCACAGGGTCGCGGTACCCCTTGAACCGCGCGCGGAACAAGCCGCCGAACCCGCCGATTTTACCCAGCACCTCCTTGCGGCGGGTGGCGGCGATGCGGGCGCCGATGCCGGCTTTCACTTGGTTGCCGAGGTCAATGTCCACGCCGGCGGCGGCGTAGGCCTTTTGGGTTGGGGCGAGTTTTTTCATTTGAACCAAATCAAACTAGGGGTTCAGGGCGGAAAGGAAACAAGTTTTTTCATCGCCGCGTTTCCGCGTTGAATGTTTTCGATTTCTTTCCGCGCGGCGGCGCGGTCCCGCCGGAACTTGGGCGATGCTTGCATCAGGCGGAATAACTCCCGCGCCACCAGCCGGCCCGCCGCCACGTCGCTGGGATAGTGCACGCCGGCCAGCAGCCGGTCGTCGCCGATTTCCCAGCCGCGCGCCAGCAGCCGCGCGCGCTCGCCGGCGGGGGCCACGGACGCGAGCACCGCGCCCCACAAGGCGCCCAGTTCCGCGTGGCCGCTGGGGTAGGAGGCGTTGCCGGGCAAATCCACGCACGGCGCCAGGCGCGGGTCGAGGTGGTAGGGGCGGGCGCGGGGCCATTGTTTCTTCTGGCCTGGCACGCTTTTGTAACAATCGTCCTTCACCCGTTGCAACAACGTCATCGTCAGCGGCAGCCGGTCGGGTTGGTACCACGGGCCGACGGCGTCGGTGAAGGCGTCCGGCGTCAGCGCCGCCCCGGCGCGGGCGCGGAGCACTTCCGTCGCGGAGCGGAGGCGTTGCAACTCCAGCAGCGCGGCCAGCTCGGCCTCGGTGACGAGAGAGTCGTCCGCTGGGGGCGGGGCGAGCACCCGCTCGATGTGGAACTTGGCGGGGTTGAGGTAGTGGTAGTCCGACTCCGCGAGGCGTTGGAAATAGTCCGGCGGGGCCGCCGCGAACGCGCGGGGCAGGAGCGGGACGAAGAGCAGAATGCTGAAAACTGAAAGCAGAAAGCTGAAAATATTTTTGTTGGCAGCTTTCCGCTTGCGGTTTTCCACTTTCAACTTTCCCCCCGACGGCGGCGCAGCCACGTGATGAAGAGAAGGCCCGCGCCCGCGCCGAGCAAGGCCCACGTCGAAGGTTCCGGCACGTCCACCGGTGCCAACAGTTTCAATTCCCCCAGCAGACTTAAATCATAGCCGCTGTGGTTGGAGATATACCAAGTGCCGGTGGCGCCGCCAGCGTTGAGGTTCTCAATGCTGAACGTCACCGAATCGGTGATGTGTTGCAGGGCCTCGATGGTACTTAAATCCTCCATCGCCGAGGTCAACGCCGAGGCGCCCGTCGAGTTGGTGCCGGTGAAATTCAAGCTGGACAACAGGGTTTTTTCCCCGTTGCCCACTTGATAATACAACCTGCCGGTGGCCGGTCCCGTGCCGGAGCGGCGCGTCCAGAAATTGTCAAACCCGGCCAGTGACAACTCATAGCCGTCGGTCACGTTCAACGTGAAGCTCACCACGCCACTGGAAAAGCCGCGCGCCCCCCAGGCATTACTGGCGGGACTGCCGCTGGTGTCGAACTCACCGCTCCGCACCAAGCCCGCGGCGTTGGACACATAATCGGCCAAGACCGAGGCCGTGTAGCCGTTCACGCCGTAACTGTTCACCCCGTTGACTTCCCACCCGATAATCGTTGCCGCTTGCGCCGAGGCCGTGAAGCCCGCGAGTGCCGCGCCCAATAGTATATTTCTGATTAGTTTATTCATGCGGGGATAAACCTATCCCCGCCGTGTGACGAACAAACGCCTGCCAAGTCACTTTTTCGCCACAACCGCGCGAAGAATCCCCACCAACCCCGTGACAATCGCATGGCTGGATTGGGACTGGATAAAAACGATGCGGGCGGGGTAAATCAGCGCAAGGATTGGAAAAACTCATCCAGGAAAAAGTGGACACCATCTTTTCCGGCGCGGAAGTCTCGGCGGAAGGCCGGCGCATCGCCCTCGGCAGTGGCGGCACCGACGGGGTATTGCCGCGTCGGGTGTTCTCTCCAGCATATCGGGACATCGCGCCGCAACGATTTTATTGACCTCCGACACGTCGGGACATCAGATTGCAACTGTTTTGTTGACCTCCGACACGTCGGGACATCAGATTGCAACTGTTTTGTTGACCTCCGACATGTCGGGACATCAGATTGCAACTGTTTTGTTGACCTCCGACGCGTCGGGATATCAGATTGCAACTGTTTTGTTGACCTCCGACACGTCGGGATATCAGATTGCAACTGTTTTGTTGACCTCCGACATGTCGGGATATCAGGTTGCAGTGATTTTGTGGTTCCTCGCGGTTAGCAGTGGCAGCGCTGACGCCGGCCCCCCCGCCCCGGCCTCCTGCGCCAGCTAATTCCCCTTCCGTGAAGGGGTGGCGGCGTAAGCCGACGGGGTAGTTCAGCGTTCGGTTTTGGTATTTTCTTTAACGCTGAACTACCCCGTCGCTCCGCGCCACCCCTTCACGGAAGGGGAATTCACCGCCATTCCACTGTTCACGGGATAGAACTGAAAATCAATGGGTTGCCAGTTTTTTTGTGGTGGTCGTGTAGTCTCAATAACGCCGCGTCTCTACGTCCTTAGTTCTCTTCGCGGACGAAGATTTGTTCGGCGGCGGCGGTGGTGACGTGGAGTTGGGCGGGGGCGCCGGGGGCGGGGCGGTAGAGGATGATGATGAGGTGAGTGTCAGCGGGGTCGAGCGGGGGGGCAGGGAGTTTTTCACGGCTGGCGGTGGTGAGGGTGAAAGCGGGGTCGGCGGCGGGAATGAATTTGGGTTCGCCGGGCGGGAGGGGGACGGGGTCGCTGCCGGTAGGGAGGAGGGTGGCGGGGGCGAGGTCGCAGTTAAGGAAGGTGCCGGGGCGGGCGGACGGTGGCGGTGGCTTGGCGCCGGCAGGGAGTCCGCTGCTGGTGAGAGCGGGGAGTTTGAGGAGTTGCGGGGGGAAGGCGCGGTGGTCGGGTTGCCCGCAGAGGACGAGGGTGGCGGTGTCGCCGGGGGTGATGGTGGCGGTGGCGCGGAGGATGAGTTTGCCGGTGAAGCGTTCACGGACGAATATTTCAACGGCGCCGCCGGCGGGGATGAAGCCGCTGACGTAGCCGGGGCCGGCGCTGGGGATGACGCCGAGGGTGCCGACGGTGATGGTGAGTTCCTGGTCGTGGGTGAGGAAGTTGGCGAGGCGGAGGGATGACTCGGCGGTAAATCCCAAGTTACCAAAGCCCAATCCCAAGAATATCCCAATCACCAAATTACCAATTCCGAAGGGATGCCGCGGTCGCCTTGGCTGTGTTCTTTGGATTTTTTTCATGGGAGTGGGGTTACTTTGATGTTGTATTTCAGGTTGGTGCCGGTGCCGACGGGGATTAGTTCCAGCAAGGAGCCGGCGGTGCCGCGGGCGAGGACTTTGCCGGTGCGGGGGTGGAGGGCTTGCCCTTGGGCGTAGATGCGGTAGCGGTAGGAGCGGAAGGTGACGAAGGGGGCGAGGCGGCCGAAGGCTTCTTCGCGGAGGCGGTCGCTGCCGTCGAGGCGGGCGGTGGATTGGGTGACGGTGCCGTTGCCTTGGACTTTGGTGGCGAGGGGGACGTTTTTAAGGGCGGGGGTGGTTTGGTAGAGGCTGTCGTTGGCGAGTTGGCGGCCCCAGATGGAGGCGTCGGCGGGGAGGGTGCCGCTGAGGGTGAGTTGGGCGGGGGGGATGCCAAGGAGGGTGAGGTCGGCGTAGTTGCGAACGGGGCGGGCGTCGCTGGCATTGGGAGTGGTGAGGCGGGCGGCGAGGTGGGGGACGACGGGGTTGTCGGCGATGGCGGGACGGGCGACGGTGGGGGGGGAGTATTGGAGGTTGCCATTGTTGGCGAGGCGGAGGTGGGAGGTGATGGTGCGGAGGGGGTTGAGGCGGTCGGTGCCGCTGTCGGTGAGGGTGCCGGGGCGGGGGACGTTGAGGTTGAGGCGGTAGTGGAGGGTGGTGGGGGCGGCGTCGAAGATTTCAAGGAGGGCGGTGTCGGCGGTGGCGAGGTAGTTGCGGTAGGTGTTGGGGGTGACGAAGGGGTCTGGTTGGCCGATGACGAGGGTTTTGCCGCCGCGTGGTCTGGGAGTGCCGGGGGTGCTGTCGCCGGTGGCGGTGTCGAGGGCAGGGTCGAAGATGTTGCCGAGTTCGACGATGTTGCGCATGGGGGCGTGGGCGATGTGGGCGGGGGCGGAGACGGGGATGGTGGAGATGAGGTCGCTGGCGGCGCCCGGGGCGGCGGCGGTGGCGGGGCGGTCGAACCAGGTGTTCATGTTTTGGTAGTAGGAGCTGCCGCCGGAGTTGGTGTTGTTGGCGGCGCCGGGGGTGTGGCGGGCGCTGGCGGTGGTGGCCCAACTGCCGAGGAAACGCCCAAGGCTGAGGCGGGTGTCGCTGGTGTTGCCGCTGGTGCTGTAGCCGGGGGAACAGCCGGATTTGCCGCCGGCGTAGGAGCCGCCGAGGTTGCAGGGGTAAAAGGCGTCGAGGATGCGGGGGGTGCCGTTCATGGATTGGATGGTGGTGGAGCCGTCGCCGGCGGTGGCGATGGCCGGGGTGTCGCCTTCGACGTAGAAGAGGACAAAGCCGGTGGCGGTGCCTTTTTGGGATTGGTTGTTTTGGTTAAAACCGGATGACCCATTGGCGTGGGTGGTGTAGGTGCGGGTGACGGTGAAGGCGTGGAAGGTGTTGGGGGCGAGGGTGAGCGGGGTTTCGGTGAGGGAGAGGTCCTCGGAGTCGAGGGCGGGGAGGCGGTTGTTGAGGCCGCCGCCGGGGATGGTGGTGTATTGTTGGGCGGCGAGGTGGAGGTAGAGGTTGGGGACGGTGACGGGTTCGTCGTTCATGTTCCAGACTTCGATGACGCG
Organism: Verrucomicrobiales bacterium; assembly: GCA_031265365.1. Classification (GTDB taxonomy): domain Bacteria; phylum Verrucomicrobiota; class Verrucomicrobiia; order Methylacidiphilales; family JAAUTS01; genus JAIRPN01. Next base: position 9,454 of record JAISCS010000153.1, read on the forward strand.
GGTGAGGCCGACTTGGATTTTGTAGGGGTAGGTTTGGTCCGGGGCGCCGGGGTCGGGTTTGGCGTCGTAGGAGATGGAGCCGGAGGAGGCGGGGCCGAAGTAGTAGAGGATTTCGTTGACGCGGGGGACGGCGGCGATGCCGTGCCAGTTGGCGGGGTCGGCGGTGGTGAGGCCCCAAGTGTTGGCGAGGGCGGGGAGATTGGTTAATTTGCTGTGCAAGGCCGGGGAGAGGATGGGGTAACGCTCGGGGCGGATGTAGTTGACGATGGACGCGGCGATGCGGGTGACGGCGCCACGGGGGCCGACGAAGGTTTCCTTGCGCTGATAGTAAGCGGGGAGGGTGTCTTGGATGAAACGGGCGATGCTGCCGGTGGCTTCGACGGCGCTGATGGTGCCGGTGGCGGCGGCACTGCCGCTGCCGGTGAGGGCGGCGTGGTTGAGGGGGAGTTTGGGTTCGCCGACTTTTTCGCCGTAGGGGATGCGGTTGTAGGGGAAATCGCCGAGGCCGGTGTTGACTTCCCACTCGGTGTGTTCGACGGTGAAACGGTTGAGGTTGGCGCTGCCGCTGAGGGCGGGGACGGTTTGGGCGATGGAGCGCGGGGTGTACCAGGCGGGGGTGGCGGGGGCGTCGGGAGTTTCGGTGCTGGCGTAGTAGTCGCGGCGGTCGGTGAGTTTGGCGATGTCATCGTCAGCGAGGCCGGCGATTTTTAGGTTGGTGGCGGTGAATTGGGCGGCAAGGGTGGCGGTGGTGACGGTGTTATGGGGGTTGCCGACGCAGGAAAGGTCGAGCTTGGAGGATTCGTCGTCAACCCAGTAGGCGTAGCGTCCGTAGGTGCCGCTGACGGTGGTGGTGTCGGTGACGTAAATCCAGCCGGCGGGGTAGGCGGTGTTGGCGGAGTCAATCTGACGGTCCGCGTTCATGTTGGCGCGGGCGGCGGCGGGGAGTTGCAGGATTTGGTTGGGAGTGTCCGTGCCGCTGACGCTGGAGACGAGCCAGTAGGTGGTGGTGCCAGTGTCAGCGAAGTCGCCGTTGAGGATGTCGCGGGAAATGGCGACGTAGAAGGGGCGGAAGTCGCTGTCGGTGGCGTAGCCCCACGTGACGAAGCCGAGCGGGGCGGCGCTGCCGGTGGGGACGGCTTGGAGGATGCGGGTGATGGCGGCTTGTTGGGCGGCTTGGGCCAGGGTGTCGGCCTTGAATTTATTGAGGTAGGCGCGGGAGGTGAGGCGGTCGGTGCGCATGGATTGGAGGAAGGCGATGACCATGATGGTCAGCAAGGTCAACACCAGCAGCGTGCTGATGAGGGCGAAGGCGTGGTGGTGGTTTTTATCAGCCAAAATTCCTTGCGGGGCCTGGCGCCTTTGCGTCGAATGGTTGTTCATATTAAAAAGAGGAGAGGTTGACGCGGAGGTGGAAGAGTTGCTCGTTCTGGTGCTTCAACATGGTGAAGCGCGCGGGGTCGGTCCAATCGGCGGCGGCGGGGAATTTTTGGGCGGTGTCGTGGTTGTAACCGAGGAGATAGATTTCAAAGGTGGCGGGCGGGGTGTGGGCGTCGTCGTCGGGGATGGGTTCGTGTTGGGCGTCGTAGCGCTGGACGGAGAAGGCGGCGATGTTGCGGGCGATGATGTCGTCTTGGTCGCTGGTGGCGGGGAACGGGACTTTGGCGGGGTTGGTCTTGACGAGGTCGTCCCAGGTTTCGTCGCTGGCCTTGAAATAACGGTGGAGGTTATAGGAGCCGTTGCTGTAGGCGAGGTAGTAGCCGGCGGCGCAGAGGTCGCCGCGGTTGCCGGCGGGCTGGGTGTTGGCGCCGCTGACGGTGAGGAAGAAGACGGCGTCGGCGCGTTCCGCGCGGCTGGCGACACGGTTGATGCGGGGCGCGGGGCCGGAGTGGTGAGGGACCGCGACGTCGTCAGGGTTTTGGCGGAACGGGAGGCGGGGGGTGACGCGGACGTTTTGGAGGTCGCGGGCGAGAAAGTGCAGGGCGGCGCGGGCTTCGGTGTAGGTGCTGACTTTGCTTTCGCTGTCGCGCCAAGTGCGGGTGGCTTGGACAAAGAAGGAACCGAGCAGCAGGATGACGACGGCGAGGATGGTGGTGGCGGCGAGGAGTTCGGTCAAAGTAAAGGCGCCAGCGGAAAGCGGAAATAGGGGTGCTGTTTTCATGATTATGCATTCAGCTTTTTTCTTGATACATGAGGAAGGCGATGAAGGTCTGGCGGCGGCGTTGCGGGGCGGGGCCGGGGATGGGCGGGTATTCCACGGTCAGCGTGACGCGGGAGTTGCGGTACGCGCCGGGGCCGGCAACCGGCGCGGCGTTGACGGAGCCGAGGAAGACGGTGCCGGGCGGGAGGTTGGCGGCTTGCAGATAGTCGCCGGCGGTGAGCACGCCGAGCGTCTCGCCGTTGGCGTTGAAGGCGAGGTAGCACGGCTCACGGTCAGCGGAGAGGTCGAGGGAAACCGCGGCGGCGGGGGCGCCGGGAGCGGTGGTGAGGAAGACGCGGCGGACGGGATTGAGGTCGTCGGGGAGGGCTTGAAGTTCGGCGAGCAAATTTTGCGCGATGAAAGTGGCGCGGGTTTCGTTCTTGCTGTCAGCGGCGGTGTCGAGCGCGAGCGGAAAAAGCATGAGGATGGCAACGAGCACGTAGGCGAGGATGCCGAGGGCGAGGACTAGCTCGATGAGGCTGAAGCCTGGTGGTGCCGGGCGGGGTTTCATTTCACGACGACCAGTTCCGCCCGGCCGGTGAAGCGGCGGAGGTTGATGTAGGCGAACGCGCCGGCCCTGGCGCCGCGCGTGACTTTGCCGCTGACGCCCTCGTCGAGGTAAAGATGCAGGTCGCCGGAGTGGTCAATGTTGCCGGTGGGCGAATAGGCGATGACGGGCAGCGTGACCCGGTCGGCGAGGCGCGGGAGACCGGAAACAGTTTGCATGGCGGCGTTTTGAAACAACGGACAATCGCGCTGAAACAGAATGTGCCTGGGCAAAAACAACCACTTGGTGACGGCGACAAACTCCGCGCCGGCGGGGTCAGCGTCAGTGCGTTCGCGGAAGATAATGTAAGCGTGCCAGGGAAACTCCGCGCCGAGCGGGTGGAACGCTTCGTTGGCGAAGCCGACATACGCCCGCACGCCGTGGCTGAGCGCGGTGACGCGCGCCTGCTCGAACGCCAGCAACACCTGGTCCGCCGCCCCCCGCCGCCCGATGGCGCCGGACATTGCGTTGATGGCGGGCAGCGCAACCGCCATGAGCGTAATCATGATGGTGACGGCCACTAACAATTCCACGAGGGTAAAACCGCGCCGGTGCATGCCGCTGACAATGGCGGAGCCGTATTTCATTCAGGTCAAGGTCGTGTGACAAATTTGCGTTACCCGTCGCGGCGATGTCACTTGAACGCCGCGTTACGGTCACGCGCGGCGGGCTAACATTCCTCCGCATGGCCGTCATCCAGATTCCCGTTCCACGGTGGTCCAAGCTCTCGCTGGGCACGACAGGCGTGTCGGTGCTGCTGCATCTGGTGGTGTTGCTCACGCTCGGCGGAGTGGTCATCAGCCGCGTGGCCCCGCCGCCGGCGCCCGCGGCGTTCAATGAACCGCTGGATTTCACCGCCGCGCCGCCGCCGCCACCGGAGCCGGAGTTGGCGGAACCGGAGCCGGACCACCAGCCGCCGCCCGCCGCCGCGGACGCGCCGGCGCCGGGGTTGAACCTCGACCCCGTCAATCTCACCGACCACACCGCCGCCGCCGCCGCGCCGCCGCCCGTGACCGTCATCGCCTCGGCAGCGGCGGCGGGCCTGGCCGGCGGCGCGGCCCCGGGTCACGGCGCGGGCGACCGGGTGGGCGCGGGGTTGCGCGGCAAAGTCGTCGCCGGCAACTTGTTCAACACGCCGGTGGAGAGCGCCCGGCTCGGGGTCATCCTCGACATCTCCAGTTCCGCGCACCGCTACCTGCCCCTCGTCGCGCGCGAAATCAACCGCGCCTTCCCCGACGCCGTCATCATCCTCGCCTACGGCGGCGGCATGTACGCCAAGGCCGGCGCCGGCACCATGTGGCTCAAGGAACTCGGCGACACCAAGCTCGGCGAGGCCGGCGCGAAAAACACGCTCGGTCAACTCGCCAAAGCCGAGGCCGCCAGCGGCGACGTGGGCGAGGTCATTAAAAAATTTCGCGCCCGCAAGGACATCCACATCCTCTATGCCGAAAACTGCGGCCATACCCACTTCGGGTTTGAAAAACTCATCCAGGAAAAAGTGGACACCATCTACTGGTTCTCCGACTTCCTGGACCCCATTAACCCGCGCATCGCCGACAACCTCGCCGCCGACCTCAAACGCAAGCACATCAAGGTCATCGCCCACAATTTTTCCGGCGCGGAAGTCCCGGCGGAAGGCCGGCGCATCGCCCTCGGCAGCGGTGGAGGCACCATCGCCCAGGTTCCCGGCGGGCGGAAGGCCGTTCCGTAACAGCGCCACCGCGGCAACGCCTCGGCAGCGGCGGCACCGACGGGGTGTTACCGCGTCGGGTGTTCTCTCCAGCATATCGGGACATCGCGCCGCAACGATTTTATTGACCTCCGACACGTCGGGACATCAGATTGCAATTGTTTTGTTGACCTCCGACACGTCGGGATATCAGGTTGCAGTGATTTTGTGGTTCCTCGCGGTTAGCAGTGGCAGCGCTGACGCCGGCCCTCCCACCGCCCCGGCCTCCTGCGCCAGCAAATTCCCCTTCCGTGAAGGGGTGGCGGCGTAAGCCGACGGGGTAGTTCAGCGTTAACAGGAAATTGGAAAGCCGAAAGCAGAAAGCTGAAATTATTTCTGTTTTCAACTTTCAGCTTTCGTCTTGCGCCTGTCCCAAACGCTGAACGACCCCGTCGCTCCGCGCCACCCCTTCACGGAAGGGGAATTAGTTACCCGCCTTGCAAATGTCACGCGGCGGTAATGTCGCCGCCACCGTCGCAGGGTGGAATGACACGCCTATGAATTACCACGCCATCGTTTTCGCGCTCGTCATCACCGTAACTTCCACCGCCCGCGCCTGGGACGCGATTGGTCACCTGCTTGTGGATTGCGTCGCGGCGGAACGGCTGACGCCGGCGGCGCGGCAGGCGGCGGATGAATTGGTCAAACAACTGGAGTTTCCAGGGCGCGCGTATGATTTCATCACCGCCGGTTGCTGGATGGACGACATCAAGACGCGGCGCAAGGACGTGCCGTATCACGGCATGTTCAAGCCGTGGCATTATATTGACCTCGGCGTGGGGCCGCTGGCGCCGGCGCCGGAGTTTCCCGCGACGGTGACGTTGGAGGATTATCAGGAGGGCGACATCGTGCGGGGCTTGAACCGCGCGGTGGCGGTGTTGCGCGGCGGCGACGACCCGCTCATCAAAAACCGCGCGGTGGCGCTGGCGATGGTGCTGCACTTGACGGGGGATATTCACCAGCCGCTGCACGGGGCGGCGTGGTACTTCACGGCCACGGAGACGGACGCGGGCGGCAACGCGGTGGTCATCGCCAACTCGACGCGCGCGCTGACGCCGGCGCAAAAGGCGCGGGGTTATAAGCCGCATTACGCGCTGCATTATTTTTGGGACACGGCGTACCGCGCGAAGTTCAAGGACGGGCAAGTGTTGATTGAGGAAGCGAAGGATTACGAGGAACCCAGCGCGGCGGCGGAGGCCGGGCCGCACTGGTTCGATTTCACCGCCCGCGCGCCCGACGCGGCGGCGGCGGCGCAAGTCACCGATTTCAAGGCGTGGGCGCTGGAGGACCACGCCTTGGCGCGGGAAAAAGTCTACGGCGCGCTGAGGTTCGACGAGACGCACCGGCAAACCACCCTGTCGCGGGAATACGTGGAAAGCTCGCGGGAGTTGGCGCGGCGGCAAATCACGCTGGCGGGCTGGCGGCTGGCGGAGTTGTTGAACCGGGTGCTGGACCCGGAGTATCTCAAAACGCAAAAGGCAAAACCGGCCAGCGGGGGCGAGTTTTAAGTTATATGGTTGTGGTTTTGACTTTTGAGCTTTGAGTTTTGCGTTAAACTCCCCCCATGCGCGAACTCCTCATCCTCCTGTGGTCACTGGCAGCGGTGGCGGCGGGGCGTGCCGACGAACTCATCATCGCCTCGCCGCACTGGGAAGGCGTGCGGTACGAGTTCGGGCGCGCGTTCGAGCAATTTTACCGCGCGCAGACGGGGCGGCCGATGCGCGTCCGCTGGCGCGACCTCGGCGGCGCGTCGCAAATCGAGAAGGCGCTCAACGCCAGCTTCGACGCCACGCCCGATTCCGCGCAGGTGGACATCCTGTTCGGCGGCGGCCTTGACCCGTACTTCAGCCAGAAGGCGCGCGGTCAGCTGCAGCGGCACCGGTTGCCCGCTGAATTGCTGGCGCAAATCCCCGCGAACCTCGGCGGCTTCCCCATCGTTGACCCTGATTATATGTTTTACGGCGCGGCGCTGTCGTCGTTCGGCATTTTGCAAAACAACCGCGTGCTGGCGCTGACCAAGCGGCCCGCCGTCGCGACGTGGGCGGACTTGGGCCGGCCGGAGTTGCGTGGCTGGGTGTCGTCCACCGACCCGCGCAAGAGCGGCGCGTTCCACATGATTTACGAAATCATCCTGCAAGCCCACGGCTGGGACCGCGGCTGGGCGGTGATTTACCAAATGAGCGGCAACGTCGCGCAGTTCCTCGACAACGCCAGCGGCCCCGTCAAGGAAGTCTCCCTCGGCAACGTCGCCGCCGCGCCCGCGCTCGACACTTACGGGCTGATGCAGCAAAGTTTTCTCGGCAAGGACAACCTCGCCCTCGTCATCCCGCGCGACCTCTCGGTCATCAACCCCGACGGCATCGCCATCCTCAAGGGCGCGCCCAACCCGCGTGCGGCGGGGATGTTCGTGGACTTCGTGATGTCCCCGCGCGGCCAGGCGCTGTGGATGAACCCGCGCGGCGCCGCTGGTGGCGCGGAGAAATTCGACATCGCGCGCATGGGCATCATCCCCGCGCTGTATCCCGCCGACCGCGCGCCGAATCCGTTCCGGCAAAATTATTCCTTCCCATACCAACCCAAGCTCGGCAGCACGCGCTGGGCCTTGGTCAACGACCTCATCGGCCAGACCATCATCGACGTGCACCCGCAACTGCGCCGCTGCTGGCGCGCCATCCTCAGCGTCCCCGTCGCCGAGCGCGGGCCGTTCGTCAAAAAATTCACCGCGCCCTTCATCAGCGAGGAGGAGGCCGTGGCGTCAGCGGCCCTCTGGCGCCAGGACCCCGCCGCCGCCCGTACCCTCGCGGAATCCTGGATGAAACAAGCCGTGAACCGTTATCAAACCCTGGAACAAGAAATCCATGCGACCTATAAGTCCCATTAATCCCATGAACATCACCATCCAAAACCTAACCAAATCCTTCGGCGAAACCCGCGCCCTGGACCACCTCTCGCTGACCGTCAACTCCGGCGAAATGTTCTTCCTCCTCGGCCCCAGCGGGTGCGGCAAAACCACCCTGCTCCGCGCCCTCGCCGGCTTCGTCGAGCCGGACGCCGGCGATATCTTGTTCGGCGGCAAATCCATCCTCAGCGTCCCGCCCCACGCGCGCAACACCGCCCTGGTCTTCCAAAACTACGCCGTCTGGCCCCACCTCACCGTGTTTGAAAACGTCGCCTACGGCCTGCGCGTCCGCCACGTCGCCGCCGCCGACCTGCGCCGCCGCGTCACCGCCGCGCTGCGGCAGGTCGGCATGGAAGCGCTCGCCCGCCGCAAACCCGTCACCCTCAGCGGCGGCCAGTTGCAACGCACCGCGCTGGCCCGCGCCATCGTCGTCGAGCCGGACGTGCTGTTGTTCGACGAACCCCTCTCCAACCTCGACGCCCAGCTCCGCCTCGAAATCCGCGCCGAAATCAAACGCCTGCACGCCGCGTTCCAGCGCACCAGCATCTACGTCACCCACGACCAGCACGAGGCGCTGACGCTGGCCGACCGCATCGCCGTCCTGCGCGACGGCCGCATCCAGCAACTCGGCACGCCGCGCGAAATCTACGACCACCCCGCCACCCCGTTCGTCGCCGCCTTCATCGGCGAAATCAACCTGTTCGCCGCCGCCGCGCCGCTGGCCAAAAACCTCGCCGTCAGCGGCCGGCAATTCGGCTTCCGCCCCGAAAAAGTCGAGCTGACCGCCGGCGACGGCATCCCCGCGCGGGTCACCGACAGCGCCTACCTCGGCGCCAGCACCGAGCTGTTGCTGGAGACCGCCGCCGGCGAAAAAATCAAGGCCCGCGTCCCCCGCCCCGCCGCTGTCGGCGACACCGTGCGCTTCACCGTCAGCCGCGAAAACATCCTGGAATTTGCGCAATGAACATCAACCGCGGATTAAATTCATGAAAAAACTCCTCCCGCTGACCGTCATCCTGTTCTTCGCCGCGTTCCTCGCCTACCCGCTGTGCTCGCTGCTGGCGGGCGCGTTCTGGGTGAAGGGGGAATTTTCACTGCGCTATTTTTCCCTGATTTTCGACAACCCGTTCTACCGCCACTGCTTCGCCAACAGCGCCCTCATCGCCGCCTGGTCCACCATCCTCAGCCTCGGCCTCGCCCTGCCGCTGGCGTGGCTGTTCAACCGCTGCGCGTTCCCCGCCAAAACCCTGCTCAACTCGCTCCTGCTGCTGCCGCTGATACTGCCGCCGTTCGTCGGCGCCATCGGCCTGCGGCAATTCTTCACCCGCTACGGCACGCTGAACCTCCTGCTGGAAAAAACCGGCCTCGTCAGCCTCAGCGACCCGCCCGACTGGCTCGGCGGCGGCGGCTTCATCGGCATCATCGCGCTCGAATCGCTGCACCTCTACCCGATTCTCTTCCTCAGCGTGCAGGCGGCGCTGGCGAACCTCGACCCGACGCTACGCGAGGCCGCCGCCAACCTCGGCGCGCGCGGCTGGCGCGTGTTCCGCACCGTCACCCTGCCGCTGGCGTGGCCGGGCGTGTTCGCCGGCGCGTCCATCGTCTTCATCGCCGCGTTCACCGACCTCGGCGTGCCCATCATGTTCAACTTCCAAGCCACCGTGCCGTCGCAAATCTTCAACCTGGTCGCCCAGCCCGACAACCCGATGGGCTACGCACTGGTCGTCGTCACCCTGCTGCTGGTGTCGACGCTGTTCCTGCTCGGCAAAAAAACCGGCGGCGGCAACTACGCGATGGCGATGCGCAGCGGCTCACAAGCGCTGACCGTGACCCTGCCGCGCCCGCTGGCGCTGACCGTCAGCGGCGCAGTGCTGGCGTTGGTCGCGGCCAGCGTCATCCCGCACCTCGGCGTCGTGCTGCAATCATTCTCCGCCCGCTGGTTCATGACCGCGCTGCCGACCGAATGGAGCGGCCAGTTCTACGCCGAAGTCTTCCACCTCGACGCCACCACGCTGAGCATCCGCAACTCACTGTTCTACTCCGTCTGCTCCATGCTGCTGGACTTGGCGTTGGGCCTCGGCATCGCCTGGCTGCTGACGCGCGGGAAATTCAAAGGCCGGGCGCTGCTCGACACCGTATCCATGCTGCCGCTGGCGCTGCCCGGCCTGGTGCTCGCGTTCGCGTATTACGTCACCTTCAGCCGGCCCGGCTCGCCGCTGTCGTTCCTCGACCCGCGCGACAATCCCGTCCCGCTGCTAGTCATCGCCTACGCCATGCACCGACTGCCATACATCGTCCGCGCCGCCGTCGCCGGCTTCCAACAAGTCTCCGCGTCCTTGGAAGAAGCCTCCGCCAACCTCGGCGCCCGCGCGTGGCAAACGTTTCGTCGCGTCAGCCTCCCGCTGATAGCGGCCAACCTGGTCGCCGGCAGCATCCTGACCTTTTCATTCGCCATGCTCGACGTGAGCAACAGCCTCATCCTCGCGCAAGAAGACCGTTTTTACCCGATTACCAAAACCATCTACGCGCTGATGGGCCGCATCACCCCGACCGCGCCGAACATCGCCTGCGCGCTGGGCGTGCTGGCGCTGCTGCTGCTGGCGGCGGCCCTGTATCTCGCCGCGAAATTGATGGGGCAGAAGATGGGGCAGTTATTCAGGAGTTAGCCGCTGACGGTGAAAGTAATGGGGAAGAATTTATATTTGACTTAGGCTTCCAATTCATACAAAGTTTTTATTATGGATAAAAAGTTTTTAAAATGCAGGGTAAGAGAAGCAGCTTACATTAATAAAAAAATTGAAACCGCATTAAAGAATCTCGACAAGATTCCTTCATACACAGGCAAGGCGCGCTTTATGGACATCATTATTGATGCTCATAATCACAGTCACGCTTTAGCTGAAAATCTGAAGATGGATATGGATTTAGAATCCTAATTTGATTTTTTGGGTAGTAAACAATATACGTCCTTATTGCTATTTCAGGATTTTGTACAGCTATGGCACTGACAGTCACCGTCAGCGCTTAATCCTCGCGGTTCAGGATTTGCAAATACTCGCGGTAGGCGAAAAGCTGGCCGTATTTTTCCCCGGTCATGGCGCTGACGATGCCCAATTTCTCCAACTGACGGATGACCGTCCGGCAGGTCATGCTGGTCAAGCCTGTTTTCTCCGCCAGCCTTGCAGCGGAACAAACTGGCGCGCTTTGCAAAAGCTGATGAATGCGATATGCGGAGCCGGCGGCGCGCCCCAACCGCTGAATTTTGGCACGGTCTTCCGCGAACAGCCGCAGCAACCGCCGCGCGGTGTCCACCGCCTGCCCCGCTATCTCCTTGACGCCGCGCAGGAAAAATTTCAGCCATGCCTCCCAGTCACCGGTCAGCCGCACTTTCTGCAACAGTCGGTAGTAGTCGTTGCGATGTTGCTTGAAATACAAGCTCAAATACAACAACGGCTGGCTTAACTCACCCTCCGCGCACAGCAGCAGTGGAATCAACAACCGTCCCAGCCGTCCGTTGCCATCCAAGAACGGATGAATCGTTTCAAATTGCACATGGCTCAACGCCGCCTTGACCAGCGGTGAAGTCCGCACCGGGTCGTCGTGCAAAAATTTTTCCAGCGCGCCGAGGCAGTCCAGCAATAACTCCGGCGGCGGCGGCACGAACCGCGCGTTGCCGGGCCGGTTGCCACCGAGCCAGTTTTGCGACGACCGAAACTCGCCGGGATTTTTGTCACCACCGCGCCCTTTCGCCAGCAACACGCCGTGAATTTCGCGCAACAGCCGCAGCGAAATCGGCAAACCCGCGCGCATCCGCTCCAAGCCGAAATTCAGCGCGCTGACATAATTGGAAACCTCGCGCGCGTCCTCCACCGGCACCCCCGGCGCGGCGTCCGACTCGAATAACAACAAATCAGACAGCGTGGATTGCGTGCCTTCGATTTGCGACGACAACACCGCTTCTTTTCTGACGTAGGTATAAAGGAAAATTTCAGGCTCCGGTAATAGCAAAGTTAAACCGTCCAGCCGGCCAACCGCACTGGAAGCCAGAATTAATAATTCGTTAAGCTCTTCATCGAATAATATCGCCGGATTCGGCGGCAAATTATTGGGCACAAAAGTATTGCATTTTTCCATGACGGAAGAAATCGGCACATAATATCCTGCCAAACCACGATTCATAAAAAGCAATTTATTTGCAATGTACCAGCAGAATTGCAAAGTTCAAGACTTATCTTTGCAATCTTGCGCGCTAAAAGCAAATAATCTGCTATTTCAATTTCGCTTCCCCCGCCACGCATTTCCACGGGAAAAATAATGCGCGCGCGCCGAGTCGAGGGTCATCAAGCCGTACAAAATTCCGGCCACCGGCAGCGTGAAACTCCAGAACAAACCGAGGTTGAAAAATTTGCCGGCGGGACGATAGATGAAAAATTGCACGAGCAAAATCAGCAGGCCGCACACGCCCGCCGCGTAGCTGGTGACGGTCAGCGGCGCGAGGAACAAGTGGCACACCATCAGCGCCGGCAGCGCGAACGTGGCGAACAGGCCGGCCAGCGCCACGGTCAGCCGCAGCGGGTTGTGGTTTAACTCGGTGTACGCGCTGCGCCGCACCATGCGCCAGATTTCGCCGAGCGTGTCGTAGGGGCGCTCGCTGACGACCTCGTGACTGCTTAGCGACAGGTTGACGGACAGGCCGTGCGATTTGACTTGGCGCGCGAGATTCACGTCGTCAATGAGGCAGCCCTTGATGGCTTCCAAACCCCAGCCGAGTTTCTCCAACGCTGACCGTGACAACAACACGCAGCCACCGGCGGCGCCGGCGAATTTATCCTTAAAATTGTTAACGCGGCGCATCGGGTAGAGCAGGTTGAAGAAAAACACGAACGCGGGGATGAGCAGCTTTTCCCAAAACGATTCGCAACGCAACCGCGCCATGCGCGAGTTCAGCGCCAGCCCCGCCGACCGTGACTCCGTCACCAAGCGCGTGACACTGCCCATCCGGTGCAAAATATCCGCGTCGGTCAGCAGCACGTAATCCGGCAGACGGTCACGGTCGGCGCCAATTTTCCGCAGCGCCTGGTGCATCGCCCACACCTTGCCCGCCCAGCCGTCCGGCAGCGGCGCGCCGGGGATGACCGTCAGCGAGCGGTTTTGATGCTCGAAAAATTCCACGGCGGCGCGCGCGGCCTCGGCGGTGCGGTCGGTCGAGTGGTCGTCCACCAAGTGCAAGTCGATTTGTCCCGCGAAATCCTGATGATACAACGCGGGCACCGTCAGCGGCACCAGGTCCGCCTCGTTGCGCGCCGGCGTCACCACCGCCACCCGCAGCGGCGCGAGGTCCGCCGGCGGCGGGCTTGGGTCAAGGTCGCCGACCGGTTGGAAATCCCACCGCCGGATTCTTTCCACCAGCAAAAAATCCCACGCCACCAGCACCAACACCAATACTATCAACGCCACCAACAGCATGTCCGAGCATAGCCGCAAACGCCGGCAAATTCCAAGCCCGCTTTTCCCGCCGAAAAATTTTGCGTTTTTCGCGTGCCCGGCGGGCCAAAAACGCGATAATCCCCGCATGACCCAAATTGATTTAATCGGCGTCGGCGCGCCCATCGTGGACAGCGTCGCGCAAGTGTCCGAGGAATTTCTCGCCACCGTCGGCGGCGCCAGGGGCGGCATGGAACTCATTGACGCGCCGGCCATGAGCGCGCTCCTCGCCCGCCTGCCCGCGCCGCCGGTGGAGGCGTCCGGCGGCTCGGCGGGCAACACCATCCAGTGCGCCGCGCGGCTCGGTTTGAAAACCGCCTTCCTCGGCAAACTCGGCGGCGACGCGGCGGCGGACTTTTTCCGCGAGAATTTCCGGCGGGTCGGCGTGGACGTGTCGCGCTGCAAAACCGCCGCGCGGCCCAACGCCCGCTGCCTGTCACTGGTCACGCCCGACTCGCAACGCACGATGCGGACCAACCTCGGCGCGTCGCTGACGCTGTCCCCCGCCGACATCACCGCCGGCGACTTCGCCGGCTGCCGGCACGCGCACCTGGAGGGCTACCTGCTGTTCAACCGCGACCTCGCGCGGCACCTGTTAGAGTGCGCCCGGCGGGCCGGCTGCACCGTCAGCATTGACCTCGGCTCGCACGAGGTCGTCGCCGCCAACCGCGCGCTGCTGCCGGATTTGCTGCGCGAACACGCCACGCTGCTCATCGCCAACGAGGACGAGGCGGCGGTGCTGACCGGCCTTGACCAAAGCGACGCCGAACAAACCGCGCAGACACTGGGCCGGCTCTGCCGCGTCGCCGTGCTGAACCTCGGCCGGCACGGCTCCCTCATCGCCGCTGACGGTGAGCTGCACCGCATCCCGGCCAACCTGGTGGCAAACCCCGTGGACACCACCGGCGCCGGCGACTCGTGGCTGGCCGGCTTCCTGTACGGCTGGCTCAACGGCAAACCGCTGACCGTCAGCGGCCGTTGCGGCGCGGTGCTCGGCGCGGCAATCGTGCAACAAGTCGGCGCGCAAATCCCCGCCGCGCGCTGGCCGGAGCTGCGGCGGCAAATCGCCGCGCTGGGGTGAACATGGACCGCCACCGGCAAAGCGCCGCCCCATATTTTCCCGAAATGCCCGTTGCCAACCCGCCGCCGCGGCGCTAACGTGGGCGCCGTTATGCTTACAAAAATCAAGGTGGCCAACCCGGTGGTCGAACTCGACGGCGATGAAATGACCCGTATCATTTGGCACTTCATCAAGAACAAACTCATCCTCCCTTACCTCGATATTGACATCAAATATTACGACCTCGGCATCCAGCACCGCGACGCCACGGATGACCAGGTGACGGTTGACTCCGCCAAGGCCATTCTTAAACACGGCGTCGGCATCAAGTGCGCCACCATCACCCCCGACGAGGCGCGGGTGCGCGAGTTCAACCTCAAGCAAATGTGGCCCAGCCCCAACGGCACCATCCGCAATATCCTCGACGGCACCGTGTTCCGCGAGCCGATTGTGTGCCGGAACATCCCGCGCCTGGTGCCCGGTTGGACGGCGCCGATTTGCATCGGGCGCCACGCGTTCGGCGACCAGTATCGCGCGACGGATTTTGTCACCAAGGGCGCGGGCAAGCTGACCATCCGTTTCGAGGGCGCTGACGGTCAGGTCGTCGAGCACGAGGTTTTTCAGTACCAGGGCGACGGCGTGGCGCTGGCGATGTACAACACCGACGCGAGCATCCGCGGCTTCGCCCGCGCGTGTTTCAACCAGGCGCTGCACAAGGGCTGGCCGCTGTATCTGTCCACCAAGAACACCATCCTGAAAAAATACGACGGGCGGTTTAAGGACCTCTTCGCCGAGATTTACGCCGCCGAGTTTAAGGAACAGTTCGACGCCAGGGGCCTGACTTACGAGCACCGGTTGATTGACGACATGGTCGCCAGCGTGCTGAAGTGGAGCGGCAAGATTGTCTGGGCGTGCAAGAACTACGACGGTGACGTGCAGAGCGACATCGTCGCGCAAGGCTTCGGCAGCCTCGGCCTGATGACCTCGACGCTGGTGACGCCCGACGGCAAGACGCTGGAGGCCGAGGCCGCGCACGGCACGGTGACGCGCCACTACCGCGAGCATCAGCGGGGCAACCCGACCTCGACCAATCCCATCGCGTCCATTTTCGCGTGGACGCGCGGCCTGGAGTTCCGCGCGGACTTGGACGGCAACGCCGAGCTGCGACATTTCGCCGCCGCGCTGGAGCAAGTCTGCGTGGAGACGGTCGAGAGCGGCAAGATGACGAAGGACTTGGCGCTATGCGTCCACGGCAGCAACTTGGTCCACGGCGAGCATTATTTGTACACCGAGGAATTCCTCGACGCGCTGGACGTCAACCTGCGGAAGAAAATTCCCCTTCCGTGAAGGGGTGTCCGCGCCAGCGGACGGGGTAGTTCAGCGTTCGGCGCGCTTTTCCCTGAAACGCTGAACTACCCCGTCGGCTGACGCCGCCACCCCTTCACGGAAAGGGAATTGGCTCGCGCAGGGGCAGGGCTTGTGAGATGGTCCCGGCGTGAGCGAATTTTAACCACGAATGAACACGAATGGACACTAATAAAAAAGCCGCCGCCGAGGGGGACTGCCTTTCTTGGTTTTATTCGTGTGGATTCGTGTTCATTCGTGTTTTAGGTCCGCCGGCAGAGGCGGGTGAGGGCCAGTATGCCCAGGCCCACGCCGAGGAGGAACCAGGTGGACGGCTCTGGGACGGCGGTGGCGTTGAAGATTAAATTGCCGTCGCTATCCGTTGAAAATGCGCCCGCGACACCGGCTCCGGTGAAGTTGAAGTTGTCGGTGCTGATGTCCACGTCAAGCGTGCCCCAGTCGAACACGATAAGGTCCTCCCCGAGGTCGTCCGCATCCAGGTTGCTGAGGTCGATGGTGATGGTGCCGAGGGTGATGCTGTCGGTGACGGTCAGGCCGCCTTCGGTGTAGATGTAGGTGGTGCCGTCGTTCAAGGTCAGTTCGCTCACGGTGCCGGCGCCTTCGAGGGTGGCGCCGGCGTTGAGGGTGAGGGTGATGGCGCCGCCGCTATCTTGGTTGAAGTTGCCGTGCAGGACGCTGCCTTCGCCGTCGAGGGTGACGGTGACGGTGCCGCTGGTGGCGGCGACGATGGCGCCGGTGATTTGGCTGTTACTGCCGCTGAGGGCGATGGTGGAATTGTCGGCGCGGATGTTGCCAGCCACGGTGTTGTCGTTCAGTGCCACTGTGGCGTTGGTGTTTTCGAGCCAAAGCGCGGTGTAACTGTTGATGTTGCTGTTGGTCAGCTTCAGGGTGCCGCTGGCGCCCGTGTATGCAGAAACGTAAATGCCCACGTCCGCGGTAATGGTCGCGCCGGTTATCGAGGTGGTGTTGGTGTCATAGATGACGATGCCATACCCGCCCCCGCCGTTCTGGATGGTGCCGCCGACCATGGTCAAGGTGGAGCCGTTCTCGGCCCACACGTTGTAGCCTCCGGTTGCCGAAATGGTCACGTTGTACAATTCGGCGGTGGCCGCTCCATTTCCGCTTAACATCAGGGCATTGCCGCTGGCACCATTGACGGTGATGGTACTGTCGTGGAGGACCAGGGTGCTGCCGGCGGCAACCGTGGCCCCGTCGCCGGTGGCGGAGGTGAGGGTGATGTTGCTGCCGGTGTAGGTCGCGTTGTTGGTGACGGTCAGGGCATTCCAGCCGCCGGCGTTTTCGCCTATTATGTATTCGTAGGCTTGATCAGCCTCCGATTTGTCTTGGTCAATGGTTATGCCCGCGAAGGCGTTCAACGCGGCGGCGCCGAGGGCGCCAATGATTATCAATTTTGCTTTCATGTTATTACTTTCGGTTTTTTTTGTTTTCTGGTTTTCTAGTTTGTTGGTTTTCTAGTTATAGTTTTGCGCTTTGAGATTTGCGTTTTGAGTTAAATCTTCTCCTCCTCGATGACGATGTCGCTGCCGACGATGATTTTCTCGGTAATCGGTTTGCCGTAGAGTTCGCCGTGCAGGAGGGGTTCCAGGGTGTAGGCCCAGACTTGCGCCTTGGCGGGGATGGGGTGGCGGTCGATGAAGCTGTTGTCGCTGCCTTGGTAGATGATGACGGGGGGGCCGTGGTCGATGCTGCGGCTGAGGCGGGCGTCGCTGATGCCGCGCGGGAGGATCCAGTGCAGGTTCACGATGCCGCCGGTGAACAGCAGGTAGATGCGGCCGACGGATTTGGCCGGGTCGGGCTTGGGCGTCGGTTGGTAGTTGATGCCGAGTTGCTCGAGGTCGAGGGGGGTGTGCAGGGGGTTGTGCAGGATGGCGCTGGTGAGTTTGTCTTCCAGGTATAACATGCCGCCGCGGGTGGGGGCGAGTTGGGCGATGAGGGCTTGGAGGCGCTGGGTGTCGGGGACGGGGACGGTGGTGGTGTCTTTTTCGGCGACGAGGAGGTAGCGGGCGTCGCGGGTGATTTTGAGGACGGTCTCCAGTTCGGCGATGAGGGCGTTGTATTGGTTATAGGTGGTGAGGGCGTCGGTGAGGAGGGTGAGTTCGGCGGGGGGGAGGCCGAGGCGCTCGCGCATGGCGGGGAGGGCGGCGGTGTATTTGGTGAAAAAATCGCTGATGCCGGCCCAGGTTTTCTCGATGTACTTCTTGGTGCTGAAGCGGTTGATGTTGTGCGGTTGGTTACTCATATATACTCCTATGATTTAATGGTTTATGTTTTTTGTTGATGACGCGGGTCGCGCCAAAAGGGGTGAATCTAACGCGATTAGCAGGGGTTCTAATCGCATTAGCAAGGTTTCTAATCTGGTTAGAAGAGGTTCTAATGCGATTAGCAGGGTTTCTAATTTCATTAGCAGGGGTTCTAACGCGATTAGAAAGGCTGCTAATCGCATTAGCAAGGCTGCTAACGCGATTAGAACGGTTTCTAATCGCATTAGAAGAGGTTCTAACGTCATTAAAATGGTTTCTAATGTCATTAGCAGGGACCCTAATGGCGTTAGATAAAGCCCCGGCGGCGTTGGGGTGGCGCCCCGTTTCAGTCGGATGGGGAATGACGCGGGCAAAACCCTTAGGAAAAACTAGCGAGGTAGCGAGGTAGCGAGGTAGCGAGGTAGCGAGGTAGCGAGGTAGCGAGGTAGCGAGGTAGCGAGGTAGCGAGGAGTCTACTTGCGCCGGCGTCGCGTTGTCAACCAAAAAGTGCATGGGATGGAAAATAGTGATTCGCATATGCGCTGTCAACATATTTAATTAATATTTATATATTTTTTTGCGTGGGCGAATTCCCCTTAATTCCCCTGCCGTGAAGCAACTGTGTAGTGAAAATATTTTATTTTGGGGGGATTTGTGGTGGGCAGGGGTGTTGTTGGAGCTTGGCGTTAAGGTGGCAGAGGAGCTTGCGCATGACGG
>JAISCS010000171.1 GCA_031265365.1 Verrucomicrobiales bacterium
GCAAGCGGACGGGGTAGTTCAGCGTTAACAGGGACCTCGCCCCAAACGCTGAACTACCCCGGCGCTCCGCGCCACCCCTTCACGGAAGGGGAATTCACCGCCATTCCTCTGTTCACGGGATAGAACCGATTTTATGTTTGCCTTTTGGCGTCGGCGCTGTACATTCTCGGATTACTTTTATGGCGATAATATCCTCCGGCCCGCTACGCGCGGGTATCATTGGTTGCGGCAACATTTGTAACGCCTATTTCAAGGGCGTCGCGCCGTTTGCTGATTATATTAAATTCACCGCTTGCGCTGATTTGGACGCGGCGCGGGCCAAGGCCAAGGCGGAGGAGCATCAGGTTCCGAAGGCGCTGGCGGTCGGGGATTTGCTCCGGGACCCGGATATTGATGTGGTGCTGAATCTCACGGTGCCGCAGGCGCATGTGGAGGTGAATCTCGCGGCGCTCAGGGCCGGCAAGCATGTTTATTGTGAGAAGCCGTTCGCGTTGTCGCGGCGGGATGGGTTGAAGGTGCTGGCGCTGGCGCGGAAGTGCAAGCGGTATGTCGGTTGCGCGCCGGACACGGTGCTGGGCGGCGGGATTCAGACTTGCCGGAAGTTGATTGACGATGGGGTGATTGGCCAGCCGGTGGCGGCGGCCGCGAATATGTTGTGCCACGGGCATGAGAGTTGGCATCCCAGTCCGGCGTTTTATTATGAGGTCGGCGGCGGGCCGTTGTTCGACATGGGGCCGTATTATTTGACCTCGCTCATCACGATGCTGGGGCCGGCGCGGAGTGTGCGGGCGTCGGCGAAGGCGAGTTTCAGGACGCGGCGCGTCACCAGTCAGCCGCTCAAGGGCACCGTCATCAAGGTGGAGACGCCGACGCACTTGAGCGGGGTGGTGGAGTTTGTCAGCGGGGCGACGGCCACGGTGACGATGAGTTTCGACGTGTGGCGGCATCATTTGCCGTTGTTGGAGGTGTATGGCACGGAAGGCTCCATGCTGTGCCCCGACCCGAATTGTTTCGACGGCGAGGTGTTGGTGTGGAAGCCGGGCGACAAGGATTGGCGGAGGGTGCCGCTGACGCATTGCGGGGCGACGGGGCGCGGGCTGGGATTGGCGGAGATGGCGTATGCCATCCGGCGGCGCCGGCGCGCGCGGCAGGATGGTGGGATGGCGTTGCACGTGGTGGAGATCATGGAGGCTTTCCACGTTGCCGCGCGGACTGGGCGTGTGGTGAAGTTAACGACGACGTGTCAGCAGCCTAGGGCGTTGCCGGCGGGCTTGCCGTTGGGGGAGATTGCCTGAGCTTGAAATTGGAAATTTTATGAAGAAAGCACTCATTATTTACGGGGGTTGGGCCGGACACCAACCCGTTGAAACCTCCCTCCTGCTGGCTGACTTGCTGGCGGGGGAAAACTTCGCCGTTGAGCGCGCGGATAATCTCGCCGTCCTCGATGACGCCGGGCAACTTAACGCCTATGACCTCATCGTGCCGAACTGGACGATGGGGCAGCTCAGCGGCCAGCAAGAGGGCCACCTCTGCGCGGCGGTCCGGGGCGGCGTGGGCATCGGCGGTTTCCACGGCGGGTGCGGCGATGCGTTTCGCGGCAACACGGAGTATCAGTTCATGATTGGCGGGCAGTTCGTGGCGCACCCCGACGGGCACAAGGACTATACCATCAACTTGCTGGCGCAGACCGGCGACCCGCTCATCGCCGGCCTCGACGATTTCAACGTGCGTTCCGAGCAATATTACATGCACGTGGACCCGTCGAACAACGTGCTCGCCACGACGACGTTCCACAGCACCAGCACGCCGTGGGTGAATGGCACCGTCATACCGGTCGCGTGGAAGCGCCGCTACGGCGCGGGGCGCGTGTTCTACCAATCCTTCGGGCACGACGCCAAGGAGTTGAGCGAATGCCGGACGGCGCTGGAACTCACCCGCCGCGGCTTGCTCTGGGCCGCGCGGTGACGTTGAGACGCGCAGGAACTCCTCGCCACCTCCGCCGTATGCGCGGGCAATGGTCGGACGGCCACCGGTAGGCGGACGATGGGTGGTGAAAATGTCAAATATTTGGGCGCAACGGCTATTCTTTATCGGCGGCAAGTGAATTAGCGTGAGAGGGTGAGTATCAAACGTTATGTCATTGTCGGGGCGGGCGGGCGGTCCGCCATGTTTAGCGAGTCGATTTTAACCACGCACCGGGCGTCGGCGCGGCTGGTGGCGTTGTGCGATGTGAATCAAAAGCGGATGGATTATTACAACGCCAGGTTTCAGCGCGAGCACGGCGCCGCGCCGGTCGCCACGTATCAGGCGCGGGAGTTTGACCGGATGATTGAACGGGAGCGACCGGACGCGGTCATCGTCACGTCCATTGACCGGACGCATGACCAGTATATTATCCGCGCGATGGAATTGGGCCGCGATGTCATCACCGAGAAACCCATGACCATCAGCGCCGAGAAATGCCGCGCGATTCTCGCGGCGGTGGAGCGCACGGGGCGCCGGTTGCGCGTGACGTTTAATTACCGCTACTCGCCCTCGCGCAGCAAGGTGAAGGAGTTGCTGCGACAGGGCGTCATCGGCGAGGTGAAGTCGGTGCATTTCGAGTGGCTGCTGGACACCAATCACGGCGCGGATTATTTCCGGCGCTGGCACCGCGATAAAAACAACTCCGGCGGTTTGATGGTGCACAAGGCGACGCATCATTTCGATTTGGTGAATTGGTGGCTGGACAGCGCGCCGGAGACGGTGTTCGCGCTGGGGTCGCTGGGTTTTTACGGCAAGGCCAACGCGGAGCGGCGCGGTGATTTTCGCGCGTATTATCGCGGCACCGGCGCGCCCGCCGCTACCGGTGACCCGTTCGCGTTGAATCTTCGGGATGGCGGCAGTTTGCAGGGTTTGTATTATGACGCCGAGGATGAAGACGGTTATTTGCGCGACCAGAATGTGTTCGGCGACGGCATCAGCATCGAGGATACCATGAACTTGGTCGTACGGTACCAGAGCGGCGCGCAACTGTCCTACTCGCTGACGGCGTACGCGCCGTGGGAAGGTTATCGCATCGCTTTCAACGGCACGCGCGGGCGGCTGGAGCTGGACGAATTGGAACAATCCTACATCAACGCCGGCAACGGGCATATCACCGACGGCCTGAGCGCCAGTCAGCGGCTGATGGTCTTCCCGCACCGGGCGCAACCGTATCGCGCGGAGATTCCGGCGGCGGTGGGCGGGCATGGCGGCGGGGATTTGTTGTTGCTGGCGGATTTGTTCACGCCGGGGGCGCGGCCCGACCCGCTGGGGCGCGCCGCCGGTCATGTGGACGGGGCGCGCTCCATCCTCACCGGCATCGCTGCCAACCAATCCTTCGCCACCGGCCTGCCGGTGCGGGTGGATGAGTTGCTTAAGTTGTGAAGTTCCGCGCGTGTAGTGGCACTCTAATTCCCCTTCACGGAAGGAGAATCGCTGACGCGAGAGAACGACGGGAAATGGTTGGTGCGAGGGCGCGCGAATGCTCCGGCGTAAGCAAATTCCCCTTCCGTGAAGGGGTGGCGCGGAGCGACGGGGTAGTTCAGCGTTTCAGAGGGAAGGGCACAGAACGCTGAACTACCCCGTCCGCTTGCGCGGCCACCCCTTCACGGAAGGGGAATTGGCCGCGGGTGGCAAACATAGTAAGTCCGGCGCGGCGCGGGCGAAAATGTCAATAAATCGGGTGTTTCATCTATGGCGCGCGCATGGGCGGCATCATAAGCTGTGCGGATGAACTCGAAAGTCTTCGCGTTGTTGGTTAGTTCGTTGTTGAAAAAAATCCTGCCGCTGACGGTGGCGTTCGCGCCGTTGCTGTTGCGCGCCGCGCCCGCGCCGTTCGCGCTGACCGGCGCCTACGCGCCGAAGCCGCCCAAATCGGCGAAGGTGACGCCACCGGCACTGGATATTTTTTCCGCCGCCATCACGCCGCTGTGGATGGTCGAAAATCCGCAGGCCGGGCACGAGCAAGATGTCTTCACCATCAGCGGCGGCGAGTTGAAAATCAACGCCGATGTTTGCGACCCGGCGCGGACGACGGTGCGCGTGTTGTTGCCCGGCGACGGGTCGGGCAACGGCGCGGTGTGGGCGAAAGGGTTGAACAATTACGTGTCGTTCCAAGCCAGGGCGACCCAGCCGGCGCGCATGACGTTTCATTTGCTCCAGCGCGGCAAGACGGCGGGCACGTTCCAAGCCGGCTTCACCGTCGGCGGCAAATGGCGGCGGGTGACGCTGCCGCTGGCGGATTTTAAGCTGAAGACGTTCTCCGCCATCGCCGGCGTTGGCGTGCGCGTGGCGGAGGCGCCGGGGGGCGCGCAGGTTTTCATCAAGGACATCAGCATCGGCGGCGCGGAGTTCGACGACAACGCGTGGCTGAGCCAACGCGCCACCATCAACCTCAGCGGCGGTTGGTTGTTCGCCACTGACAGCGGCGATGTCGGCGTGAAGGAACAATGGTTCGCAGAAAAATTCGACGACGCGAACTGGCGCGTGTTACAATCGGGGCAATCGTGGCAGCAGCAAGGCGTGGACTATTCCGGCTGGGGCTGGTACCGGCAAAAATTCATCGTGCCCGCCGAACTCGCCGGTCAGCCGCTGCGCGTGATGTTGCCGCCGATTCAGTCCGACGACGAGGTGTGGCTCAACGGCGCGCGCATCGGCGGTTTTTCGAGTGAGTATAAATACAAAAACTGGTGGTCGCGTGTTTACTCGGTGCCGCCGGAGTTGGTGAAGGTGGGCGAGAACACGCTGACCGTGCGCGTGTGGGGCGGCAACATCACGTTCATCGGCAACAACAGCGGCCTCGTCAAAGGCACGCTCGCGGTGGAGTTCGACCCGTATCTGCCGCGAATGCGCGCGCCCGGCGGCCAGGAAACGCCGTTCGGTTTGTTCGACCTGAGCGACGCGCGGCGCGGCAAGCCGTTTGAAATCATCTTCTCGTTCCCGCCGGAAGTGGCGCGGGACGCGGGCGCGAAGCTCGAATACCGGCTTGCCGATTACGCGCGCGGGCAGGTCGCGGCGGGCACGGCGCCGCTGACGGTCAGCGACGGCGTGGCGCGCGCGGTGGTGGCGGTGGACGCGCGGACGGCGCAGGAGTTGTATTTTCGCGGACGGTTCGTCGCGACGCTGACGGTGACGGACGGGGCGGGCGCGCCGGTCTACGCGGGCACGCGCGAGTTTGACCAGCTCAACTTCACCGCGCGCGACCAGACGCCCTTGCCGCCGCTGCCGGAGACGTTCGAGGAAACGCCGCTCGGCAAATTAAAATTGGTGGACGAGATTGACTGCGCGAAAGACATCGCTGACGATGAGCATCCGTACTTGCAAAGCGGCTACGACCACGCGGTGGATTATGTGACGCCCGGCTGCGGCGGCGCGAATGTGCGCGTCACGGAAATCCTCGGCAAGCAGGCGCGCACGAGCGATTACGGCTGGTTCGCCTACCGCCTCGGACGCGGCAAATTAAAACCGCGCGCCACATACCTCATTCGCATCGAGTATCCCGAAGACCAACCGCGCTTCGTGCCGATTGAATTGCAGAGCGGGCAAAATTACATGGACGTTGGCTACAAGAACGGCGTCGCGCCCGACGACCCCTACGACAACTGGCCGCTCAGCAAGCGCTGGGAATGGTATGACGTCATCATCCCGCTTGACGACCAGAGCGTCGGCACGGGTGGCACCGGCAGCGCCTCGGCGGAGCAAGGGTTGTGGTTGTATTTCATGAACAAACTCAAGCCCGGTCAATACTACGCCATGTGGTCGGCGGGGCCTGCCGTCGCGCGCATCAAGTTGTACGAGATTGACGCCGAGCGTGACGCGCCCGCCATCAACTACCCACCGAACGGCCCGCGTCGCGTGCTTGCCTTCGACTGGGAGCGCGGCGCGGATTGCAATCCCGAGGACTTCGCCCGTTACGCGAAACTGATGGGCTACAACGCCATGTCACCCATCATGCTTAAATGGACGTTCGCCAACTACAGCGACCCGCTGGACGGCTACTCGACGGTCGTGATTGACCCGCGCGACTACTGGGCGCACGAGCCGCTCAAGCCGGAGCCGGGACACGTGGCGGTCTCGCCGTGGCCGTCACTCCAGTCCCAACACCAGCGCTTTCTCGCCGCGACGAAGAAGTTCGGGCTGCAATACATCCCGCGCTTCGAGTACGGTGGTTCGGCGGAATTGCCCGTTGAGGCGCGCGCGGTTAGCGCCGACGGCCAGCCCGCCAAACCCAATCGCTTCGCCAAATGGAGCGCGAACCTCCTCAATCCCGCGACGTGGGACGACTTGCAAAAATTCATGGACCACCTCGTCAAACCTTACGTCAAAGACCATCCGCAACTGACCGGCGTCCACTGGCGCATTCGTTGCGACCGGATGCAAATCAGCTACGGCGAGGAGGATTTGAAAAAATTCGCCGCCGAGACTGGCACCACGTTCCCCCCCGGCGGTCTCGCGCAATGGCAGACGTGGGCCGCCACCGAGGGCCGCGCCGCCTACGACACTTGGTGGCACCGTCAGCGCGCCGACTTCCACATCAAACTTTCGCAACTGCTCAAGAGCTACCGCGCCGACCTGACCCTCTACTATTTCAACTGGGACCCGGACAAATTCGGCATCATCGAACCGGACATCACCGCCTGGGCGTTCGTTGCCAATGTCGTCAAGCCTGCGCCGAACGGCGGTCGCGCCGCGTATGAAAAGGAGCGCGCCGCGCGCAAAGCCTTCACCGCGCGGGACTACATCGCCGTCATGCGCAACGGCAACTTCGGCGCGGCGTTCAAAAATATCAACCGCGCCGACTACGGCATCCGGCCTGAATTGTACCAGAACACGCCGGGCATCCAAATCTTCGCGCCCGCCAACTACCTGTGCTACGCCGACAAACCGGAATACTTGAACTATTTCCAAACCGCTGACGGTCTGGCCGTGAGCAACGTCGTCAGCTATGACGAAATCGGCGCGCGCACCATCAACCCGAAATACGAGGGCAACATGATAACCCCCGGCGGCGCGCCGTTCAGCATGGCGCTGGAATTGCTCGCTTACTTCCACGGCGACGCGCGGACGTTGAACTGGACGGTTTACACCTACGGTCGTGGTTTTGCCGCCGCGCACCGCCGCTTCGCGCAAGCCTACCTCGCGCTGCCGGCGACCAACGGCGCGGTCATTGAGCAAGGCGACCCGGACGTGAAAGCGCGCGCCTACACGGTCGACGGCGGGGAGACGCGCGTGGGCATCGCCTACAAAGGCTACGCGGCGAAGACGCTGACGGTGAAACTCCCAGGACTCAGCGGCACCGTCGTGGATTTGGTAACGAACCAACCTGTCCCCGCGAAGTCGGTCAACGGCGGTCTGGAGTTCACCATCAGCGTCGCGCCGATGGAACTGAACGCCTATCAAATCAAATAAGGTTCTATCCCGTGAACAGTGGAATTGCGGTGGCGTGCAGTGACCGCAGCATAATTCCCCTTCCGTGAAGGGGTGGCGCGGAGCGCCGGGGTAGTTCAGCGTTTGGGGCGAGGTCCCTGTTAACGCTGAACTACCCCGTCCGCTCCGCGGCCACCCCTTCACGGAAGGGGAATGCGCTGGCGCAGGA
>JAISCS010000189.1 GCA_031265365.1 Verrucomicrobiales bacterium
GCCTGCGAGGACTACGGCTTTTTGTTGCTCGACCGGGCGGGCCGCCCGCGCTGGTACGGCGAGGAGGAAAATTTGCGTCCGCATTACGGCGGCGTCAGCGGCGTCGTGCCGGCGCCCGCCGAGGGTCTTACGCTGCCTGCCGGCAAGCCATAAAGGATGCGCGCCGAATGTTTGACCAACCGGACGCCGACCATGACCGAGCCAATTCACATTGTTCTTGCACCGGACAAAAATTTCGCGATGCCCGCCGGCGTGGCGCTGGCCTCGGTGTTGCAACATAGCGCCGCGCCGGGGCGGTTGCGTTTTTATATCCTGTCACCGTCAACGGCGCCGCTGGACGCGCGCACGCGGGCGGCGTATCAAAAACTGGCCGTTGACAGCGGGGCGAAACTTGAGTGGATTGAATATGACCGTCAGCGGCTGGACGGGCTGCGGGTCGAGGGGCATTTGGCACCGGCGACTTATTGCCGGTTTTTAATTCCCGAACTGTTGCCGCGGCTGGAACGCTGCCTGTATCTGGACGCCGACCTGGTGGCGCTGGACGACCTCGCCGCGTTGTGGGACGAGGATGTGTCCGGCGCGGCGCTGGGCGCGGTGCGCGATTGGGAAAAATGCCACGGTCAGCGGACGGAACGGGATTATTTCAACGCCGGCGTGTTATTGATGAATTTGCGCCGCATTCGCGAGCGCGGGCTGGACCGCGAGTGGTGGCGGGTGACGCGCGAGCGCGCGAACGGCGCTGATTATGACCATGCGGACCAAGGCGTGTTGAACGCGGTGTGCGCGGGCGATTGCAAATGGCTCGACCCGCGCTGGAACATCCAAACCGGCGCCCCGCTGACGGTGAACCCCGGCATCGTCCATTTCACCGGACGCGGCAAGCCGTGGCAGTTCTGGCTGGGACACGCCTACGCGGGAAAATTCTGGCGCGCCCGCTGGCGCACGCCGTGGCGCTGGCCGTCAGCGGCGGAGCTGGGCGGCTTGGTTAAAAACTTGCTCGTGCTTAATATCAGCCCGCGCAAGGGCTGCTATCGCTTGTCAACGCTGGGAATGAGCCTGGTCAATATCCGGCGCGAAATTAGAAAAAACGTGTAATTTTGGCTGGTATTGGATTATTAAGTCGGCAGGATTTATCTCCATAATGAAAGTTATCATCACTGGTGGCGCGGGATTTATCGGCGGCAATTTGGTCAGGTTACTGCTCAATGAAACACCGCACGAAGTGTTGAATTTGGACAAGCTGACCTACGCGGGAAATTTGTCCTCGCTGGCGGACTTGGCCGATAATCCCCGCTACCGCCACGCGCGGGCGGACATTTGCGACCCGCTGACAGTGCGGAAAATTTTCGCCGAGTATCGGCCGGACGCGGTGATGCACCTTGCCGCTGAATCTCACGTTGACCGCTCGATTGACGGACCCGGCGAGTTCATCCAGACCAACATCGTCGGCACTTTTAATTTGCTGCAAGCGGCACGGGAATATTACGCGACGCTGACGGTGAGGGACCAGTTTCGTTTCCTACACGTCTCGACTGACGAGGTGTTCGGCTCGCTCGGCGCTGACGATGATGCTTTTTCCGAGACCACGCCCTACGACCCGCATTCGCCCTACTCGGCGAGCAAGGCGGCGTCCGACCACTTGGCGCGCGCATGGCACGACACCTACGGGCTGCCGCTGTTGCTGACGAATTGCTCCAATAATTATGGTCCGTATCAATTCCCAGAAAAATTGATTCCAGTGGTGATTTTGAAAGCGTTGCGGGGTGAAAAGATTCCCGTGTACGGCAAGGGCGAGAACATTCGCGACTGGCTCTACGTCGAGGACCACGCGCGCGCGTTGTACACCGTGCTCGCTGACGGTCGCGTCGGTGAGAGTTACAACATCGGCGGCAACAACGAGCAAAAAAACATGGATTTGGTACGATTGATTTGCCGCCTCATGGACGAGCTTTTGCCTAACCAACACGGACTCGCCAGCTACAGCGAGCTTATCACGTTCGTCGCCGACCGGCCTGGTCACGATTTGCGTTACGCGATTGACGCGGGCAAAATCCGGCGCGAACTGGGCTGGTCGCCGCGCGAGGATTTTCAAAGCGGCTTCAAGAAAACCGTGCGGTGGTACTTGGAAAATCAATCGTGGTGGCGGGCGGTTTTGGACGGGAGTTATAAATTGGAGCGATTGGGCAACGGATAATTTATGAAAGGCATGGTATTAGCGGGCGGGGCGGGGACGCGATTGCATCCTGTGACGATTAGCATTTCAAAACAACTGCTGCCGGTGTACGACAAGCCGATGGTGTATTATCCGCTGTCAACGCTGATGCTGGCGAAAATCCGCGAGATTTTGCTTATCTCCACGCCGGAGGATTTGCCGTTGTACCAAAAGTTGCTGGGCGACGGCGCGGCGTTCGGCATCGAGTTGTCTTACGCCGAGCAGCCGAAACCGGAAGGGCTGGCGCAGGCGTTTCTCATCGGCGAACAGTTCATCGGCAGCGACCGCGTGGCGCTGGTGTTGGGCGACAACATTTTTTACGGACGCGGTCTTTCCGAAAAACTCATCCACGCCGCCGCCCGCGAGCAAGGCGCGAGCGTGTTCGGTTATGCGGTGAAAGACCCGGAGCGTTACGGCGTGGTGGAGTTCGACGCTGACCATCGCGCCGTGTCCATCGAGGAAAAACCGGCGCAACCGAAATCACATTACGCCGTGACCGGCCTGTATTTTTACGACCACCAAGTTGTGGATATTGCGAAAAAAGTCACACCATCAGCGCGCGGCGAATTGGAAATCACCTCGGTCAACCAAGCCTACCTGAAGCACGGGCAGTTGAACGTAGAGATTCTCGCGCGCGGCTTTAGCTGGCTGGACACCGGAACACACAGTAGTTTGTTAGAGGCAGGACAATTCATCCGCACGATTGAGCATTATCAGGGATACAAAGTAGCGTGCTTGGAGGAAATCGCGTTCAACAACGGCTGGCTCACCGTCAGCGAGTTGCGGCGGCGCGGGGAGTTTTTACAAAAAACGGCATACGGGCAATATTTATTGTCATTGTTAAGGGAACAGAAACAGGATTGACATGAGCAAAGCACAAAAAATTATCTTATTAGGTGGCACGGGTTATGTCGGGCAGGCGTTTCAGCGCTTGCTCACCGTCAGCGGCGTGGAATTTCAAAATGTGAGCCGGAGCGAGGTTGATTATACGCGCGTGGAGCAATTGAGTTCATTGTTAGCGGCGGCGCGACCGGATTTTTTAATCAACTGCGCGGGTTACACGGGCAAGCCGAACGTGGATGCTTGCGAGTTGCACAAGCCGGAGACGCTGATGGGGAACTCGGTGTTGCCCGGCATCATTCGCCAAGCATGCGAGGAAAACAGCGTGGTGTGGGGGCATGTGTCGTCCGGTTGCATTTACACGGGGCGGCGCGCTGACGGTGGCGGGTTCATAGAAACGGACGAGCCGAATTTTTGTTTCCGCCGGCCGCCGTGCAGTTTTTACAGTGGCAGCAAGGCGTTGGGCGAAGAAGTGCTCGCTGACGCTGACCGTTGCTACCTTTGGCGGTTGCGGATTCCGTTCAGCGAAGTCAACAGCCCGCGCAATTATTTGACCAAGGTGATGACGTATCAGAAATTGCTAGAGGCGGAAAATTCCATGTCGCAACTTGACGAGTTCGTGCGCGCGTGCTGGGAAACAATGGCGTTGAGGGTGCCGTTCGGCATTTACAATGTCACGCAACCCGGCAGCGTCACCACCAGCGAGGTGTGCAAGCTCATCACCGACAGCGGAGTGTGCAAAAAGGATTTTCAATTCTTCGCCAACGAGGATGAATTCATGCAAATCGCCGCCAAGACACCGCGCTCAAATTGCGTCATGGACAGCGGCAAGCTACTGGCGACCGGCATCAAAATGACACCGGTGGTCGAGGCGATGGAGCGAGCGTTGAAACATTGGAAGAGTCTTGCCTAGTTCAGCGTGGTATTTAGCCAAGTTAACCCGAACGCCATTCCCCGCACCTGACGGAGAAAATATTTTATTCACCGACAATGGGAAGAACCAGGTTGTTATCTCAAATCCAACAGAATTTTTCCACTGCGGTTTTCTTGCAAGGCGCTGGCGATGGCGGTTTTGACCTCGGTCAGTGGGTAGGTTTTTTCCACGGCGATTTTTAGCTGGCTGGTGACGAATAATTTTGCCAGTTGGGCGTACATTTCGTCGCGCTCGACGGCGGGGTGGGTGGCGTACCAGCGCGTCATCCAGAAGCCGCGGTAGCTAAGGTCTTTGAATATCAGCGGGCCGGTGGCGAGTTTGATGGGTTGTTTGGACATGCCGCCGTAGGTGATTAGTTGGCCACCCGCGCCGAGGCTCTTGGACAAGGTGCCGGCGCTGTCGCCACCGACGGCGTTTAGCGCCAGGCGCGGGAAGTTGCCGCCGGTCCACGTTTTGATTTGCTTAAACGTGTCCGGTGTTTCGACGCTGACAATGTCGCCGCCGAGTTGTTCCAGTTCGCTGACCACGTCGGCGCGGCGGACGAGGTTGATGGTGCGCCAATCAAGCGCGCGCGCGATTTGGATGACGCAGCGACCGACGGCGCTGTTGGCCGCGTTTTGGATAAGCCATTCACCATCGGCGAGTGTAACAAAATCGTGCAGCATTCGCCATGCGGTCGGCGGATTGACGTAAAGCATCGCCGCTTGCTCCGCTGTCAGTGACGCGGGCAGTTTGACGCACTCCGCCGCCGGCACTGTCAGCGCTTGCCGCCAAGTGCCGCGCGCGCCGGGCGGTTTCACCAAGTCGCCGACCGCATAGCCGCTGACGTTGCCGCCCGTCGCCACGACGCGCCCGACGCCTTCATTTCCACCGACGGCGGGCAGCGCGGCTTTTACGCCGTAGGTGCCTTCCACCATGTTAATATCGGAGGGATTGACTGGCGCGAATAGCATTTTCACCAAGAGCTGACCATCGGCGGGCGCGGTGAGTTGTTCCTCGGCGAGTTCGATGACTGCGACGGGGTTGCCGTTGGCGGTGTAGCGGGCGGTTAGGGTGGTTTGCATGGCGGCCATATTAAAGCAGGGGAGGAGAAACTCAAATCTCAAAACCCATATCTCAAAACCATAACTGAAAATGCAAAACTCGCTGACACCGGAACAAACTCTACCGACCATGCTTCCCATGTATGCTAATTCCCCTTCCGTGAAGGGATGGCCGCGAATGCGGACGGGGTAGTTCAGCGTTCGGCGTATGGAGCGCGGATGTCTTGTCCGCGCTCCATACAGGCGAGGAATGGTGAAACTCTACCGGCACCGGCGGCGGATAAGTATTAGCGTGCCGAGGCCGAAGCTGAGGAGGAACCAGGTGGACGGTTCGGGGATTTGCTCCAGTTTGAACCAGTCAACGGTGGCGCTGGCACCGCTATACGTGGTGAGGAGTACGGGGCCAAGGTAGGTTTGCTGGGTGTCGGTCAACGTGTAGTTGGCGAGCGGCGTGGCCAGGTCGTTGATATAGTAGGTGACCGTCCAGTCCTCCCCGGTGGTGTCCAGCGTCATGCGTAGCGTGTTGGCGGCGTGGACGTTGACCTTGGGGGTGGCACCGGTCTTTGTCGTATTGTCAGCGGTACCTAGGTTGAAAAGGCTGTACCCGCCGTTATCCCTGACCATCATCCACGGGCCGCTCATCCCCCAGCCGGTGTTGGGAGTGTCGTTGGCGTTATAGGTGCCAAGGCCGAGGCCCACCCAGTCGTTGCCGCCGGCGGTGACGGTCAATTGCATGGTCAGCTCGTATTGGCCGCCGGCGCTGAAGGTCACCGGCCGCCAGGCGATGTACGGGGTGCCGCCACCAGTACCGGTGATGGTCAGCGTGCCGGCCTCCGCGTCGGCAATCTCCCAGCTTTGCTCGGCCCCGGCAGAGGTAGTGAACCTCCACGTGATGTTCTCGGCCAGCGTGCCGCCGCTGGGACTGGAGCCGTTTAATGGCCCGGTGCCGGAGCGGGTGAATTGTTCGTCGACCAATACTTGTCCGCTGACCGTGATGGTCATCGTCAGCGCCGTTAATATTTCTAGCAGGTATGTTTTCATAAGATTGGTTCTTTCTTGGTTTGTTTTTTTCCTTGGTTAGGTTATTGATTCCATTTTTTTGACAGGATTTACAGGATGGTTTTTTTGAAAATCCTGTCCATCTTGTTAATCCTGTCTAATATTCTCATTGTAAAAGGGTTCATCCGATAAAACGCTGAAACACCCCGTCGGCTGGCGCCGCCACCTCTCTACGAGCGGGGAATTATTTGCGGGAGGGGAATCTGCTGACGTTGAGACTAATCTCACAGACCATGTCCCAGCGCGAGCTAATTCCCCGCTCGTAGAGGGGTGGACGCGGAGCGGACGGGGTGTTTCAGCGTTCATTGGCTTACTTCGCCCCCTTCGAGTGTTTGGCGGTGTAAGCCTTCGCGCCGATGACGATGATGTCGCCAGGGATGCCGACCGGGTCGCCCTTCAAAAAGCCAATGAGTTGCACGTTCCAAATTTGCGGCCCGTCCCTCCGGCAGCGGGTGCGGGTCGTGCCACGGGCTGTGCAGGATGGTGTATTCTTTGCCGAAGCCGCCGGTGCCATGGTCGATAAAGGTTTTCCCGGCGCTGAGAAAGCCTTTCCCATTGGCGGACTCGCTCACTTCCCGGCTGGGGCGGGCGGCCACATGGGGAATGGGGCGGGCAAAACTAAACAGAAATATTAGTGAGCGCGTGAGCGCGTGAGCGCGTGAGCGCGTGAGCGCGTGAGCGCGTGAGCGCGTGAGCGCGTGAGCGCAATGCTTCGATTCTATGGCCTAGGTCTATCATCTTTAGCAAGTTATCGGTTTTTCACCTTCGCTTAACCACCCATGTCTTTTAGTGGCCAGCCTTAGCTTACGCCGGTAACGTGCCATGAAATTATCCGAACACTCCGACCGACGCAAGTTTTTTTAATAATATTTTATTTTTTTACAGGGTCAGCGGGCGTTGCCGGCAAACCAATTCGTCCGCCGCTCACGCAGCGTGAATTCCAGCGTCAGCAACGCCAGCCCGGCCATCAGCGGCCACACGAAACGCTCCAGCGGGATTTTTTCCATGCGGCTGCCCAACTCTTGCTTCGGGATGATTTGGATTTGGTCGTGGTACAGCTCTTCCACGCCGCCGCGCGAGTTTTGCGCCACATACACGCCGCCGGTCAGCTCGGCGATTTTTTTCAGCATCGTCTCGTCCAGCCGCGATTTCACAATCTTCCCGCTCTCGTCCTTCAAAAATTCCACGCCGCCGCCGCTGATGGTGACCGGAATCAAATCCCCCGCCGGCGTGCCGACGCCGACCGTGTAAATCACGATGTCCCGCGCCGCCGCGCGCCGCGCCGCCACCAGCGCCGAGCCTTCCAAGTCCTCGCCGTCCGTGAACAGCAGCAGAATCTTGCGACTGCCCGCCGCCTTTTCCAACAAGTCTTCCGCCGCCTGAATCGCCGTGGCGAGGTCGGTGCCGGCGACCGGCATGAGGTCCGGCGACAGCACGTCGAGCGATTGCAAAAACATGTCGTAATCCAGCGTCGGCGGGCACATCACGTAGGCGCTGCCGGCGAACGGAATCAGCGCCAGCCGGTCACCGTCAGCGAGTTCCACCAAGTCGCGGACGGCCAGCTTCGCGCGCTCCAGCCGGTTCGGTTTCACGTCCTCGGTCAACATGCTGCGCGACACGTCCACCGCCACGACCAAGTCAATCCCCTTGCGTTTCACCTCCCGCCATTGGTGCCCGTGCTGCGGCCGCGCCAGCGCGACGAACAAACACGCGACGCCGGCCGTGAACAGCATGCGCTTCGCCAGCCGCCGCAACGGGGAAAAGTTCACCGTCAGTTCTTCCAGCAAGTGTTTGGAAACCAACGCGGCCAGCGCCCGCCGCCGCCGGCGGTCACTCCACCAGAAAAAGCCCGCCAGCAACGCGCCCGCCGCCAGCCCGACATACAACCAAACAGGTGCGGCAAATTTCACGGCAACCTCCTGACCAGCCCGCCGGCGAACGCGACTTCCAGCAACAACACCGCCAGCCCCGCCAGCAGCGGCCAGTGGAACAGCTCGCGGAAATTTTCAAACTTCTTGGTGACGTGTGTAGTGGTTTCCATTTGGTTGATGTCGGCGTAAATATTTTTCAGCGAGTCGGTGTCCGTGGCGCGAAAATACTGGCCGCCGGTTAGCGCGGCGATTTGCCGCAGCACGTCCTCGTCAATGTCCACCTTCATCGACACCTGCCGCCCGAAGGCGTCGGTGGCGGGCCACGGCGCCTCGCCGCGCGTGCCGGCGCCGATGGTGTACACCTTGATGTCCATCGCTTTCGCCAAGTCCGCCGCCATCAGCGGCGAGACTTTGCCCGCGTTGTTGACGCCGTCGGTGAGCAGGATGATGACGCGCGACCGGCTCTTTTGCGCGCGCAAATGATTGGCGCACGCCGCCAGCGCCGAGCCGATGGCCGTGGCGTCGGACTGCACGCTGTCGGTGCTCATCGTGTCAAGGCGCTGGTCGAGCCAGTCGTGGTCCATCGTCAGCGGCGCGACCAAGTGCGCGTAAGTGGCGAACGCGATGATGCCGATGCGGTCGTCGGGCCGTTGCGCGACGAAATTTTTGACCACCGATTTCACCACGTCCACGCGGCTGGCGGGCTGGCCGTTGAGCTTGAAATCCAGCGCGCGCATCGAGCCGCTCAAATCCACCGCCAGCATGATGTCAATGCCGTTGGCGGACACATCTTGCGTTTGCCGGCCCAGTTGCGGCCGCGCCAGCGCGGTGACGAGCAGCGCCAGCGCCAGCAGCCGCAACAGCATGGCGAACCAGCCCGCCGCCGATTTCCTCGGCGTGCCGACCTGCCGCGCCACTGACGTTGACGAAAACAAAATCGTCGCCGCCTTCCCGCGCCGGCCCCACCAGAGCGCGAGCAGTGGAAGAGCGGCGAGCAGCCAGAGGGCTTCGGGGTGGAGGAGGCGGAAGGCGCTCATGGTTGAACCCCCGGGTTAAATTCCAAATAACTTCCAATAGCTAAATCACCAATCGCCAAATCGCGGGTCAGCACCAGCGGCTGCTTTTTGAAATTTGCAGTTTGGGGTTTGGATATTAATTGAAGTTTCATACAGCTGCCTCACCGTCAGCATCCCGTTCCAGTGCTTTGGTGGCCTCGACAAAATTCCCGGCGCTGGCCAGCATCAGCGTCATTTGCTCCACGTCCAACTCCTCGCGCGCGAATTTCGCCATGTCGCAGTAGCCAAGGAAATCCTTCAGTTGCGGCAGGAACGGCTCCAGTTCGCTGTTGGCGTGTTGCGTGGCGGAGCGGATGAATTCATCCGTGGTCTGGTGCGTGCTCGGCACGGTGAAACGTTGTTCCAAGTAGCCGCGCACGATGTCGGAGACCTCGCCGGAGAACAGGCGGGCGTTGCCGGCGGCGATTAGCAAGCGGCATTGTTCCAGCTTTTGCATGATAATCTGGTACAGCGTCAGCGTCGGTTTCCGCGATTTGTACCAGCGCGCCAGCCACCAAACCAATCCGCCGCCGATGACCAGCGCCGCGACGATTATCAGTGCTTTCCAAAAATATTGTTGGTACTGCGGTACCCAAATCCCGCGAATCTCCGCGATGTCCTGACCGTCAGCGGGTGCGAACGCCGGCGGTTGCGTCGCCGACGGGGTGAGGGTCAGCGGCGAACCTTGGGCGAAAAGCGGCGCACCCGGAAACAACAGCGCGAGGGACGACCAAACTAACCGGAATAAAAGCCTGGTCATCGCCTGACCCTCCGTTCCCGGGTGCTAAAGAATTGCCGCAGCACGGGCAGATACGGGCGGGCGGTGTCCAGCTCGACCAAGTCCACGGCGTTGGCGTTGAAAGTTTTGCGAAGTTCGGTGCCGCGACCGTCAGCGAGCGCTTGAAAACGCGCGCGGACGGCGGCGCTGCCGGTGTTGAGTTCCACCAGCTCGCCGGTCTCGGCATCCTCCAGCGTCAGCCGGCCCACGTCGGGCAGTTGCGACTCGCGCGGGTCGCTGACGCTGACGGCGACTAGGTCGTGCCGGCGGTTGACGGTGTGCAGGACGGTTTTCAGCGCGGACAATTCGGCGGCGAAATCACCGTTCAGGCAGAAGTCCGAAATCAAGAACACCACGGCGCGGCGTTTTTGCGTGCGGCGGATGCTTTCCAGCGCGACCTGCAAATTGGTGCCGCGCCGCCGAGGCTCATGGAACAAGATTTCGCGGATGACGCGCAGCACGTGGAAGCGGCCCTTGGCCGGCGGGATGTATAATTCCACCTGGTCGGTGAACAGCAGCAGGCCGACGTTGTCGCGGTTCTTGATGGCGCTGAAGGCGAGCACGCTGGCGAGTTCGGCGGCGCGCTCGCGCTTGCTCTCGGCGCCGGAGCCGAAGTTGCCGCTGGCGCTCACGTCAATGGCGAGCAGGATGGTCAGCTCGCGGTCCTCGCGGTATTTCTTGATGAACGGACGACCCTGCCGCGCGGTCACTTTCCAATCAATCGAGCGCACGTCGTCGCCGGGCACATATTCGCGCACCTCGTCGAAGTCAATGCCGGAGCCGCGAAAGACCGAGCGGTATTGCCCCGCCAGGGCCTCGTTGACCTGGTGGTTGGTGCGGATTTCAATCGCCCGCACTTTCTTCAACATCTCGCTGATGGTGACTCGTGGCATAACTCAAACCTCAAAGCTCATAACGCAAAACTTTTTTCACGGCACCGGCACGGCGTCCAGGATTTTTTGAATGATGTGCTCGCTGGCCAGCCCTTCCGCCTCGGCCTCGTAGGTGACGGCGACGCGGTGGCGCAACACGTCCGGCGCGATGGATTTAATATCCTGCGGCGTGACGTAACCGCGCCCGTTGAGGAACGCCAGCGCGCGCGCCGCCAGCGTCAGCGCGATGCTCGCGCGCGGCGAGGCGGCGTACTGGATGTACGGCCGGAGGTCCAGTTGGTAAGCGGCCGGCTCGCGCGTGGCGTGGACGAGGCTGATGATGTAATCCTTCACTTTGTCGTCAATGTAAACGGTGTTCACGACTTGGCGCGACTTGATGATGTCCTCGACGCCGAGCAACGCGTTCGCTTGCGGCTTCGCGTCGGTGGTGCCCATCAGGTCAATAATCACGCGCTCCTCGGCGGGCGTCGGGTAGGTCACGATGACCTTCAGCATGAAGCGGTCAACCTGCGCCTCCGGCAGCGCGTAGGTGCCTTCCTGCTCGATGGGGTTTTGCGTGGCGAGCACGAGGAACGGCTCCGGCAGCGGGTGCGTGGTGTCGCCGATGGTGACTTGGTGCTCCTGCATCGCCTCCAACAACGCGCTTTGCACCTTGGCGGGCGCGCGGTTGATTTCGTCGGCGAGAATCAGGTTGGCGAACACCGGCCCGTGCTTGATGGCGAAATTCAAATCGCGCGGGTGGTAAATTTCCGTGCCGATGATGTCGGCGGGCAGCATGTCCGGTGTGAACTGGATGCGCTTGAACGAAAGTTGAATCGTCGCGGCCAGCGTTTTCAACGCCAGCGTCTTGGCCAGTCCCGGCACGCCTTCCAGCAACACGTGACCGTTGGCGAGCAAGCCGACGAGCAGCCGCTCAATCAACTGGCTTTGCCCGACGATGACGCGGCCGATTTCGCGCCGCACCGGTTGCACCCAAGCGGAAGCCTGTTGCACGGCTTGGTTGATGGTTTGAATTGACGCGTGTTGCGACGCTGACGGTATCGAATTGGTGTTGCTCATAGCCCAAGAAAATGTCACGCCAATCTGACCGCAACATTTCCACGTAATTACAAATAGGTAATGGTAAAATGCCTACAAGAGCGGCTTGGAGCCTGTCCGAACAACTTTGAACTTCAAACCAAATGTTCACGCGGAGACACGGAGACGTGGAGTTTTTTCGCGTCTCCGTGTCTCCGCGCGGGATGATTTTTACGTCGCCACGCTGTTCTTGATGATGGCGACGAAGGATTCGGCGTCAAGGCTCGCGCCGCCGACCAAGGCGCCGTCTATGTCGGGCTGGTTCAGTAATTCCCTGGCGTTGTCGGGCTTGACACTGCCGCCGTATTGGATGCGGAGTTTGTCGGCAATCGGCTTGCCCGTGATTTGCTTGATGGTTTTGCGAATCAACGCGTGAACTTCTTGCGCTTGGGCGGGCGTGGCGGTTTTGCCGGTGCCGATGGCCCAGACGGGTTCGTAGGCGATGACGACGTTGTTCCAATCCTCCTTGCTGAAGCCGGCGCAGGAGCCTTTGGTTTGCGCGGTGACGACGGTTGCCATGTGGCCCGCCTCGCGCTCGGCGAGGGTTTCGCCGACGCAGATGATGGGGCGCAGGTTGGACTTGAGCGCGACCCTGGCTTTTTCGTTCACGAGCGCGTCACTCTCGGCGAAGTATTGGCGCCGCTCGCTGTGACCGAGGATGACGTAGCGGCAGAACAAGTCGCGCAGCATGGCGGCGGAGATTTCGCCGGTGTATGCGCCGCCGGCGGCTTGGTGGAGGTTTTGCGCGCCGAGGGCGACGTCGCTGTGGGAACCGAGGGCCTCCTGCGCGGTTTGCAGCGCGGTGAAGGGCGGGCAGATGACAACTTCGACTTGGTCAAACTTGCCGAGTTTGTCCTTGATGGCTAGCACCAAGGTTTTGGTCTCGGTGGTGGTTTTGTTCATTTTCCAATTACCGGCGATGATTTTTTTCCTAATCATAAGTTTTTCTTTTTTGACGCAAAGGCGCGGAGAAGCAAAGACGCGCCAATATTTTTTTATTTTTCGTTCAAATTGGCCACTCCGGGGAGTTGTTTGCCTTCGAGCAGTTCCAAGCTCGCGCCGCCGCCGGTGGAGCAGTGCGTCACCTTGTCGGCGACGCCGAATTTCTTCGCGGCGGTCGCGGTGTCGCCGCCGCCGACGACGGTGATGGCACCGCCGGCAGTGGCCGCGGCGACGGCCTCGGCCTGCGCCTTGGTGCCGGCGGCGAATTTATCGAACTCGAACACGCCGGCGGGGCCATTCCACACAATCGTTTTGGCGCTGAGGATGACCTCGCGGTAGAGCTTGACCGTCAGCGGGCCGGCGTCGAGACCCATCCAGCCGGCGGGGATGCCCTCGCTGTCGGTGACCACCATGGTCGCGGCGTCGGGCGCGAATTTGTCGCCGCACACGTAGTCCACGGGCAGCACGAGTTTCACGCCCTTCGCCCTGGCTTTCTCGACCAGCTCGGGCACGAGCTTCGCGCCTTCCTCGTCGTAGAGGCTGTTGCCGATGGGCATGTTGTTCAACACTTTCTTGAACGTGAACGCCATGCCGCCGCCGATGATGACGGCGTCGGCCTGGTCGAGCAGGTTTTTGATGAGCGGGATTTTGTCGGCGATTTTCGCGCCGCCGAGGATGGCGAGCAGCGGGCGCTGCGGATGGTCCATGACCGCGGCGAAGGCTTGCAGTTCTTTTTCCATGAGGAAGCCGGCGACTTTGTCCGGCAAGTTCACGCCGACGACGGACGAGTGCGCGCGGTGGGCGGTGCCAAAGGCGTCGTTGACGTACACGTCGCCGAGCTTGGTCAGGCTGGCGCGGAAGGCGGCGACTTTGGCGGGGTCGGCCTTGATTTTCTCACCGTCAGCGGTCTTGGCCTGGCCTTCTTCCTCGATGTGGAAGCGGAGGTTTTCGAGCAGGACGACTTTGCCGGGTGGCAACTTCGCGCAAGCGGCTTCAACGTCAGCGCCGACGCAATCGTTCAAGAATTTCACCGGCTGGCCGAGCAATTCCTGCAATTTTTCGGCGACGGGTTTCAGCGTGTATTTCGCCACGACTTGACCGTCGGGCCGGCCGAGGTGGCTCATCAGGACGACGGACGCGCCGTGGGCGAGGGCGTATTGAATGGTCGGCAGCGCGGCGGTGATGCGCTGGGTGTTGGTGATGGCGCCGGTCGCCTGGTCCTGCGGCACGTTGAAATCCACGCGCATAAGGACGCGTTTGCCGCTGAGGTTGAGGTCTTTGATAGTTTGTTTAGCCATAATTGAGGCGCTGATAATACGATAATCCGGCGGGATGGGAAGAAAAAACGACGGCCGGAGTCACCCCCGACCGCCGTCCAACCACAACAACCGAACCCAAAATTATTTGCCGTGCTGAAGTTCCGGCACACGGTCCGGCGGAGGAAAGCCGCTGACGGTGACAAACGCTGACCGTCAACCCGTGCCGCTGACGGTCACGGGATATTCGCGTTTGGTGGTGGAAAGCAGCCGTCGGCCGCTGGTGATTTCGGCGACGATTTTCCAAACGACCTGACCGTCAGCGTCGCGGCTGGTCGGACGCAAATCGGCGGGGAGATTGAATGTCAGCGTGCTGTGGCGGATTTGTTTGAAGTCGTCAGTGGCAGGCAACAGCGGGTGCTCGGCGAAAGTGTCGGGGTGTTTTTGGTCGTAGTCCTG
>JAISCS010000200.1 GCA_031265365.1 Verrucomicrobiales bacterium
TTGATTTCGCCCACGCGGTCGTCGCCGCTGGTGATGTTCAGCGGCACTGCCGTCAGTTGCGCGCCGAACAAGCGCAGATACGGCGCGTTGTTCGGCCCGGCGATGTCGAGTTGGCCGTACGGCAGGCTGGTGCCGCGCTCCTGGTTTTGCGCGGTCACGGCGTCCAGCAGGTCAAAGGCGTCGCGGTTGACCGGCACCAGCGTCGCGGTGGCGCTGAGGTTGCTGATGGAACGGCACAACAACCCGATCCGGTCAACATTGACATCATTGTTGGTCAAGTCGAAGTCCACCGTCAGCGGATCACGCAACTCGAACACCTGCGACTGGCCGTCGGCCGGCGTGAACGTCACCGTATAGGGCACCGTCGGGATTTGCGCCGCGTTCGGTTGCGAGCCGGGATACGGTTCCTCGGTCAGCGTGTACAACAGCCCCTGGCCGGCGGGCAAGGCGGCGGCGCTGTCCACGTCCGCGCGGCGGTAGCCCTCGACCGTTGCCTGGCCCCAGAACGTGTCGCCGGCGGTGAGGTTGAGTTTCGGCATCTGGCTGACCGCGGCGTTGTGCACGGTCAGCTTGAGATTGTCCTGCGTCCACAAGACAAACTCGCACTGCGCTTGCGCACGGCAGCGGTAGAGGCCGTTGGCCGGCGCGGTTAGCGCTAGCGGGTTGGTATGCGCCAGCGCGTCGGCCCGGGTCGCGTAGAGCTTGAGCGTGTTCGCATCGACCGCGTGCGCGTAATAGAGTTGCTCCGGCAGGTCGGCACCGCTGAGTTGCGGCACCCGCGCGCTGTCACTGCCCTTGCCGACGATTAGCCCGTCGCCATCGCGCAACCCGTGGCCGACGCTGGTTAGCACCCCGTCGCTCACGGCGCTGACACCCAGCACCGGCGTGTTGTATTGGCCCGGCATGAACGAGCGAAACGGCAGCAGCACGTTCAGCGCGTCGAGGTTGACCACGCCGATGGGCGTGAATTGCACGGTCAGGAACGAGTTGTTTTTCCGCCGGTCAATCGCGCTCCAGGCGTCCGATTCCACGTCAAACGGGTCGAGGTTCGGTTCGACCGTGATGACGTCCTTCACATCAATCGCCAGGCCGCGGTAAAACAGGGTGCCGCTGCCTCGGACTCTTCTTAACAATTTCATTGTTCAAATTCAAAAAGCAAACATTCAAATTAAAAATTTACGTTTTGACCTTTCATGTTCTGGCAACAGCTACGTTGCCGGGTTGATATCCTTCCAGGAAGGCCACGGCGCTTACCAAAGCGCCCGCCTCCGCCGGTTGAAATGGTTGTGTGTAAAGTGTTGCCGCCGGATTGTCCGGCGCCGGCCAACTGTCATCGGTCACATACCAAATCTCCGCGCCGGCGAACTTGGCGGCGAGGCTGATGGTCACCGTGTCATCGCTGACGGTGATGAGCGGCATCGGCACGCGCGGTTGCGCCAGCACGCCGGCGGCGAGGTGGAAGTCCAGCGTGATAATCAACGTGCCGCTGTCCTCGTCGAGTTGCGGGCGGTAGTCGCCATTGCCCAGCGTCAGCGCGCCGGCGGTGGGGGTGACGACGGCGTTGTGCAACACGGCGATGACTTCCTCCGCGATGCGGCTGACGGTCTTGCCGGTGCCGCCGGCGCCGCGATTGAACAGCGCGTCCTCGTACACCGTCACCGGCAGCGCCAGGTCACACAGCGCGTGCGGGCTGCTTTTGCTGGCGGCGCGGTAGGCCGGGCTGTCCACCAGCACGCACGCGCCTTTTTTGCCGCCCGCGCCCTTGAGCGTGGTCAGTGCGTTCTCGATGGAGTTGTCAATCGCGCCGGTGTTGCCGTTGACCAACACGATATCGCCGAACCACGCTGTGTGGTTCAGCCGCGCCAATGCGTTATCACGCAAGATGTCGCCCAAAGATTTCATAATCGCTTCGCTCAAATTCAAAGTTTCAAATTTCAAATTATAAATTTTTCATTTTGCTTTTTTAATTTTTCATGGTTCATTCAGTTGGTTCGCAGGGCGTTCACCCGCTGGTACAATTCAGCGATTTTTTTGCCGTTGTCGGCGGTGTCGTTCTGGCCCTGTTTCATCACCGCGATGAGTTGGTCGATCAATCCCAGTAACTTTTGCTGCTCGGCGGCCGTTACCTGACCGTCAGCGGCGGCGTCCTTGATGGCGGTGCTGACGTTGGCTTGCGCGTTGCGGAAGGCGGTGTTGTTGGCGTCCTGCCGCTGGTTGGCCGCGCTGCCGGCGAAGGCATCCGGCGCGGTGCCGGGCAGGTTCAACGGCGCGGTGGCGCCGAACTTGGCAACCTCGCCGCGTTTGCGGATTTGCTCGCGCTCGTATTCGGCGTTGGCGCGGTCGGCGTCGGTGGCGTTGGGATTGGCGGCGAGCTTGGCGTCCACCGCGGCAAGTTGCGCCTCGATTTGCCTGGCGAGGGCTTCGGCCACCGCGGCCGCGGCCTTGGCCACCTCGGCATCGGCGTTCTTTTGCGTGTCTAGCTGTGCCTGCCGCTCGCGCTCGGCGAAGGCTTGGGGCGACTCCATGTAGCCACGTTGCAAGGCCGGCGCGGTCGGGGCGCGCTCCCGCGCCGCCGCCAAGCGCTCCTGCGCGGCCTTGACCTCGTCGCCAAGCCGCTTGGCCTGTAGTTCATACAACTCGCTTTGTTCCTTGGCCTGTTTTTTGTTTTCCGCCGCTTGCGCTTTGTTAACGTCGGCGGCAGCCTTGATCCCTTCGGTCTTGGATTTGACCGCGTAAAGTTTTTCGCGCAGGGTGATTTCCGCCCGCAGTTGCCTGATGGTCTCGGCGCGCGCAAGGTTTTCCTCGTCAATTTTGGTGCGGGTGGCGACATCTTTTTTCTCGGCATCCTTCAACGCTTCCCGCTCCACCGCGCCGGATTGGAGACCTTTGTTTTTACGCGTCTCCGCGTAACCGTCCATCTCCCCCTGATAGCGGTCGCGCAATCCCTGTTGTTGCTTCAGGCGTGCCCGCAGGGCGGCCTCGTCACGTTCTTCTTCCGGCGTCAAGTTGGTGTAACTCGGCCCATAGGTGACGCGCCGCCGCGCCCTTTCTTCCTGCATGGCCGCCAACTCTTTTTCCGTTGCCGTCAGCGCGTCCAGCGTGGCTTGCAGCCTGGCGCCGGCAGCGCCCTCGTCCTCGTCCAGCGCGGCGGCCTCGCGCGCCCGCTCGCGTTGCGTGTTAACCCGGTCAATGGACTGCTGACGCTGTTGCTGGCCTTGCCCCAGCGCGGCCTCGTTTTTGGCGATGGTCTCCTGGTCGGCGGCGTTGGCGCGGTCAACTTTTTGCCGCGCGTACCGCTCGCGGATTTCCGTGCGCCGGCGCAACTTGTCCGGCTCCGCAAGTTGACTGTCAGCGTCCAGTGTGGCCAGCTCCAATGCCATGTTCGCGTCATCCAGCTCATCTTGCGCGCTTTGCAGCCGCTTGATGGCGGCGGTCTGGCGGTCAAGCTCCTTGGCGGTTTGCCCGCTGGCGTCGCCGATTCTTTTGAACCCGGCGGCCATTTCATCGGCGGCTTCCTTGGAGCGCTCCGTCGCGCCGCTCAAGGCGCGCACCTTGTTGGTCAGGCCGTCGAGTTGCTCCACCGGGCCGCCCAGCGCCTCGCCCCACCACTTGAGGCTCTCGGTCACCACCTCAAGTGTTTTTTGCAAAATTCCCGTCCGGGCCACGCCGCGCCCGATGCCCTCAAAAAAGTCGCCAATGGTGTTGCCCAGTTGCCGGAACTGGCCGTTGAGCGAGCGCGCCCGCGCTTCCAATACTCCGCCGCCGCGCTGCGCGAGTTGTTGCATCAGCAGGTCGAGGTCTTTGGTCTGGTCGCCGGTCTTGACGACGCGGATGCCGTAACGCCCCAGCGTGTCGTAGTTGCCCTGCATGGCCTTGGCAAACACCGTGGCGGCGGCGTCAATGTCGCCGCCCATGATGCCGGCCAGGTTTTTGACCGCGTCGGTGTAACGGTCAATGTTGTCTTCGCCCGCGCCGAACTGTGTCAGCTTTTGCAATACGCCGTACCA
This sequence comes from Verrucomicrobiales bacterium, assembly GCA_031265365.1. GTDB lineage: Bacteria > Verrucomicrobiota > Verrucomicrobiia > Methylacidiphilales > JAAUTS01 > JAIRPN01. The sequence goes on from JAISCS010000200.1 coordinate 4,008, forward strand.
CTTGTCGTCGGCGATGGCCGTGGTCTCCTGCAGTTGGGAGGCCAGGTCTTGTAGTTTGACGCGATAAGCGTCGGTCAGCAGACCGTTCCGCGCCAGCGCCGCATCCAGCCCGGCCACGGCTTCCTCGGCCTGGGCATATTCGTTGATGGACTTTTTGAGCACGCCCAGCGCTGTCGCCGCCGCCGTCAGCGCGGCGGAAAACGGGCCGGCGGCGCCGTTGAGCGCGCGCATCGCCTCGCCGAGCACGGGAATTTTGGACGCCACGCCAAGCAGCTCGGAACCCATTTTCTCACCGAACGAAATGCCCCCGAGCTTGCCCTGAACGGCCGACAGTTGGCGTTCAATGTCTTGGTAAGCCTTGGTGCCGGTCGTGCCCAGCGCGCGCATCTGGGCAATCTGCTTTTGCAGACTGGCCTCCAGTTCGCGCAGGGCGCGCAACTCAACCACCGCGCCGATTTTATACTTGACCTCTTGCTCCGCCATACTATGGTGTCCTCATGTTTGTGGTGTTAGTTGTTGGTGGCTTGCTGGTCGCATGGGCGTTGTGTTCCGTGCCGAAAGACCGCGTCTATCGTTACAACCCCGCGACCGGCCGGTTCGAGGAAGATCAGCGCCGGTAGTCATTTCTTGCTCCCCCCTGATTTTCGCGTTGACATGCGCGACCATGTTCAAAAATTCCTGCTTGTCAAAGTGCAGGCTAAAGACCTTGCCCTCGTGCACCGTCACCGTCAGCACGGTGTCCGCGCCGCGATTGGCTACCTCGTAATCCAACACTTTGATATGCGGGCCGTTCATTTCGTTTTCTCCAAATACTGGTTAATTCCACGCAGCGCGGCGGCGTCGATGTCCGCCGGCGCCGGCAACGCGGTCTTGTCCGCGCGCAGTTTCGACGTCTTGGTTAAAAAATAAAAAATCAGCCCCGCGTCCCGCTGGCCGCCGAG
>JAISCS010000021.1 GCA_031265365.1 Verrucomicrobiales bacterium
CGGCGCTTCAAAAATTATTTGGCAAAGAAAGAGGATTTGAATTTTCATGGTAATTTTTCGCACAAAACGTGCCACTGGTGCGCTAGAGCTTCTTACGGTTCGTTGTGGGACAGCATCTATGGCCCCGGCAGTGCAGCTAAAAATCCGTGGGTGTGGGTTTATCAGTTCGAGGTTTTGGAGGTTAAAAAATGAACACTGACAAATATTACATCGTTAACGAGTTTGACCGTCCGTGCGAGCGCATGATCCATTGCGGTAAACACCACGCGCGCACGGATGAACCAAGGGGATGACGATGAAAATTTTACGCGCGGATGCGCCGGTTAATAATAATTGGGTAAAAACAAACGCGGGATTGATTGTTAGTGAGGAGGCGGCGCGCGCGGCGTTTCCGCGCCGTCCATTATGCGGGGATTTTTTCGCCGGTGCCGGTGGTTTTAGCCTGGGCATGAAACAAGCCGGATTTGATGTGGTATTCGCCGTGGAAATTGATGTGCAGGCAATCATCACTTACATGGTCAATTTGTGTCGTTACGGTGAGTTTGAAATTCATTTTACTTCGGCTGTTTATCACGAAAAAATGGAAAAATATCTTGCCCAAAGACTGTTAAATAAAGCCGGATTACTGGTTGATTTTACCACCGCTGGCAGCGGTCACATTAGGGATTGTCCGGAGATGACGGGGACGCGGCATATTATTTGCGGGGATGTGCGGGAGTTAACCGGCGGTCAAATTTTGGAATGGTGTGGATTGGCCAAAGGAGACTTGGATTGCGTGGTGGGAGGGCCGCCATGTCAAGGGTTTAGCAGCGCTGGCAAACGCGAGATAATGGACCCGCGTAACAGTCTGGTCTTTGAGTATGCGCGATTGATTTGTGAGTTACAACCCAAAACCATGTGCATGGAAAACGTGCCACAGATTGTCAATATGGTGACGCCGGAGGGAGTACCGGTGATGGATCAATTGGCGGCGATTTTGGAAAAGGGGGATTATGGCCAGTATCTGACCATGAAGAAGGCGTTGGAGGCGCAGACTGGCATTAAATTGGGCAGACACACCATAACGAGCAAGCGGGTCAAACGATGCGCCGCTGACGATGAAGTTAATCATGTGAAACGCCAGCCGCGGCGAGTGGCTGGCAAGACCACTGAGAAACAACAAATGGAATTTTTCCGATAAGTTGACCAAGGCACTAGATAAGCGGGGTGCAGTTTATTGGAAAAACAACAAAACGGAGGCGACGAGATGACGAGGTGGTGAATTTTTTTTGGAGATGACAGATGGCGAAGAAACTTTGGTACATGGAGTTTGAGGTCAGCGCGTGGTTGAAAGACCCGGCGTTGACACGTTGCTCCGCATCGACGAGAGGTGTCTGGATGGATTTGCTATGCGCGATGCACGAGCTTGACCAGTGCGGTGTAATCTCCGGGTCGCGTTATGAACTGGCGCGGCTCGGGCGATGCACCGTGGCGGAGCTTGGCGCGGCCTTGCAGGACTTGCAGCGCACGGGTGCGGGGGACGTGAGTGTGTCACGCTCGAACGGCTCCGACCAGAACGCGGAAAAAACACAAGGTGACGAAATTATAACGGTCGTGTCACGGCGGATGAGACGCAAATTTAATGAGCGTAAGTCTCACCGTGAAAGGCAGAAGCGATGGCGTGACAAGGCGGGTGACGGTGAGGTGACGCCACGGTCACAACCCCCTAATCCTCATCCTCACCCTTCAGGAGGGGAAATTGAAAATGGAAAATTGACCATTGAAAATTTTTCCTACGGCGACGCGGGGCGGTTGCGCGGGTTGGCGCGCAAGCTGGGGGCGGCGGTGCAGTCGGAGCCGTTGCCGGAGTGGGCGGTGTTTGAGGCGGAGGCGCGGCGGGTGTGCCCGAATGTCCAGTCGCACAGGGTGAAGGATTGGTGGGGGGCGATGGGGCGGACCAGGCCGCGGTTGTGGCGGCGGTGGTTGAATGAATGCGCGGTCAGGGAGTTGAGAAACTCCGGCCACTAAGACGCCAAGGCGCAAAGATTTTTTGGAGGTGGATTATGAAGAAAACAAAATTGAAGGGAAGTAAAGGCGAGAGCAACGAATGCAAACTATGGGGCGCTTTGTCCACCATATCAACCCTTGCCGACGAAGCGGCCGGCCAGTATTGCAAGCTCCCGGTGATTGAGGTGTTGAAAACGTTGAAACTCGTGCAGATGGAAGTCGAGGTGGCGGTGAAATTGGCAAAGAAAATTTATCAGGGAAAGAGATGAGAAAGGTATTTATTTGCGGGCCGATGACGGGGTTGCCGGAGTTTAATTATCCGGCGTTTTTCGCGGCGGAGGAAACTTTGCGGGAGTTGGGGTTCAGGGTGTTTAATCCGGCGCGGTCGCTGGATGGCACCGCTGACGCCGGACGGACGGATTTGCCGTGGGAGTTTTATTTGAGCAAGTCAATCCCCATGCTGTGCGCGGCGGATATGGTGTTGGTGTTGGATGGGTGGGAAGATTCCAAGGGGGCGCGGCTTGAGCTTGAGATTGCGCGGCAGTTGCGGAAGCCGCTGCAGACGGTGGGGAATTTACGGGCGTCGGTGTGGTTAGCGCGTGAAGTGACGAAACGACGGGATGACGAGGTGACGAGATGAAGGACAAAAAGATTGAGTTCAAGATTGAGGGGTTGCCGGCGATTCATGCGCCGGAGGCGGAGCGGGCGGTGTTGGGGGCGATGCTGGCGGAGCCGTTGGAGTGTGTGGACGCGGCGGCGGCGGCGCTGACGGCGGAGGATTTTTTCCAGCCGGCGCACCGGACGTTGTTCGCGGAGTTGAACGCGATGCGGGACGCGGGGCGGGCGATTGACGCGGCGACGGTGTGGCAGTGGTTGAGTGACCGGAAGCTGGGGGACGCGGAGGGGTGGGCCGCGTTGCTGGGGGAGTTGTCGGCGTCGGTGGTGTCGGTGCTGACGTTTCCGGCGCATGTGGAGACGGTGCGGGGGAAGGCGTTGTTGCGGGCGGTGCAGCGCGCGGGGGCGCGGATGGCGTATGACGCGCATGAGCGGCAGGACGCGCCGCTGACGGTGCTGGATGAGGCGGAGCGGGCGGTGTTTGAGATTGGCAGTCGCGAGTCGGGCGGCGGGGCGCTGACGATGCGGCAGACGTTGCCGCGGGCGGTTGATTTGGTGGAGCGGGCGGTGGCGCGCAAGGGGCAGCTGGACGGGGTGACGTCGGGGTTGACGGAATTGGACGCGCTGACGGGCGGGTTCAAGGCGGGGGAGATGATTGTCGTCGCGGCACGGCCGTCGGTGGGCAAGACGGCGCTGGCGCTGGGGCTGGCGTTGCACAATATCAAGCGGCGGTGGGATGAGGAGCGGCAGACGTTCGTGGCGCCGGGGCTGCCGGTGGGGTTCTTTTCGCTGGAGATGACGGCGGAGCAGCTGATGTTGCGGCTGCTGGCGATGGAGGCGGAGGTGGATTTGAAGTGTTTGCGCGACGGGAAACTGACCGATTACGCGCTGGATAAAATCGCCCAGGTGTCGGAGTGCCTGGCGGATTATCCGCTGGTGGTGGACGAGACCAGTTTCCTCACGGTCAACCAACTGCGGGCGCGGGCACGGCGGATGAAGCAACAGCACGGGGTGGAGTTGCTGGCGATTGATTATTTGCAACTGCTGGCGGGCAACGGGCGCAACCAGAACGACAACCGGCAGGTGGAGGTGGCGGAGATTTCGCGCGGCATCAAGGCGCTGGCGAAGGAGTTGAAAATCCCGATTATCGTGCTGGCGCAACTCAACCGCAAGCCGGAGGAGAGCGGGCAGGAGCCGGCGCTGCACCATTTGCGCGAATCCGGCTCCATCGAGCAGGACGCCGACGTGGTGATTTTACTCAGCCGCGCGGTGGAGGAGGGCACTGGTGACACGCTGACGGTGAAGTTGAATGTGGCGAAGCAGCGCAACGGCCCGACGGACAAAATCACGGTGGAGATGGCGCGGTCGTTGACGAAATTTCGCGACGCGGCCAGAAATTTTTAACCACGAATGAACACGAATACACCCGAATTTTGCATTTTGCTTTTTGCATTTTGAACTTTTGAATATACAAATTGTATTTATTCAAGCAGAATAGCGGCATGGACAACAGTGAACTTGAGCGGAAGCAATTAGGCCCCACGGCGGCGGCGTGGGCGGGGCGCGAGGAGGAATTAACGCGGCAGTGGCGGACGGTGGCGGCGCGGCATCATCAGTTGACGGTGGAAATCGCGCTGACGCGGTTGGAGCGCGTCGAGGCGGCGGTGCGGGAAGCGCTGCCGGCGGTGCCGTTTCAGCGGCTGGCGGTGTTTGACGTCAAGCCCGCTGATAATCTGGATGAACTGCCCGATTATCTGGCGCGGCTGGCGCGGGAAATTGAAATCCTGCAAGTGATTCGTGACGAGGCGCAGGGGCGGGTGTTGCTGGTCGGCAAACGAAAGGCACCAGATGAGACGCAAGCAGGAGAGTGAGGACGCGGCGCTGTTGCTGGACTGGGTGTGCGGGATGGCGCTGGCGATGGGCAAGGGCGGCAAGGCGGCGGCGGCGGCGCGGCTGGGTATCACGGCCAGCGGGCTGTCGCACATGCTGCACGTGCCGGGGCGGTCGTTCGACCAGAAGACGATGAACGCGGTGGCGTGGATTCAAGCCTCGCGCAATGAGACGGACACGCCGGCGGTGATTGAGCGCAAGCAAGTCGGAGCGCAGGTCTTTGAGTTGCGCGCGACGGGGGAATGGACGTGGCGGCGAGGAGGATAAAATTCCAAATTTCAAACTTCAAATTTCAAGTAAATCCCAATGAGCACAAAACTTCAAAAATCAAAACAAGACACGGGACCGGCGGGTTTGGGATTTGGAGGTTGAGAGTTGGAATTTAATTGGCATTTGAAATTTGGAGCTTGGAATTTGGAGCGTAGCGACACATGGAGGGGGTAAAACAAAGCTGGGCGGAGCCGCTGCCGGGGGAGCCGGCGGTGTGGTTCGCGCGGTTTTGCCGGTGGCGGGACTTGGGGGAAGGGCGGTCGCTGGCGGCGCTGACGCGGCTGGAAAAGGGGTTGAAAAGGCAGAAAGGACACAAGGTGCAGCCGCCGGGCCGGTGGAATGAGATGATTAAAAAGTGGCGCTGGCATGAGCGCGTCGCGGAGATGACGACGGCGCGCGGGGCGGCGGCGCTGGCGGAGTGCGAGGCGCAATTGAAACGCGAGCGGGACGCGCAGCACCGGATTCTGGCGGGGGTGCAGGAGTTGCAGCTGCGGCTCATCGGCGGTGACGAGGAGGCGCTGACGCTGGCGATTGGGCGGCTGGCGAAGATTAACGAATTGGCGCCGTGGTTTGAGTTGGGGGACAAGCTGTTCAAGACCTTGCACGGGGAGCCGGCGGCGGAGGGCGCGCCGGCAGCGGCGGGGGCGCCGACGGTGAGCGTGGTGTTTTTGCCCGCCCATGTCGCCCGGCCAAGGTTGGAACGCGCTGGGGCGATTGAAGTGGAAACGAAGGTGGAACATGCTAATTAAATTCCAAATTCCAAGCTTCAAATGCCAAGTAAATTCCAATGAACACCAAATTTCAAAAACCAAAACAAGACGCGCGACCGATGGGTTTGGAGTTTCGTTTTTGGGAGTTGGAATTTAATTGGCCGTTGGAATTTGAGGTTTGGAATTTGGAGCATGGATGAGCACACCATTTCAAAATCAAAAAAACTCCACATCTCCGCGTCTTGGCGGTGAAAATGAATCGTGGTATCAGCCGGGGCCGAAGATTGCCGAGGCGCATCACTCGGCGGCGTTCGCGCGGTTTCTGATTGGCGCGCGCGGGTGCGGGAAGACGACGTTTGACGCGGTGGAGGCGATTGACCACGGGTGGCATCATGCCGGCTCGAAGATTTTGGTGTTGCGCAAAACCGAGGAGTCGCAGGCGGCGACGGCGATTGAGACCTTCAACGCGACCTACACCAAATGCGGCGACCTGTATCAAGACAGCGAGCTGGGCTTGTTCAAAAAGTGGGAGGACGGGAAGGAGGCGCGGCTGCCGTCGCGCGCGGCGGTCGAGGCGTGGCAGGAGTTTCTCAAGAGCAACCCGACCAAGACGCAAAAGAAACTGTGGCTGCAAACCGAGGGGCACCGGCTGTGTTCGTGGGTGTTGTTTCGCGGGCTGAACCATCCGCAAATCGCGGGGAACAAGCTGCGGTCGTTCGAGTGCTCGATGATTATCTTCGTCGAGGCCGACCAGTTGACGCGCGACAACTTCGACATGGCGCTGATGTGTTTGCGCCTGAAGGACGCGCACGGGCGGGAGCATCCCGATTATTGCGCCATCGTGGACACCAACCCGCCCGACCCCGACCATTGGATCGCGAAGCTGGAGCAGGCGACCGCTGACGGTGAGTTTCCCAAATACCGCTTCTGGCACATCCCGATGACGGACAACGCGCACAATCTGCCGGCCAATTACGTCGCGAACGCCATTGCCACTTACCAGCACAACCCCGCCATGTATCGGCGGATGATTGAGGGCGAGTATGAGTATGTGTATAACGGCTCGCCGGTGTATTGGGGATTTCGCGTGGGGGAGCACGCGGCGGAGGCGCTGCCGTGGCCGCGCGGGGCTTATCTGGTGGTGGGCTGGGATTTCGGCACCAATAACGCGAATGTGTTCAGCGCGTATTTCGCCAGCGATGAGACAGAATATTGGTGGGACTTGCTGGAGTTGACGGCCAGCGGGAGCGACACGGAGACGCAATGCCGCGCGGTGCTGGCGCAATTGGACGGGTACTTCGCGTTTTGCCAGGACCGTAATGTGTGCGCGGGCGTGCTGCATTTTTGCGACCCGGCCGGCGCGGCGAACAAATCCACCGGCAGCGACTTGAAGGTGCTGAAGAGCTACGGGCTGCATCCGGGCTATCGCACCGCCGAGCGCGGGCTGGCGACGACCCTCGCCATCGGCAACCGGTTGTTGGAGATGCGCGACCAGCGGGGGGCGCCGGTGTATCGGGTGGCGCGGGCGGGGTGTCCGACCTTGGTGGCGGGGTTGTGTGGGAAGTATCGTTATCCTGAAAAGGGGGAGCCGGGGTATGGCAACGGGCAGCCACTGAAGGGGCCGGCGGGGGATGACATTGACCATGTGATGGATGCGTGGCGGTATGCGAAGATTAATTGTCTGCGGCTGGCCAATGAGGAGCACGGGCAGGCGCCGATGGTGGGGGTGTTGGCGGGGGGGAGCGGGTTTAGGAACCGGCGGAAGAGGAGGTGAGGGGGAAAGTGCAGGGAAAAGTGCAAAATGCAAAAAGCAAAGTGCAAAGTTGCAATGCAAAATTCAAAATTGGCTGGCGCAGGTGGCCGGCGCCTTTGGTGGGGTTTTGTGCGACATACAAAAAGTATATATAATTTCTTGACGCGGCGGCGGTTTTTTTATTTAATTGGCGGTGAAAGGAAGGTTATGGCGAAAGACTTGGGCATTAAGGAGAATGATTATTACGGTTTCGACACGCCGACCGCGGGGTCGGACAACAAAAAGGAAGAGCGCATTATTTACCCAAACCTTGAATTGCGCGACGCGCAGATTGACGGCGCGGGCGCCGGTGAGGTGGACGAAGGGGACACGCTGACGCTGACGGTGAAGGCGCGGGTGAGCATGAAGAAGTCCGAGGAGACTGACAAAAAGAAACGGCGCGAGTTGAAATTTGATGTGTTGGAAATCTCCGGCCTGAAAAAATCCGGCAAGGATGATGGCGGCGCTGGCAAAGACGCTGACGGTGACGACGAGGACAGCGCGGTGAAAAAACGCCGGCGCGGGGAGAAGAAGGTCATCGGGTTCAAGGAGTCATTGGGAGAGAAGGAGGCAGGGTAAAATTCCAAACTGCAAACTTCAAACTCCAATTAAATCCCAATGAACACAAAACTTCAAAAAATCAAAACAAGGCGCGAGACCGGCGGGTTTGGGATTTTTGATTTTGGAAGTTGGAATTTAATTGGATTTTGAAGTTTGAAATTTGGAATTTGGAGCGCAGCGACCTATGGATCCGGTACTGGCACGGCGGTTGGAGAATGACGAGGGCTTTCGCAAGAAAATCCGCGACCTGGCGGACAATTATATCAAGCTGGGGAAGACCGCGACCGAGGCGCATTTTTACGAGTTTGACGAGGCGCTGGATTTGTACAACTGCCTGGCCTCGCTGTCGCGCAATGACATGGAGCGGCTGGACAAGGGCAGTCCGCGCCGCTACATCCTGCCGATGAGCGCGACGCAGGCGGCGACGGCGGTGGCGTTCCTGGCCGGCGTGTTGTTCGGGGAGAACAAGCCGCACAAGGTCGAGGCGCGCAATCCGGGGGACACGCAACAGTCCGACATGATGAACATGTTGTTGCGCTGGAACGCGGAGCAGCAGCCGTTTTACCTGCTGGGCCATGCCTGGTGTCTGGACGCCTGGCTGCATAATCGCGGCATCCTGTATGAGAACTGGCAGCGGATTTACGATGTGACCATCGAGCCGGTGGAGATGGAAGACCCGGAGGAGACGGAGACGGTTCAGGTGCCGATGATTAACGGCCTGAAGCCGGACGGGGTGCTGAACGCCATGCTGCCGACGCGGTCGGTGACGCGCCCGAAACGCTATCAGCGGTTTAAGAAACAACGCACGGTCAGCGGCGGTTACACGCGCATGACCAACGTCGCGCCCTACGATTTTATTGCCGACCCGACGCTGCCGCTCTACCGGATGAACGAGGGGCGGTTTGCCGGGCACCGGATGGAGGTGCCGTGGCTGGAGTTGGAGCGGCGCAGCAAGCTGGCGCCGACCGACAGCGAGTATGTCTCGCCGCGCGCGGTGGAGGAATTGAAGAAGGGCAAGGGCGCGCGGGACGGCATCGGCGGGGTGCCGATACCGACCACCATCAGTCCGCCGGCGGAGCGGCGCGCCGAGGCGGACGGCATGGTGACGGCGACGGCGTTCGCGCGCGAGCGGCGGGTGACGCTGGGCGGCGCGGCGGTCAACGCCGCGGACAAGCACGACGGCGGGCCGGTGGAGTTGTGGGTGTTGCGGGTGCGCATCGCGCCCGCCGACTATGACCTTTACGAGGGGGACACGGACAAAAACGTGTGGGAGATTTTATTGGCGGGCAGCGAGGTGTTGTCGGTCAACGAAGACACCTACCTGCACGACGAGTTCCCGTACATGGTGGGCGAGGCGCGGCCCAATTTGCACACGCAGTTCAGCCCGTCGTGGCAGATGATTATCAAGCCGCTGCAAGACCATGTGGACTATTTGAAGACGCGCCACGAGGACGCGCTGAGCCGGTCGGTGGGCAACGTGTTCATCGGCGACCCGACGCTGGTGGACTTTGACGACTTTTTCAATCCCGAAACCGAGGGACAAGTGCTGGCGTTGAAGAAGCCGCTGGAGCCGGGGCAGCGGTTGGGCGACGTCATCAGCCAGATACCGGTGAGCGATTTGACCGGCGATTTCTGGCGCGACCTGAACATGGTGCAAAACGTCGCGGAGAACACCACCGCCGCCAACAACGTCATCCAGGGCGAGCTGACCAAGAACACCACGGCGACGGCGAACGCGGCGGCGCAGAAATTCGGCACGGGGCGGCTGATGAGCGTGGCGCGGGTGCTGGAGGTGCAGGGGCCGTTCCGCCAGACGCGGCGGCTGATGATGAATTTCCAGGAGTTCGCGCCGGACGAGATGATTTTGCGGCTGGACAGCGACAACATGGAGTTCCGCGACCAGTTCCAGGGGCAGAGCGGCGCGCTGACCATCACGCGCTCCGCCATTCAGGGGCAGTTTGACGTGGTGCCGCTGGACTTGACGCTGCCCGGCTCGGACATGCTGGCGGTGGACGCGCTGACGAAGTTGATGGAAGCCTCGCAATGGCTGCCGCAGTTGTTCGACGACACGGTGCCGGGGAATTTGAATTTGAAGAGCATCGCCAAGTTTACCGCGAAGAAAGCGGGGGCGCCGGTGGACAATTTCATCGTCACCGAGGAACAGGCGCAGAAGAACGTGCTGGCGCGGATGCGGTCGGCGATGGCGCAACTGCCGCCGGTGGCGGCGGGCGGCGGGATGCCACTGCCGGCGGAGCCGCCGCCGCCCGCGCCAGACCCGACGCAACCGGTGGGGCCAGGGGCGGCGCGGGTGGGATAATTAACCGCATTTTGAAATTTGGTTTTTTTGACCTTGGAATTTATTTGGTGTTTGGAATTTGAATTTTGGAATTTGGAGCGTAGCGACTTATGGGCAGTAACATTGAGGAATACCGGCGCAATGAGCGGTGTGGCGCGGACGCGCTGCCGGATGTCAGCGTCAGCCTGGAGGCGGCGACGGGGTTGACGTTGGCGGATTTGCGGCGGGAATTGGAACTTTGGCGCGGGGCGCGGATGCGCAAGGTGCTCGCGTGGCTGATTCTCAAGCGGGCACGGGAGAAGACGGCGGCGCTGCTGGACGTTAAGCCGGAAGAGTTGGTGGCGCGGCAGCAGGAAATCAGGGCGCTGCGGGAGGTGTTGCCGCTGGTGGATAAACCGACACTGTGAAAAATTCCAAATTTCAAGCTCCAAAATCCAAATAATTTTTTAATAACCAAAGCAGAAAAATAGAAAATAAAAGCAGAGGAACAATATGGCAGAACCTATTATTAATCCAAATCCCGCGCCGGCACCGGCGGCGGCTCCGTCAAATCCAACCCCCGCGCCGGCAACACCGCCGGCCGCGCCAGCGCCGGCGGCGCCGGCCGCGCCGAAGGGGGACGCGCCATCGGTCAGCGAGATGCTGGGGCTGGGCAAAGGCAGCACGGTCAGCGGCGCGTTGCACCGCGCCACGCGCGAGTTGCAGCAGCGCCACAATCCGCATTTGCCGTCCGAGTTGCAGGCGCCGGATGATAAACCGGCGGGCCAGCCGAGCGCCGCGCCACGCGAGGTCAAGGCGGATGAGCCGCCCGCCGGCACGCCGCCGCCGGTGACGCCGGCGCCGCAACCGGCGGAGCCGGCCGCTGACGGTCAGCCGCCGAAACCCGCCGAGCCGCCCGCGCCGCCGGTCACGCCGCCGCCCGCGCCGAAGGTGAAGGTGGGCGAGGATGAATACACGCCGGAGGAATTGCAAAAGCTGGTGACCGCCGCGAAACCCGCCGGCCAGCAACCGCCCGCGTCCCCTGCCCAGCCGGAAGCGGCGAAACCGGCCACGCCGCAGGGACCGACCCCGGAGGAGTTGGCGGAGTTTCAAAAACAGTTTAACGCGAACCGCGAGAAGTTTATCAACGACCATTTGCCGCGCGTGGGCCAATATCTGGAGAGCGCCGTCAGCGAGACGGACATGGAGGTCATCGCCAACGGCGGGGCGGAAGGGGTGGCCAAGCTGCGGGAAATTCTTGGCAAGAGCGTGTTGAACGCGGTGGTGCTGGCGCGCCAGGCGGCGTTCACCGACCTCACGCCGCAAATCCGCCAAATCGCCGCGCAGTTGCGGCCGCTGGCCGAGGAGCGGCAGCAACAGCGGCAGCAACAGGCGCGGCAGGAGGCGGAGGTTGAGTTTGCGAAAACTTATCCGCACCTGGAAAAACAACTGCCGCTGGCCAATCAAATCGCCGATGCCATTTTCCAGCAACACCCCGACTGGGCGGCGCAAGCGTCCCGCGCGGATTTGTTCAAAGAGGTGGCGCGGCAGATGGAGCGGTTTGGTTTCACGGCGGCGCCCGCCGCGCCGCAAAAGGTCAGCGTCAACGGACGGGAATACACGGTGGAAGAACTCGCCGCGCTAATCCCCGGCGTGACCCCGCCGCCCGCCGCGCCCGTGCCGCCAGCGCCGGCGGCGCCACCGATGCCGCCGCCGCCCGCCGGCAACTTCCCCGGCGTGATGGGCGGCGCGCCGGCGGCCAAGGGGCGCAACCCCATCGTGGCCGCGACCCTGGGCATCCGCTGACATGAATGGCACGGAAAAATTTTCCAAAGTATTACGCTCGTTCTATGTGGACGAGGGGCAATACCGCGAGTTGGAGCGTCTGGCCGCCGACACTGACGTGAGCGTCGGCAGTTTGGTGCGCAAGGGGGTGGCGGCGGTGTTGGGGGGAAAGCTCAAAACGCAAAGCTCAAAGCTCAAAACCACAACGCAAAATTCAAAATTGGCTGGCGCCGGTGGCCGGCGCCGCTGATGAGGCTGCAACTTTGAATTTTGACTTTTGAACTTTGCGTTAAACCCATATACAACATGTATATATCTCCATAATTGCCGTTCGGCAAGTTTGGCGGGAAACTCTTCGGCGTGATAAACGACGGGGAGAAAGACATGGTTTTATGGCAGTGGTCAGCGGTATTTTGACGACAACGAACACGGACAATCAGGATTTGGTCGGCGAGTGGCAATCCGGCATCCTGGTCCGCACGGGGGGTAACCAGGACCTCGGCGCGGTGTTGTTCCCGATTTTAACCAAGCTGGGCGTGGAGGTGGCGGACAGCCATTTGTTCAACTGGTTCGAGCGCTGGCCGACCAAGGCCAATTTCAACGCCCCCGCCGCCGCCGTTGTCGGCGCGACGACCCTCAATTTCAACGACGGCCAGACGCCGCCCACCGACCTCGCGCCGTTGCTGTCCAAGGGCACCGTGCTCCGCAACACGCGGACGGGCGAGTATATCATCGTCACCGCCGACCCGGCCGGCGCCGACGTCACCGTGACGCGCGGCGCGCTGGGCACGACCGCCGCCGCGGTGACCGCGGGCGACAACTGGGCGTTGGTGACCCGGTCCAGCGGCGAGGACGGCTCCATCCGGCGCGCGTCCTACGAGAACCCGCTGGTGCTGACCAATTACCTGCAACGCTTCGACCAGACGGTGCGACTGAGCGACTTGCTCAAGGGCAACCGGCTGCGCTCCGATGACAAGGGGGCGCTGTTCGAGCGCCGCCTGCAAGCCGCCGAGCGGATTTGCAAGGACATCGAACTGGCCTTCTTCGACGGCAAACGCAACGCGGTGACCACGGCGGATGGGACGATGTACCTCACCGGCGGCGTCCGCGACGCCGTGCAGAGCACCGCGCCAGACAACCTCATCAGCGGTGACGCCACCGACAAGAGCATCGCCATCGGCGACTTCAACGCGTGGCTGGAAAACGTGATGCTCAACGGCACGCAGAACAAAATCATTTATTGCGGGCCGAAGTTCTACAGCGCCATCTCGCACCTCGCCAACAGCGCGGAGGCGGGCTTCCGCATCGTCGGGCCGCTGGAAACCCTGTGGGGCATGCACATCCAGACCATCAAGACGCCGCATGGGGACATTGACCTGTGCCTGCACCCGATGTTCAAGGAGATGCCGTCGCATCACAGTTCCGCCTACATCCTCGACCTCGGCTTGGTCGTGCAGAAGACGATGGACAAGCTGGAACTCATCGGCAACTGCGAGAACCCGGAAAAATTCGGCACCGCCGAGAACTACCGCGCGATATTGGGCCTGAAGCTCAAGAACCCGACGGCGTTCGGCGTGGCGGACAACATCAGCGTGATTCTGCCGGCGTGAGGATTAAACGCTGAGGCGCGGAGACGCGGAGATTTTTTGAGTTGAACAACGGAAGAGGAAAAAATTTTTATGGCCACTAAAAAAAAATCTGTCATCCCAGAAAACACCACCAAGGCGCCGGCGGTCATCCCCGCCGGCGCCGCTACCCCGCCGCCGCTGCAGGTGGTGGACGTGGGCGAGGCGCAACAGACGGGGCAGGACCCCGCCAAGCCGGAGCCGACGGCCCAGGTGTTCCGCTTCATCAAGAATTTCAACCCCCTGAAACCGGTCGCGCTGCCTGACGGCAAGGTGATTGTGTTCCAGGACAACCGTTACGCCACCACTGACGCCAAGGAAGCGGCGGCGCTGCGCCAGGTGGCGGGGCGGCATGGCATCGTCGAGGGTTGAGGTTCGCGCGGAGACGTGGAGAGAGTTTTTTTGGGTAAAACGAAGGATAAAATTATGAGCGAGAAAAAAGCGAAGAAGATACAGAATTTGGGCGTGGTCGATGGTGACAAGCTCGGCAAAATGATTGGTTTTCCGCGCGGCCAGAAGGCGAAGCCGACCAACGACTATGACACCTCGCCGGAGAAACGCGGCAAGGCGCCGAACACCAGCGCGGTGAAGTGAAATTGATAATTGATGATTGAAAATTGATTATTGCAATTATCAATATTCAATTATCAATCGAAAATTTCTCCGCCCGGTATGCACCCGTCAAACCGGGCGGATAAAGGCAACGCCTGACGTGGCCGTCCGGCGTTGTTTTGTTGACGGGCAGGAGGCGGCATGAACCTTGGGCAACTGACGCGGGCGCTGGAAATCGGGGTGATGCGCAAAGACCTCGCCGCCGAATACCAGAACTACATCAACACCGCCCTGCGCGAGATTCAGGCGCAATACACCTTTACCTGCATGGCGCATCAGGAAAACCTGACGTGGCGGGCGGGCAATGTGTGGGTGGCGCTGCCTTACGATTTCAAGGAATTGCAAAAGGGGCGCGGGCAAATCGAGGTGTGCGGGCGTCCGGTGGACGTGACCAATCGCGCCATGTTGAAGCGCCTCGGCCTGCGTTACGGGCGCTGGCGGACGCCGGGGCTGACGCGGGCGCCGGCGTTCGCGTGCTGGCTGGAATTTCAAAACGGCGAGCCGGTGGTGCGGACGCAACATCCAATGGGCGAGGACGCGCCGGTGACGGTGTTCTACTATCGCTACCTGCCGCCGCTGGCCAAGGCCACCGACGAGAACGCGCTGACGCGGGAGTTCCCGCTGCTGGTGTTGAACCGCGCCAAGGCGGGCCTGTTCGCGCTGATTAACGACGACGAGCGCGCGGGGGTGGCGCTGCAATTGTTTGAAAAAGACTTCCGCCACGCGCAGCACACGGATGAGTTGCGGCGGATTGGCGGGGTGCGGACGCAGACTTGAGGAAAGGCAAAGTGCAAAATGCAAAAAGCAAAATTGCAATGCAAAATTCAAAATTGGCTGGCGCAGGAGGCCGGCGCCACTGGTGGGTTTTGCGTTAAACAGTTGTGGTTTTGCGATATGAGTTTTGAGATTTGAGATAAATATTATGAACTATTTCGGTGATGATTTTGATGTCACGCAGCCGGCGGGTAATTCGCCGGTGCGGGACGGGGACAACGCGATTCGAGATGTCAAGCAGCGGTTGAAAAGCTGGATTAACCAGTTTTTCAACGGCGGCGGGGAGACGTTCAAGGCCGGCATTATTCCGGCGGCGGCGCTGGCCGACAGCGGGGCGGAGCCGGGGGTGGATTATAATCTGGTGACGGTGGATGCGAAGGGGCGCGTGACGGCCGCGCGCAAAGTGACCTCGCTGACGGAACTGGGGGTGCTACCCGAAGCCATCGGCATGGTGCCGCCGGCCAGCGGCGGGACGGGGCTGGACGCCAAGCTCGCCGGCCACGGGACGCTGCTCATCGGCAACGGCGCGGGTTTTTCGCTGGCGACGCTGACGGCGGGCGACGGGGTGGAAATTGTCAACGGCAGCGGCACCATCATCATCAAAACCGCGCAACAAACGGTCGCGCCATTTTTCAAAACCACGGTGCTGACCAGCGCGCAGGCGTCCGCGGCGGTGACCTTGCTCGACGCCGCCGTGGTGGGCAACGAGCGCAAGGTGGTGGTGACCGGTTTTATCTTCAAGGTCATCGGCGGCGTGGTGTGGAGTGAGAACACGGTGCATCTCGGCACCAACAACGGCGCGCCGATTGTGTCCGCGCCAAGCTCGGCGCTGACGGCGAACAACCTGCTATTGCCCGGCGACGCGCAACTGACCTTGAGCAGCCGGTTCACGCAAGGCACCGGCGGCGAGTATGGCGAGGGGCTGTATCTGCGCGCGGAGCAAAACGGCACGGGCAGCGACCTGGCGGTGACGGTGTGGGGGTTTTTGGTTTAGTTGAAAATTGAATATTGATTATTGGTAAAATTTGCCGCCGTTGGCGATTTGGAAAAATAATCAATTATCAATAAAAAATAAAAAATGAGAAGGCGAGGTCAGAACGCGCTCAGTATCCGCGTCGCGGCGCCCTGCAAGGGGGTGATCACGCGGCTGCCGGAGAACCTGGCGGACGGGGAGCAGCGGGCGTTGCGCGCGGCGCGGAACGTGCGCTGCGCCTACGGTGTGCTCGCCAACGCGCCGGGGTATCGCGCGCTGCCGACCGAGCCGTGGCTGGATTCGGTGCCCAATCTGATTTTTCAGGCGAACATCAAAAGCGAACTGGCCAGCGTGGAGGAACGCTCGCCCATCATCGGCACGGCGGGGAAGGTGTGGGCGGTTAGTCGCACGGATACGGACAACATTGTACCACCCCCTCCTCCTCCCCCGCCGAACGTGCCACCACTGGTGGACGCCGGCCCCGACCGTGAGTTGAAGTGGCTGGGTGAGTCGTTGACTGTCACTTTGGCCGGCAGCGCCAGCGACCCCGACGACGGGCCGGAACCACTGACGGTGTGGTGGGAGCAAGTCAGCGGGCCAAGCACGCTGACGTTTAGCGATACGCAATCACTAACGCCGGCGGTGACGGTGAACGTCGCGGGAGAGTATGTGGTAAAACTGACGGCTTATGACGGGCTATCCACCGTCAGCGACACGGCGCGGTTGTTGTTTTACAATAATCAGCCGCCGGTAGTGAACGCTGGCCCCGACATTAACGACGCGCCGCGGGCCGGTTTGAATATGGCCGGCAGCGCCTACGACCCTGACGATGGCCCGGAACCGCTAACGGTAACGTGGTCGCTGGTGAGCGGGCCGGGGACAGCGCATTTTACGAATGTTCACAATGTGCAGTCAGGGGTGACGGTTTCCGCTCCCGGAGAATATGTGTTCCGCCTAACGGCCAGCGACGGGGCGGACACCGCGAGCGATGAGGTGAAGGTGAGTTGGAAATTCAAACTAGGGCAATTCGACTCCTCCGTTTATGACGTGTTAGTATTACCGAATGGTGAGATAGTGTGTTGTGGTTCATTTACCAAATATACCAAAGACAACACAGTCACCCAACTGCCCCAACATTTGTGCAAGCTGGATAGCTGGGGCGACGTAGCGACAGAATTTGTCAACAATATCAACAACCGGTTGTCAATAAAACGGACTAGCTATTCTTATGAAAGCCGTGGCCCGATAGCTTTGAAACTCCAAGGCAACGGACAAATTCTGGCGTTGTATGCATACGTTTACAACTTGGATTATTGGAGTGGTTCAACCGTACCTGAAAGTTTTTTGTACTGGGACGGCAAGCCGTTGTTTACCTCAATTTTGCGACTTAATCAGAACGGTGTGGTGGACACAAATTTTGTCGTCAGTTATCCCCAACCGTTTAGCGAACAGGGCCAGATGCGTGCCGGCTTGCCCAACGATATTGCCGTGCTACCCGACAACAGTATATTGCTCATGGGGCAACTGCAGAATAATGCAAGGGGAAACGAGCCGGTGTTGTGGAAATTTAGCCCGAACGGGGTCATTGACGAGAACTTTGCGGTCGGGAGCGGTCATTATGCTACCGATCTATTAAAAAAATTTAATTACCTTGGAAGCGCAAACGGGAAGTTTTATTTTTATAGCGAGTTAGACAATTTTTCGGGGACTGCGGTGAAGCCGGGGATTTTGCGTCTGAACGCGGACGGCACACGCGACACCACGTGGCACACTGATGTTAACATGTGTTATGTGACGAATAATTATTTTTCCGGGTATACGCTATTACCGGACGGCACAGTGTTTCTCAAAGAATATTTTTCGGCGGTGGATGCCGCAGGGGTGACGCAGCACTATAATCGTTATGGGTACTTTGATGGTTCGGAGATTGCGAATAAATCGGAGATTAATTGGGTAGTTACGCTACAGACTGTGAGTGGCGATGTAAAAAGATTGACTACGGGGTTTTTATGGCAGGGCTTTTTATACACAAATGACGAGCGTACTGAGGCTATAATCAGATTTTCAGGGTTTAATGAAGACTTAAATTTTAGGGATAAGGTGAGGGAATTGATATGGCTAGAAAGTTCAATAGGTAAAAGTGCCTATTCGAAAATAAATATGCTACCTCATCAGACTGGATTTTTGGTATGGGGATTGATCTATAATCCAAAGGAATATTTGCCTTTGGATGGCCCCAATGGCCACCTCGTTTATTTGGACGCCAACTGGAATTGGGTCACGCCATGAGCACCTACGCCGTCCAACTGCAGGAGATTTTCACCGGCGCCGACGCCGGCACG
This sequence comes from Verrucomicrobiales bacterium, assembly GCA_031265365.1. Classification (GTDB taxonomy): domain Bacteria; phylum Verrucomicrobiota; class Verrucomicrobiia; order Methylacidiphilales; family JAAUTS01; genus JAIRPN01. The sequence goes on from JAISCS010000021.1 coordinate 18,211, forward strand.
GCGCGGCGGTGGACGGCGTGCAATTTCTTCGACAAGGTGGCGCTGGCGCAGGAGTCGGTGCCGCCGCAATACTGGCCGGGTTACGGTCGCACCAAGCCGCTGCCGGGGCTGCCGCCGGAGGAACGGTTCGCCGGCATCGCGGCCATCGCGGGGCATTTGGTCGGCTGGCGCGGCGGGCGGGTGCGCTGGTGCGCGGACGGTGATTTTTCGACGTGGATTCCGGTGGGCCAGTCGGCGGCGGTGTTGCGCCTGACGCTGCTGGGCGGTTTTCCGCAACCCGCCGCGGGCGGGGACACCGGCTGGCTGTGGGTGGCGGAGCCGGTTGACGGGCTGGTGCCGGAGACCTTCGCGCGCATCGAGCAAGCCGGGACGCACAATTTTTACAGCGTGGCGGCGGTCAGTCCGACCGGCGGCGATTTGTCCGGCCAGCTGGCGGCGCCGACGGCGGCGATTTTGCCGGGGCAAGCCGCGACGCTGACGCTGACCAAGCCGCAACGCTGGGAGACCGGCGCGCGGGTGTTTTTGGGCGGGCAAACCGTTCCGCTGCGCATCACGGCGGCCAGCCCGATGGAGACCGACCCGCCGACGCTGACGGTGACCAACGAGGGCGCGGCGCCGGTCAGCGCGAAGCCGGCGGGCGTGACGGTGACCACGGCGCGCGGGTGCAAGCTGACCAACCTCGGCCTGAGCGGGGCGCTGCCGCCGCAAACTTTCATCCCGTCCGGCGCGGTGGTGGTGACGGAGACCGCCAACGACGCCGGCGAATTGGTCAATGTCGGCGGCGACATCAACGGCGACATCTGGGCGCTGGCGGCGCTGGGGGGCCAGGCGCTGGTGTTGAAGGAATGGTCGGTGCAGCTCTTGCAGCACGCGGGGCGCCCCGCCGGGTTCACCGTGCAGCCGGTGTTGACGGGCGAGGGCTTGCTGGGGCGGCACGCCTGGGCGCTGATGCCGGGCGGGGCGCTGTTCGTCGGGCACCGCGAGATTTATCGTTACGGCGCGGAAGGGTTGCAGCCGGTGTTGCGGCAGGTGAGCCGCGAATGGTTCGCCGCGCTGGACCGCGCGCGGCTGGATGAGATTTTTGTTTTCGAGAACGAGGGCGAGAACGAGATGTGGCTGGTGGCGCCGGCGGCGGACGGCGGGACCAAGGTGCTGGTGTGGAATTTTCTGGAAGACACGGCGGTGTTCGACGATTACGCCGTGCCGCTGACGGCGGCGGGGATGTGGGACTGGCAGACGGATGTTGGCTGGGACTCGCTCAAGGAGGCGTGGGACGATTACGACCTGACGTGGAACGACCTCGCCGGCGGGCGCAAGGAACGGCTGCTCATCCTCGGCGCGGCGCGGGACGGGCCGCAGGACGGGCCGGAGTTGCTGGTGCACGGGCTGGATTACGCCCGCAAGGGCGCGGCCTACCGGTGCGCGGGCGAGACGCTGTTGTTCGACGGCGGGGACGATTATGTTTACAAATACGGCGACAGCGTGAAGGTCAACCTGCAAATCAAGACCAAGCTCGACCGCCCCAAGCGGCTGTGGTGCCGGCTGGGGGCGCGCGAGAGCCTGGACAGCGACACCTGCTGGAGCGGGGCCGACTGGGTGGAAGTGAGCGGCAACAGCAACCCCGTCGCCAAATTCGACCTGCGGGCGAGCGGGCGGTTCCTCGCCGTGCAATTCTGGAGCGAGCAGGAAGACCTCCGCTGGCGCGTGGCGGGGTTGGAAATCAACGGGCGCACCGGAAATTGTTACTGACATTGAACATACAAAATGTATATTAAGACCATGACCAGAACCAGCGACATCCTAAGCCATCCGGTGGCCACGCCGGAGGAGTTTGCGCGCCTGAAGGCATGGGCGGCGAGCTTCAACCACACGCTGACGGCGGGGATGCGTCACGACGTGTTTTATGACCGCGCCGAGAAGTGGCTGGGGTTCGCCGAGCATTGCCCGACGCCGGTGTACTGGACGGGGTGGCATCCGGCCAACACGCGGGCGGAGACCGTCGCCTGTTTGCAGGTGTTGCAGGCTTACTGCCACATGGCCTACGGCATGAGCTACATCATTTCGGGCGACCCGCAGTCGCCGGTGACGGGGTTGATACCGGGGATGCGGATGAAAAAGCTCGGCGAACTTTATGTGGGCATGGGGCGGTAAGCGGCGGGAAAGTTGGCATCAGTTTATTGGTTTTTTGAGTTTTATAAGTTTTTAAGTTACGGGAGATAGCGAGGATGCATGGGGCCTAGTTACGAACAGGTTGACCCGAAGTGGTTCGGGCCGTTTGGCGAGACGCACAACGATTGGGAAGGCGGCCGGCTCGGCGTGGTTTCGCAGGGGGTCAACCAGCGCAAGTATGTCTGGGACCAAGCGGAGGCGCGGCGCGGGCAGGCGGACGCCAACCGGCGGTTTATCACCGACAAGATTTACGAGGCCGCGAACTCGCCGGCGCTGCCGGAGGTGCTGGGGCTGATGCGCCGGCAGCTGCGCGGCGATTACCTGTCGGGCAGTCCCGAATTGCGTGAACGCCTGGCGCAAATCACCGCCGCCGGCGAGCGGGCCGGCGCGGATGAGGAAGCGGCGGCGCGCGACGGGCTGGCGCGGGCAGGGATGCGGTTTTCCACGCCGATGCAACAGGCGCAGCAGGCCGCGCGCGCGGCGCGGCGCGCGCAGGCGCGGGACACCGCCACCGGCGAGGGGTGGCAGGATTATCGCGCGGAGCGCATGATTCAACAACAAGCGCCGACCAGCGTTTTCGCCGCCCTGTCCGAGCCGTTGAACAATACGGGACAACTTAATCCCGCGTTGTACAACGACCTCGACAGCGAGTTGACGTTGCTGATGAAGGGCATCAACGGCGGGACGATGCAGAATCCGCAACTAATCCAGAAACCCGGGGCGATGGACATGGCGCAACAGGCGTTGAGCATGGCGTCCAGCGTGGCGGGGATGGCGATGATGTAGGAGGTTTTTTTTTTACAAGGAGAGCGTGGAAAAATTGGAGCTTGGGGTGACGAAATAATAGAAGGGAAAAATATGTCGTTTATTTCACTGAAAGACCAGGGCTGGTATGACCGCGGCGACCGCATGGCGGAGTCGCTGGGCGTGCTGACGGCGGCGGGCAAAAAGCTGTTCAATGGCGGGGATGAAACCCAACCGGTGGTCCCGCCCGCCGGCGGGGGACTGGGCGGGGCGGGCCAGCCGGCGTTTCGTTCGCCGCAAGCGGTTTTGCGACCGGCGGGCGGCGGGGTGGGCTTCGGCGCGCTGGCCAGCCAAGGCGCCGGCAACGGCAGCGCCGACGGGTCGGTCAAGCCGTTCACGTTTGAGCACATGGCCACCGGCAACAGCGACCCTGGCGTTTTGGATTTGCGCGGCGGCGGCGATGGTGGTGGCGGCTCCGCCAACAATGGAATACTTAACCTCAAAACCCAGGACGAGAAGGACCAGGCAGCCGGCGGCGGCGGGTTGATGGGAATTTTCAAGAATTTGTTTGGCGGCAGGTGAGGAACCATTATGTCACTGACCGGATTATGGCCGATGATACAAGCCGCGCAGGAGGTTGACCGGCGCGGGCGGATGATGCGGCGTCAGCCGGAGTTGGACCGCCAGGCGGACTGGCGTTTTGCCGACGAGCAGGCGCGCTCCGCCGAGCGGCAGCGCGAGGAACAGCGAGTGGTGGAAGACCGTCAGCGCAACAATGCTCATGCCGACTGGCAGCGCGGGGCGCAACAAACCGCGTGGGCGCAGGGGCAGGAAGAGCGCGCTAAGAAACAGGCGAAGGAACAAGGGATGCTGGATTTGGACTTGGCCGCCATGCTCGCGCCGCCACTGCCGGCGGTGCCCGCGCAACCGGCGGTGATGACGGAGAATCGTGACAGTCCGGCGATGGTGTCCACGCCGGCGGCGGGCGCGGGCGGCGGGACGCTGATGTTGCCGCAAGTGCCGTTCAAAGTGGAACGGCCGGCGACGGCGGCGCAGCCGGAGCGGGCGGGGCGGTTCGCGGACATCGGCGGCGACCGGCAGCGGGAAATTCTGGCCGCCGCGCGCACGGCCGGCATCGGCGCGGCCGATGCCGCCGACCGGTATAACGCGACGGTGATGGCGAGCACGGGGCAATTGCCGCCGCTGCCGGTGCAAAGCATTCTCGACCCCGCCACCGGTGAGCGGCTGGGGACGCAAGTCGGCAAAGAACTTTGGCGCGACCAGGTGCAGCCGCTGTGGGGCACCGATGAGAACGGTCGCCAGATACAAATCGGCGTGATTTCCAACGGCAGGGCGCAGCCATTCAATCGGGCGCAACTGGGCGCGCTGGGCGGTGACCCCCGCAAAAAAATCAAGGTAACCGAGCGTGACAAAGACACCGGACGCTCCGTTACCCGTGAGGTTTTTGAGGATGAATACGAGGCGGAACAAGAGGCGCTGGCTGACGCCGCCGCGCGGCAACAGTGGTATGACGATTCCGCGCAATATGCGCCGGAGGTAAAAAATTTGATTAAGTTGAAAACGGAGGCGCAAAACAATCCGAATGACAGCCCCGGTTTTGATTGGTTTGGCGCGACCGCCGTGCCCAATACCGAGCGGCTAAAGCAGGCGCGGGAATTGTTTCAAACATCGAAAAATTTCACGCCGGAACAACGGCAATACATTCTGGAGCGACTCTTTCCGCAGTTTGGCGGGGCCAACCTGTCTGTGGGCGGCAGTCCGCAATCTTTCGCCACGCCACCGCAAAAAGCGCAAGAAATCTATGCTTGGGCGCTGAAAAATCCCAATGACCCCAAGGCTGCGACGGTGCTGCAAATCATGCGGGAAAACGGAATGGTCCCGCCCAATCACGGTCAGGCCGCCCCCAACAGCAAGCCAGCGGCTCCAGACGACCTCAGTGTCGCCGATATTTTGCGTTATGGGGCGCAAAAAATAATCTCCCCTGAAACGATCATTCCAGACGTTAAGAATTTTGGTTCGGGGGTTGGGCATATGGCGAAGGATGCTGTAAGTGACGCGGCGGATTATTTAATCGGGGATGGGTTGTCACCGGAAGACCAAGAGTTAGTGAGAGGGGTATGGGGTAAAATCAAAACACTTGGGGGCCGGGCAAAAAATATGTCAAAAAATATTTTAGGCGTAACTTCAACCCAAGACCAGTATGGTAACTGACGCGGACATCGACGAATTTATCAAGACCAATCAATCGCCGTCACCACCGCCAGCGCACGGATTGACGGAGGAGGACATTGATAATTTTATCAAAGTTAACCAGCCGGCCCCGGATTTGAGCATGGGGACTGAGTTTGGACACTCGTTGATGCGCGGCGGGGGCAATGTCGGGCGCGGCTTGGCGGGCGCGGGACGCTGGCTGGCGCGCGCCGCCACCGACCCGTCCACCATGGTGACCGATTTCACTGACTTGGTGACGGATAGGATATCACCCAAAATCAGTCCGGTAGTCAGGGGGGGGATGAGGCAAGCATTCGCCGCCTTGCCTGGGGCTGGCACACTGGGCCTGTTACCGGAATCCGCCAAAGCCTTTATTAGAAAACCAACCGAGACGGCGGCAGACCAACTTGACAAGGCCAGCGCGAGCTTTGGCAAGGCTTTCCCACCGAGTGAGTCCCTGAACGGTGTTACCCTTGACCTGACCAATCCGCGTTGGTGGGTGGGGCGTTTGCCGGAACAGGCGGCGCAACTGGCCGCCGCTGTCGGTGTGGGGTTGGTGACCAAAAATCCCATGCTGGCAACTTCGATTGCCGGCGCACAGCAACTCGGCTCCGTGCGGGCGGAAGCAAAAGATTATTGGTTGGAACAGGGCTTGGATGAAAAAGCGGCAAACGAGATGGCCGACCGTGAGGCAACCGTCATCGGTCTGCCGACGGCGGCGATGGAAAAAATCCCGCTGGACGCCATTCTCGGCAAACTGCCGGGCGGCAAGGAAGTGAAGCAAAAATTCGTCAGCCGCCTGCTGGGGCGCGGCGCGCGCGGGTTGAAAGCGGCGGCGGCGGAAGGCGGCACGGAGGTGGCGCAGGGCAGCGGCGAGGATTTGGGCGCGTGGTTGTTCCGCGACCAAAAGGTGACGCCAGCCGAGTTTGCCAAACGCCGCGCCGCCGAGTTTGCGCTGGGCGCGGCCATCGGCGGGCCGCTGGGCGTAGTGGCTCCGGCGGCTGGCGCGCATGGCAAGGTTGAACCGCCACCGTTGCCATCACCCACCGAAAAACCCGCCAACGGCCCCGCGCCGCAACCGGACATGGGCGAGCAAGCGCGAGCCAAGGATGCCTTGCAGCCTGTGAACGCCCAGATGCAAATCGGCAACGAGTTTATCGCCGGCAAGCTGACGCTGGCGCAGACCCAAGAGCAAATGCGGGCGGCGGGAGTGAGCGAGGCGAACATCAAACAGTTCTCCGATACTTACCAAGTTGACAGGCAGGGGTATTATCAGAAAACCCCGATTGAAGAGAAGCCAAATCCCTCGGAGCCGCCATCACCAACCTCGCCGCTGACGTTCCTGCAACCGGCGCCGCAAAATCCCGCCGCCCCAATTAGCAATAATCAATCAACCATAGAAAATTCCCTGACGGTGACGGCTGCGGACCGTAAGAACCCGTTGTATTGGGGCTTGGCGGACGAACAGATTTTGGCGATGAAGGCGAGCGCCCAATTTGCGGAGGAGGCGTATCGGGTGGACGCAAAAAATCCAAATTCCAAACCCCAAACTCCAAATAATTCCCCAACCCAAAATATCGAAATTCCAAATCCCCTTGACAACGGTGTTACTATTAAAACCGATGAAGCCAATCTACAGTCACCCGCGCATGCAAGTCCACTGCCTGACCCATCAGGGCGAGAGTCTGGAGCCGGAGATAACGCAGGTGCTCAACCTGTTACAGGGCGGCCTGGTGGCGACGCGGTGGCAGGCGGTGCCGTCGCCGCTAATCCGCCAGCTGTCAATGGCGGAGAAGCAAATGTTGCGGGAACAGACGGCGGCGTTGTTGCGGGAACTCCAAACCAACCCGCCGCTCCTGAATTAACCGCGCCGCATCCGGTCAGCCAGCCGAAGTCAAAAAATTTCACCCTGCCCTACGCGCCGCTGGGCGCGCCGGATGTGCTGGATTTCATCGGAGAAAACGGCGGGATTGTTCCACGTGAAACAGCGCGCCGGAAAGCCGAAACATCAGGGCGTGCGCTCGGCGCGGAGTATGACGGTTACAACCCAGAAAATATTCGAGGCATTTACCGCCGCGCGGTCTTCGGCGAAGGAAGAGGCGGCACCCCTGTGGATGTGATGGCGCAGATGGCTTATGACGGGGGGCAGATCAGCGAGCCGACGCCGGACGCTTTGTTTGACGCGGTTAATCGCGGCATCAAAACACGGCGGATTTATCGTGAGGAAGAATTGCGCCAGCGCCGGGCCGGAGTTAAACAAGAGCGCCAGTGGAAAAATTTTGTCAAGGACACCAAAAAACAAAAGGGCACCAAGCCGGTTAGTGTGAACAGTCTGTTGATGGACGACATCATCACGGTGCGCGGTGAAAGGTTGAGAGTCGCGGCGATTGACCCGGATGATTTGAGTGTGACGCTGGAAGACGGGGAGAAATACGGGGCGCCGCGGGTGGAAGACGGGGAGATATTGTATGTCGAGCGTTACTGGATGTCCAACGGCCGGAACACCAAGTCTGCCACGCCAACACAAACCGAGCATGGCAAAAAAATTCAGCGGGAGACGGACCGGGTGTTCAAGGGGGCGCGCAACGCGCCGGAGATTATCGTGGTGGACACGCCGCAGGACACGCCGGATGACCGCGGCGGATTACTGTCACAACGCCCCGGCAACCGGCTGGAAGGCTATTATTATGACGGCAAAGTATATTTAATCGCGGGTAACCTCAAAAATTCGGTGCGCGGAATTGAAATCGCCTTGCATGAGATTGTCGGGCACCACGGCTTGCGCGGGTTGCTGGGGGAAAACAGTTATGCGTGGAACACCACAATGGATGCGGTGTATGCGGCCATCAAGGACAAACCGCTCGACCCGCGCATCGCGACGCGCGCCGGATATCAATCGCTGAAAGAATTGGCGGCGGCTTACGGTTTTGAGTTAGACACCGCCGAAGGGCGGCGGGCGCTGGCGGAAGAGGTGTTGGCGCGGATGGCGGAGTTTTTGCCGGTGCAGCGGTCGAAGCAGCCGACGTGGTTCCGGCGCGCGCTGACGGCGTTGCGCAACGCGGTGAACAGTTGGCTGCGCGGTCGCGTGGTGCTGACGGACGCGGATATTTTGGAGTTGTTGCGGGCGAGCCATCGTTACGTGCAAACCGGCGCGCGCGGGGCTTACGGCGCGGCACCGGCGGCGGGCCAAACTGGGGCGGCGGCGTCCAAGTCGGCGCGGTCGCCACTGACGGTGAACGGTGTGGCTATTCCCGCCAATCTCACCAGCGACCGCGCGCCGGGTATTTTGATGTCCAAACGCGCAAACCGCTTGCCAGGCGCTGACGATGAGGGCAGTATGGCACGCATGTCCGACCCGCAGCGGGCCGCCATTCAGCACAACCGGACTTCACCCGCTGGCGGATTAAGTGAAGCCCGTCTCGCCGCCAACGGCCAGCCGTCCAAGCTAACGGCGGAAGAATACGCCCGCGCCACCTCGCCGGAGTTCAAGGCGCGGCATGGGGATTGGGAGGCGCTGGGGCATCGTCAGTTTTTGGACGGGGAGCCGGTGAAGGTACTCACGGGTGATGAGTTCAAAAAAGATTTGCATTTGGGGCTGACGGAGCGGGTGGAAAAATACTATCAATCGCTTGGCGGCGTGGCGAACAGTCCGGTGTTTGGCGCGGTGAAATTGAACAAGGCGGGCGTCAAATCCTCAATCGCGCACGGGGTGGGGCGGAACAAGGCGGCGGCGTTCGCGGCGGTGCCGGAGGTGATTGAGCGGGGACGGGTGATTGACCGGCAGGAGAATTGGAAGGGGCGCGGCCATGACACGGCCGTGGTTGCCGCGCCACTGCAAATTGCCGGTGAAAATTATGTGGCGGCGGTGGTGTTGAAATTGGGGGAAAACTCAAACCAGTTTTATTTGCACGAGGTGTATCTAAAAAAGAAGCTCCAAGAAGGGGCGCCTTCTGGAGCTTCGTCAGCCCGAGACGTGTTCAAGACTGGAGGCGTTGCGACCAACGTTGACCCCAGCTCCGGCTCGGACTCTATTATCAAACTACTGCGTAACATCTATGCTGTCAATCCCGAAAACATTAAAATCCCGCTGGACGAAAACGGCGAGCCGGTGATGCGCGAGGCGACCGCTGACGGTGACCAAGGCCACCCTGACCGTCAGCGTCCCAACGCCGGGACGCCGCCGCTCGCGGCGAGGCGGGCGGGGGACTTGACAGGGCGTGGTAAAGTCAATGAGGAACAAACTTATGGCGGAATGGACACACAACGGCAAGAAATGGACCAGCGCGCAAGCGGTCAAGGCCATCAGCGCGGGCTGGGACGAGGCGGGGAGAATCGGCGTGGAGAACGCGCGGAAGATGACCGCGGAGGAGCTGGACGCCCAGTTACGCCGCAACACTTCTTTGAATCCTACCGCGCGGAAGATGCCGGAACATCCCTAGAATTCGGTGACGGCAATCTGGGGCAGGAATACGCCCTCTACAATCTGGCGCGGAAAAACGGCTGGCTCATTCCCGATGAGCGGATTAACCAACTGCGGCAGAATGAATACCCCGGCGGCATGGAACATCGAATCTTCCGTGACCGTGAGCATGGACGAATTTACAAACTGACCCGGCCGGGGCGGTGGGGGGTGATGGGCAGTCCCAAAGGTTATCTCCAAAGCATTGCCGCGTTCGCGCAAGCCGCGCCGAAGCTGGATGCCAGGGTGGAAGGTGTGTGGCTTATCGGCGACGAGCCGACGGTACTGACCTCTTACCATCAAATTGCCGGCGAGAAGCCGCATCAGGTGGAGTTGAACCGCTACCTGCGGGAAAAGGGCTGGAAGCCGCAAGGCGACGCCGCCGACAGCACATATGTCCACCAGTCCGGCGTGAAGATGCTGGACGCGCACGTTGGCAATTTTATCAAAGCCGCCGGCGGTGAGCTGTACCCGATTGACGTGCATTTTGACCATACGGACGCGGGGCGGATACTGGAGGGACAGGCGCCGGCGCCGTTGTTTGCCAAGCGCGCCGCGCCGCCGGAGTTGCGCGAATACCGCGCGCTGACGCGGCGCAAGCGCGGCGGGGAATCGCTGACGGTGACGGAGGAACGGCGCTTGCTGGACTTGGAAAAATCGTTGGGACAACGCACGGCGTTTGACATGGATTTGTTTGACGCGAAGTCGGAACCCTCACCGCCGGCGGTGACGCCACGGGCGGAGTTCAAGAACGAAAGAATCGGCGACGGGCAAGGCGGTTTGATGCTGGGCGGCGCGGAAGAACAGGGCGGCCAGTTCGCCTTGTTTGCCAAACGGGCCAAGCCGTATGACCCGGCCAAAGGTTTGAGCGACCGCGAGCCGACGCGCTTTGCCAATGCGGTGGTGGTGCCGCCGGCGCTGACGGCGCTCCCCGCCGCCACTGACCGGCCGGTCAGGGTGATTGACGTGGCGGATGACGTGTTGAAGGGCGACCGCATCATTGATTTGCGGGTGGACGCGCGCAAGAAACTGACGCCGCAGTTTGGCCGGCGGTTCAAGAACGCGGACACCGGCTGGGAGATTTTGTTCAACCGGCGGACGCTGGGGCATTTGTTCAAACACGAAGGCGCGGTGAATGTGCACGCGGCGCTGGCGGTGCCGGATATTATCCGTCACGCGGTGCTGGTGACTTCCGAGGCGCACGAGCCAGTCACCGCCGACGTGAAACAGGTACACAAACTCGCGGGAGCGTTGAATTTTCGCGGCGAGACTTACGGTGTGGCGCTGACGGTGAAGGAACACACCGACCACCTGAAACATCACGCCTACGACATTGAGGCGCTGACGGTGAAAAAAAGCGACCCCGCAAAGGTATTTGGAACGGCGCCCGGCACCGCCGGAGCGGAGTTGCGGGACGCCCTCAATGCGGGGTCTGAAATCAATCTATCGCAACTCGGCGAGGAGTTCAATCAAAAAGTTGGCTCCCCCCTTGCCAGCAAGCGCGCCTACCACGGCACGCCGCACCGGGTGGGCAAGTTCAGGACGGTGAACATCGGCAGCGGTGAGGGGAGCCAGGCTTACGGCTGGGGTTTATATTTCGCGGAGAACCAAGCGACCGGCGAGGAATACCGGAAAAATCTTTCAGGGAGAGAAATAAAATTGCAGCTGGATGGTCAGCCGATTTTGGCGCAAGGAAACCCGGTATGGAATTCGATACGAGAAAGACTAGCCACCAAGTCAAGAAACTACCGCGGCGCGCTAAGGGAAAACGAATTACGCGAGTATATTCAATTAGCCATCCCGGATAATGACCTTAACGAGCAGGTATTTAAGCGTGAACAAGAGCGCTTGTTAAAGCTGTTGGATGACGGGAGGGTTACAGCGGGAATTGACAGCGGCAAGCTCTACCGCGTGGAGTTAAACGTCGAGGATGACGAATTGCTAGATTGGGACTACCGCATTGAAGCGTATGACGCGGTGTTGGAGAAGTTGAAAGACCTCGATTATTTTATTGAGGCGACAACTCCTGATGCGTTGATGCCAAAGAACGGGCGCATTCCGCTAACCGGTGAGCAATTTTATGGATGGTTGGCTAATAAACTTGGCAAACCAAAAGCCTCTGAATGGCTGGCCAGCAAAGGCATCAAAGGCATCCGCTACCTTGACCTAGGCAGCCGGTTTAACGGGTGGACGGTGGGGGAGAATGAAGGGAAATTCTACGCGGAGAATTATCACCAAGGGAAAAGCCATGAATTCCCCACCCGCGCCGCCGCGCAAAAGTTTGTTGATAAGCGGAATGCCGCGCGTACTCGCAATTACGTCATCTTCGACGAAAACGACATCACCATCACGCATGAGAACGGGGCGCCGGTCAGCGCGCTGCTGGCGAGCAAGCGCGCAAACCGCTTGCCAGACGCTGACGGTGACGGCAGTATATCCGGCATGTCCGACCCGCAGCGGGCCGCCAATCAACACAACCGGACTTCACCCGCTGGCGGATTCAGTGAAGCCGCGCCGCGTCTCGCCGCCAACGGCCAGCCGTCCAATCTAACGGCGGAAGAATACGCCCGCGCCACCTCGCCGGAGTTCAAGGCACGCTACGGGGATTGGGAAGCGTTAGCCAAGCGTGACTTTTTGGCAAAACAACAGCCGGTCGTTTTTTCATCGGGATTGCCCGAAGATAAAAGCGCGGCGCGAAACTTGGCAGAAAAAATTTATCCTGCCGGAAAAATTTTCAAAAATCACGCCAGCGGCAGGTTGATAAAAATGGTGAAATCCGGTTTTAGAAAGCTAAAGTCGCACAGCGCGGACTTGAGAACTTTGCGTCTGATTCCGGGACTTAAAGAGTTGATTGAACAAGCGATACCGATTTTTGAATCAGTGTCCGACGGCGCCACTTGGCATCACTATGCGGTTGCCGCAAAGATAGACGGGGAGGCGTTGTTGGTACGCTTAGTGGCGTTTGAAGGCACTGAAGGAGATTTGCGGTTGGATATTTTTCATGATGGACATGCCACGCCTCGTGAAATGACCGAAGGGTCAACCCCTAACGGAAGGAGCCCGCATGCAATGCAGGATTTCCGAGGAATTGACCCCTCTAAAGATAAACTATTGCAGTGGTGGCATTCTGTCAACCCCGCAGACATTAAAATTTCATTGGACGAAAACAGCGAGCCGGTGATGCGCGAGGCAACCGCTGACGGTGACCAAGCCCGCCCTGACCATCAGCGTCCCCATGCGGGGACGCCGCCGCTGGCGGCGAAGCGGGTGCGGGATGATTCGCGGGAAAATGTCACCGACCCGGCGCAGGCGGGGCGGTCATACATGGATGAAGTCGCCAACCCCATCGCCGCCGACGCGACGGTGGCGCGGCTCAATGCGGAGGTGAATGACCTGGCGCAACGGGTGGCGGCGGCGGAGACGGGCGACGCGGCGCAAGCCGAGGCCGTCATGCGCGCGTTGGAGCAAAGGCAGGATGAGTTGCGCCGCGCGGTCGCCCGCGTGGTGGAGAGCAATCCCGAAAAACTGCGGCTGGAAAGCCGGCTGGGGGCGCTGGAAGAAGCCCTGCACAATGAGCCGGTGTTGCGCGGGCTGGACGAAAACCTGTTGCGCGCTCAAATCACCGAGGCGAAGGCGGAACTGGCGGCGGTGATGGCGCGGCTGGAAGAACAGGCGAATTTCCTCACTGGCGGCGAACCGCCGATTGACGAAACCAAGGCGGGTGACGAATTCCGGTACGGCCCGCAGGTGCCGGCGTTGTGGAAGCCGGTGGGGTGGACGCGATTTTTCAAGGGCGCGTCCGATATTTTGCTGGCGACGCCGGGGCTGGAGTTTCTGGGCCGCGCCGTCAAGCGGCACGTGGACTTGGCGCGGAAGCATCAAGGTCATCACACCGCGCCGTTCCTGGCGTGGCAGAGAAAATTTAACCGGAAAGAACGGCGGCAGGGGTTCAAGGATTTCGAGGCATATTTTACCGAGGTGGACGCGCCGGTGATTGAGCGGACAGCGGGCGGCGGCACACGCAAGCGCGGCAAGACGGCGGCGGAGCGGGCGGCGGTGTCGGCGGAAGGTTACTCGCCGGCGGGCCGTGAGCTAATCAAGCGGTGGCAGGACGGCGCGCTGGCGATGCATCAAAAGAACCGCGCGGTCAAGCTGGTGGTGTGGGACGGTCAGGAACAGCGGTTCCGGCCCATCGGCACGATTGCCAATTATTTCCCGCGCACGTTGAAGCCGGAAATTCGCCGCGTGTTGCAAGACCCGACCAGCAACAAAAAGCTGTTCGACAAAATCACCACCGAGTTGCTGAACGGCGGCTTTATCAAGCGCGCCGAGGACGCGCTGAAGTTTTTAAGCGCGCGGTTCAGCGGCGAGTCGTCGTTTGATTATTTCGCCAACATCGAGGCGGGGCGGGAGACGCCGCTGCCGACGATGATGTACGACTACAGCTTCAACGCGGCGCGGCGCTACCTGATGTCGTGGTGCGAGCGCGTGGCGCAGGTGGAGGCTTACGGGCAGAAGGTCGGCGCGCAAGGCAAGGACTTGTTCGACATCGCGCAGAGCGGCACCTACAACCAGGCGACCAAGGAATACATCGAGGCGGTCCGTCAGCGGGCCTACGGCGTCACGTCGAAAGGCGTGTGGGCGCGGGGAGCAGCGGTACTGAACGCGCTGGCAACGGCGACGCAGTTGAGCAACCCCATCACCGTGCTGACCAACCTGACCAGCGGCCTGGCTTACAACGCCACCACCATCGGCTTCATCCCCGCCGTGAAAGGCGCGTGGCAGATGCGCGGCATGATGCGCGACGCCAGCATCATCGCCGAGGCGGGCGAGCACGGGGCCATCCTCGACGACTTGATGAACATGGTCAGCGACATGGAGGCGCTCGATTCCCCGGCGGTGAACGCGGCGCAACAGGTGGCGCAATTCGGGCTGAAATGGAGCGGCTTCAACGCGAGCGAAAGATTCGTGCGGACGCACAGCTACCTCACCGCCAAATCGTTTTTACGCGACGCGCTCAAAAGCTGGGGCGGCGACACCAATCATCAATCGCGGCGCGCGCGGCTCTACGAGGCGTGGTTTGAGCGCAACGGCTTCGACGTGGACGCGCTGCGCATGGAGAACGGCACCGGCGAGGAAACCGGCCGCTTCCTGCGCGGCGCGGTCAACCTCGCGCAAGGCGGCTACCGCTTTGACCAGGTGCCGGTGTTCATGGACACGCCGGCGGGCCGGTTTTTCTTCAAATACCAAAAGTGGGGCACGCAGATGGCGGCGAACTTTGTCCGCAACGCGTGGAACCCCGCGTTCAATCCTGGCAAGGACCGCAACGGCCAGGCGCGACCGCGCGATGTCATGCCGCTCATCGGCTACCTCATCATCACCGCCGCGCTGGGGGCGGGGCTGGACGAACTGTACGAGAAAATCTTCGGTCGCGCCAAGCGCGGGGCGAGTTGGAGCGAAATCGGCAACACGCTCGACGACGACGCGCTGAAGGCGCTGGGGATGGTGGCCAGCAAAATCTTTCAACAACAGTTGGTGTGCGGCGCCTACGGGGCGTTCGGCAATTACGCGCAATCCATGCAGGACTTCGCGGCGCGCTCGAAATTCAAAAGCCCGCTCGACCCGCCGGGGCTGGCGACGGTGAAGAACGTCGGCGAACTGGTCATGCGCTTGTGGGAGCAAGACGGGCGGCTCACCGCCGCTGACATTGACGACATCATGGCCGGCCAGGCGCGGGCTTACGCCACCGGCAAGGCGGCGCTGGCGCGGGCGCTGTCAGTGGCGGACGCGGATATCGCTTGGCAACAAAACGAACTGGCGCGGCAGGACGCGGCGTGGCTGAACTCCGTCACCCGCCGCTACGCGGACGAACTCGGCGTGCAAAACCGGCGCATGGGCTTTACGCGCATCGGCAAGACCCCGCAAAGCCGCCACTACGACGCGGTGCATCGCGCCCTGTTGCGCGGCGACGGCGAGGCGGCGCGGGCGGCGGTGGTGGAATACCTCGCCGGCTACGCTGACAGTGCCGCGCGCCAGACCGCGTTAAAATCGTTGGCCGCGTCCGTGCGCGGGCGGCAGCCGGTCAAGGTCGGCGGCAGCGCCGGCTATGAGCGCGAGCAGTTGTTTTTGGAGTGGGCGCAAAAAAATCTCGCGCCGGCGGACGTGGCGCGGATCCAGGAAATCAACCGGCGCTACAAGGAAACAGCAACCCGCATGGGACTGATGAAGCCCGGCGGCAACATGCCGCTCAGTCCGCGCCAGTTGCGCGAGGCGGAGCGACGCATCAACTGGCGCACGCGCACCAGCAGCTACCGCACCGTGCCGGAACAACCGGCGGCGCTGGCGGCGCAACTGCGACTGGTCGCCGACGGCCGCAAGCCCGCGCTGCTGGTGCCGAAGGGCACGCCCGACACCGTGCGCGAGAACGCGCTGGCGCTGGGCTTGCGCGAGGCGGTGACGGTGGCGGGGACGTTTTACTACAACCCCGACCAGGTGAAACGGACGGAATTGCGCCGCGCGGCGCTGAACAACACCATCGGCGAAGTGCTCGGCTACGGCATCGCCGCCAAGCCGGACGAGCGCGACGCCATCGGCGCGGTGACCGTGCGCGGGCCGGACGGCGCGGAGAAGTTCAGCGTGGCGACTGACCGGAAAAATTTAACCAAGGTGGCGCGCGCGGCGGGCCGGCTGGTGGACGACGGCGATGTGGTGGACTTGGAGCCGGTGCCGGCGGTGCTGGCCCGGCGGCTGGCCTTCCCCTCCCGTGAAGGGGTGGGCGCGGAGCGGACGGGGTAGTTCAGCGTTACCGGAAATTGGAAAGCCGAAAGCAGAAAGCTGAAATTATTTCTGTTTTCAGCTTTCAGCTTTCTGCTTTCGCCTGTCCCAAACGCTGAACTACCCCGTCCGCTGGCGTGGCCACCCCTTCACGGAAGGGGAATTGTCAACGCGGCAGCGGCATTTGGCGGTTGGATTTTTTTCTTGCACTCGTGAATACTTTCTGTATATCTAACGGGAAAGGTCACGAGCCATGAGATTTTTTGCCGATGAATTGCTGGAGGTGGGCGCGGCGCCGGTTGGTTGCACGCCCGCGAGGATTGACCATTGCGGCGGCGCGCGCGCCACCAAGGCGCTGATCCAGGTCCGGGGCGCGCTGGTGCATTACAGTTTCATCGGCGCGCCGACGGTGAACCGCTCGCTGTCCTGCGGAGCGGGCGGGGTGATTGAAATTGACGGCTATGACAACCTGAACCAGGTGCGGTTTGCCACCCTCGGCGGCGGCCTGGCCTTTTTGTATCTCACCTACGGGAACTGACCACGATTATGGCGGCACAACACAGCAGCAGCGCGGGGAACGGAGCGAGCGACGAGCAAACGTTGCGCGTGCGGGTGTCGGACGATTCCACGTTCAGCGCGGGACGCGACCCGGCCGGCGGCGCGCACGCGCTCCGCACCAAGGTCAGCGGCGAGCTGGACCTGCCCGCCATTGAGTCGCGGCTGGACGGCAACCTCGGCACCGCCGCCGACGCGCCCGCCACCGCTGACGGCGGGACGTTTTCCCTGGTCGCGCTGGTCAAGCGGCTCTTGCAAAAACTTACCGCCGCGCTGGACACGCCGCTGACGGCGCTGCGCGACGGCATCGTCACCGCCGTCACCGCCAGCGCCTCGGCGTTGGAGACGGTGAGCGCGGCCAGTTTCCAAACCGTGCAGACCGCCGCCACCGGCGCGAACTGGACGGCGCTGGCGGGCGGCGGGTGCAAGCAGGCGACCATTTACAATTACACCGACACCGAACTTGAACTGCGGCGCGGCGGCGCGGGCGCGACGTTTCCGCTGCCGGCGTTCACCGGCACGACCGTGCGCGGGCTGGCGAACGCCGGTGATGTGCAGGTGCGGCGCAAAGACCAGGACAACACGCCGCTGACGGTGAACTACGAATTGGAAGGATAAAATTATGGGCAGTGCAATCATGAAAACAGCGGGGCCGGGGCCGGCCACCACGGGCACCTTGCGGGTGGTGCTGGCCGACGATTCCCCCGGCGCCGGCGGCGCGGCGGGCGCGCCGGACGGCACGGTGTTTGGCAGTGTCAGCGTGGCGGCGGCGTGGGTTCAGTTACCGGAGGCGGACTGCCGCGTGGTAACCATCGTCAACGACACCGGCGTGACGCTGGCCGTGCGGCGCGACGGTGGCGGCGCGAGCCTGCGCCTGCCGCAAGTCGCGGCGGAATTTTACGTGCAAAACGCCAGCCAACTCGAACTTGCCCGCCTGGACGGCGGGACGGACAGCGTGACCGTGACCTACGCGACGGAGAAATAACCATGAAAATATTTTCCTTGCTCAATCTTGAATATTTGAAAAGTCTGTTTGCCTCGCATGCGGAGGTTGAAGAGAAGGACGCGGAGTTGCAAGAGCAAATTGACGTGTTGTCGAAGGTGGCGACGCTGAAGGGCAGCGTGGACACGTACGCGGACTTGCCGCCGGTGGCGGGGCATAACGAGGGGGACACGTATGTGGTCGAGGCGGACGAGACGCGCGGCGGCCAGACCTCGTTGTACGCGGCGACGCTGGACAACGGCGCGCTGGCGTGGGCTTACGCCGGCGAGTTCACGGTGGACTTGAGCGGTGTGGCGAAGGCGAGTGATTTGGAGGCCAACGTCGCCGGCACGCAAATCGTCTTTTTGTCCGAGACTGGTGACGACAGCACTGGGCAGGTGGGTAGTCCCATGCGGCCCTATCGCAGTTGGAATAGTGCCTGGGCGCCGGATGTCGACGTGCTGGTGTGCGGGCGGGGCACCTTCGCGGTCACCTCCACCAAGCGGCTGTTCATCAAGGGCACCCGCAGCACCCTCATCCAGCGGCAGAATGATTTCAGCATCGGCGGT